>PBSM01000339.1 GCA_002726245.1 Planctomycetaceae bacterium | reverse complement strand
GCTCTTTCATAGTATCGGAGGCGTCCGCTTCTCTCTGACGAGGGAAGCGCACGCCTCCGGCTTGCGGTTAAACGAAGACTCGCATGGGCTTATGCATGCTATCAAGCCTCAAAGTGGCGCTGTCCAGTTAGGCTACAACGAAACGAGGGCGGATGCCAGCGTTTCGTCATCGACGACGCCGTGCAACGAACTCGATCGTTCGCACGCTATAAACGAAACGGAGATTCGAAAAGGACGCATTCACATGAGCAAACCAACCTTCGCTATTCTCGGAGCCAACTCCGATCGCTCCAAATTCGGAAACAAGTGCGTCCGTGAAAACTCCGTCCTACTGACAAGATCAACGTTGCTAGTCGCCAGTCCATTCGTCGAGTCGCTCGAGGACTTCATCCTGCGACAGCAATCGCATGGGGACGGCAACCTCTAGCTCATTGAAGTCGTCTCGCTCGAACTCCGGAAGAGAAGCTCTTTGCACTTCGTCCTCCAACGCGACTAACCAAGGGGGCAGGTCGAATCCGACGCCAGTTGGCTCCTTGGTCAGAAACTCGGTCTCGTACTGCAACATCCGGAAGGTTGCCTTAGGACCGTCGGCTTGAACATCGGCGATCGCTGGTTCAACGAGTGAACATAGCCGATCAATGATCAAGGGCCGAACGAACCGCTCTCCAAGTCGATCGGCGATCGATGGCATCTGCATCGCGTGCTTCTTCTGTAGTTTCTTCAAACGCGCTGCGAATTTGTCCGCTTCCGAATCGATACGCTCTCGTAACGCGCGACGCCACATTTGGGCGGCCTGTTTGCAGCCGCGACGTACAAGAATCTCGTGTGCCCAGACGACAGGTTTCAGGTTCCAGCAGACTCGATCGTACTTGGTTCGCAATCGCAGAAAGTCGAGCAGGGTATAGAGCAGTTCGCCACGATCCGACTGCGTCGTCGTACTGTTGTAATCCCGGTACTCGCCGTAATTCTCGGTGATTGCTTCCAATACAAGCGTGAGATGTCGCGCCGCCTGGCTCGACGAAATCGAGTCGTCTAACAACTCGTCAAGCAGTTTCACACCCACATCGCCGTGGCTTTCTTCGACCACTCGCTCCAGCCAGGGTTGCACTCCTTGATGCAAGATCGCCCGGATGTTACCCAGGTTGAGAAAACGCTGTGTAAACAGATCAGCACCGTAATCCTCAACGAAGCTGACCAGCGGTTCCCAACTGCGTTTGTCGCTCACTTTCTCAAGGACCGACAGACGCAAAGTCTGACTGTGGGCCAACCAACTGTGCAACGCAGCCTCCGTTAGCTGTTCAAGGCAGGCGATCAGCGGCGAGTCGGTAAGGTTGGGCGGTCGATGTTCGCTTTGCCGCTCTTCCTGCCATTCCGACGCGGAACTAACGAGCGATCGCACAAGCGACTTGTAGCCGATCTTGAAGAGTTCATCGAACTCGGTCACGGCACCAGCGCCCACCGGATTGTTCCGCTCCATGTCACGAGCCGTTTCGATCAGACGATACGTCTCGACGTACAAACCCAACCGAGGCAAGCAACGCAGCAAGTCCTGGATGCTTTGCTGGCGAACTCGTGTTTCGACGATGACACGAGGCGACCCGCCTTTCGTAAGCGGAACGTAAAGCAACGCCTGGTCCGATAGTTCCGCAATCAATTCGACCGCGTATCGCGACGCCTGATCCTGATCGGAACGCAGAATCGCCGCGAACGCTCTGACCGCCAACGTCTCCTCGCTGAGATCGCCATCGCCAATATCATCTCCACAGGCTTCGGCAACAATGGTCGATCGCAAGATTCGGTCAGCATCCGCAATCTCAACCGTGCTGGCAACGATTCGATCTAGCAGGCCTTCTTTGACCATTCTTCGCCGGTCGTACTCGATCATCGAATCGTGATCGCTTTGCGATGCAGCAATGCGATACTCGCTGACCTGATCGAGCAATTCCATTAGCTCCGAGCGGCTCGTCTGCAGTTTTTCGCTCCAATGCCGAAGCGCTGCGCAACGTTGTTCCCTGACGTCGGCTCCGCAATCAGCGTTCAAAGAACAAAGTGCCGCACTTCTCCACAACCGCGCCAGTGTGTGTATGAAGGCCAAGCGATCGCAGAGACGATCCGCTTCGCGAACCAGTTCGTCTTCCGTCGTACTTCCGGTATCAAAGATTTCACCTTCATGGCCATCATCCGCACTGTCGTGATAGACAACATCTTCGTATGCGGCACGGAAGAGATCGTCTTCTTCGTCATCGTCGGGAAACGGGTCGGCAGGTTCACTCGCACCAGGCTCCTTCGGTTCACCGACCGACGACAGTTCGAAGGACGGCGTCTGCCAGAGAGAGTCGGCATTTGCTTCGAGATAATCGAAGAACTTGCTGACTCGCCTCCAAATATCCGCGTTGATCTCATGGCCCATCACGGAATCCGGCGGAGCGGCTTCGGCCGACAATTGACGAAGTCCCAAGAGCCAAGTTTCGGCCAAGCGGTAAAACGAACACTCAGCTTGCTCCAGCGGAACTCGCTCCGCTTCGGAGAGCCAATGGATCAACAAAGCTCGCGCTGCGACACAATCCTTTTGGCCCAACAGGGCTTGGATAACCAAGGCGTAGGCCTGCGCCGAGTCGAACATGTTGGCGTGTGGCGCCCAGAAGCCGATGTCGCCTGCCTCGGCACCGCCTTTGTGCCATAGGTTGATCGCTCCGGCAACGTGTTCAGCCGCGTGATAGGCGTCGAGTGGATCAATTGCCTCGACGATCGACATCTCGTGCGCGGCAAACTGCCGCCACCACTCAACAAGTTCGTGAAAACGGCGGGCCAGCGTTTCGCATAAGTCGGTTTCGTCCCGCGCAGCAGCCTCGGCCCAGGCTTGCGAGAAAATCGCGAAAACCTCTTCCATCAATGCAATCAAGTCATCAATGCGATGATCATGAACGCTGTTCTCGATGGCGGGAAAGAGACTGAATTGAGAGTCGAAGCCCAGAATGTTCCAAGGATCGACAATCGCACCGCAGCCAATACCACGATGGAGCGTCTCGACGATCTCCACCAGTAGTTCCGCCGCGCGATGAGGAGCCCGACCGACGATCGCTGCCCGAGCGCTCGTCAATCGACAGTCGATCTGACAAAGCAGACGCGCCGATGCCGTTGGAACGATGTTGGCCTCGTGCTCCGCCGCCTCGGTATATCCCATGCGAGCATACAATTTGGCCAGTTGCACATGTTCCAATTGCGAGGCTCGCCGCCGCGCCAGTTGAGCGTTCAGATGCTGCCGGGCCGATCCGAACGGCTGTCGTCGCTCGGCAGCTTCGGTGAGCAACCGCTCCGCGTGAGCCGGTTCGACGCGACTGAGCAGCCTTTCATAAAACCCGTCACGGTAACCGGCAATGCGCGGCAAAAGAGAAGTTAATGACGTTGTCGAATCATGCGAATCGGGACCGCTGCCGCTGATCCCCGAAGCCATCAGAACGACGCCCGCCAATACAGAAGCAGCTTCGACGAGCGACTCCTCCTCGGGCAACTCTTCGCTCGTCAGGCGATCCATGAGCCCATCCAGCGTCACTTGCTGGATAACGAAACGCGTATACCGACCTCGGTTATCGATGTGGTCCGGATCCCATTGCCCAAAGTGGTAATTGGGACGTTTGTTGACGGGATGATCGAAGTCGTAAGCTCGCGGATCGATCGCAAGTTCATCGAGCGCTTCTAGATCGAGATAAGCATTTCGCAGCAGATCTTGATCCGTTTTCTCAAGCAACTTCAACGCGCGAGTGACGACTTCGAAATACTCTCCAGAGACAACACCTGCATCACGGATATACAACGGAACCGGGCGCGAACGCTCGTGAGGATATGGCTCGATCTTGTGCGATTCGAGCACCGCGATCGGACGATAACCGAGATAATCGTTCAAGTGCTTCAGAGCACCATCAACGATCCGGTCCACTTCGTCCCACGGCCCACCTTGCAGCAAAACGGCTTCACAAACGCGGCCGACGAAGAACGCGTTGAAAAGTTCTCCATCCTGTTGGTGGAACAGCAAGTCTTCGTGAAAGGCCAGATAGGCCGGCAAGGCATGGTGCCAGACAAGCGTATGGACTGCACTGGCCTGATCGGCATCCTGAAACGCCGAGGAAGAATCGGCCAGCGTCCTAAGTTCGCTTCCTAAAGCTTCGCCCACAGCCTGCCAACGCGATTGGCCTTCATCAGGTTCGACCGACGCTGAGAGCAAGTCCAGGCTGGCTAAGAGATTTGGGTCGGGCTTCCCTGTGGAGAAGTTGAGGTAGCCAAGCACTCGCTCGACCGCCTGCTTTCCCTCCGGACAAAGCCCGTGTCTTTCCATCCTGGTTCTCTCCAGCCTTCTGCGCCGCGGATCGACCGTGCGTCGGCGGAAGCCCGAGATTGCCAGTCGGGACGACCGACCAATCGTAGTTGTGGCTTCGTCGTTGAGACGGCTGCTTTTCGGCCGAGGAATCATCGTAGGCCAGAGGCGCGAGATGGTCTAGGCGGTATAGATGCGGCGGCCGAGGCGCAGATCATGTATCGCGCATAACTTCTGGCACATTCGGCTGTTATGCGGAGGCGTTACGCACGGCGACTCCCCAACGCGCGGACTTCGTAGGATGCACGCCCTCGTCCGTCTCGATGAACAGACCGACGGGGGCGTCCATACTGCGTCCGGTAGGCTGTTGCTGCCGGTAGCCAAAGATCCAACTACGCCCTGTTCTAAGTCCTTTTTCTGCTGCATCTTGCCGATGTCATGACTATGATAGAGGGAGGTATCTCCCTTCTTCGGAACGATCTTGCCGAGTGTTGCCATGCTCAAGCGTCTGCTGTTGTGTGGACTTGCCTTTCTGGCCACCCAAACTGCCACTCCAATCGACGCGCAGGTCTTCAGTTCCCTGGTCTCGAATGTCGAAGCGAACCGCTTCGGCCTTGAGCGGGTCTGGTTCACGCGAATGCAATTCGACCGTGCCCGCGGCAGAATCGCGTTTGTTCGTCAGCATGTCAGCTCGAAGCGCGGCTACCGCGTCTACGAAATACAATCCGATCGCGGTCGCACTGTAATCACTGATCGAGACCTGGACCGGTTCGGGGTCGAGCTTGGCCGGGCGGGTGCCGAAAGAAAAGCGAATAAGCTCGTCCAACAACTCACACAAGTCGGCAGCAAGGCCGAGATGAAGACGAGGGTCCTGCCGGAGATCACGATCTACGCTGTGTCCGACACGGGAGTCGTTGAAGCGATCGATGCCGAAAATGGGCGAACGCGTTGGACGACGACTATCGGCAAGCGAGACTATCCGGTCGAAGCTCCCGGTGCGAACGATGACTATGTCGCTGTATTGAACGGCTCCAGCCTTTACCTTCTGGATCAGGCGACAGGTGCGATCGTTTGGCGAGCTATCACGCGCGGTGCGCCAGGCGCAGGGGCGGCCGTTTCGGATAACTACGTCTTCGTGCCAATGGCCGGTGGAACGATTGAAGGCTATGACATTCAAGATGGCCGCCGGCCGCCGTGGATTTACCAAGGTCGTGGCCGCGCTGTGGTCCAACCTGTGATCGCTGGAACGAATATTGCCTGGCCAACCGATGTGGGCCATCTGTATGTTGCCGAAGCCAATCGCACCGGAATTAAATACCGAATTGAAACGACAAAGCCAATTGTTGCTCGCGCGACCGCATTGCCTCCGGATCGACTGATCACACTCTCGACCGATGGATACGTCTATTGCATGCATGCCTCCAGTGGCGGGTTGCAATGGCAGTTCTCAACGGGTGAGCCGCTCGTGAAGCCAGCCGTTGTTATCGGCGATTCTGTCTTCGTCGTGACGGACGACGACAATCTCTATCGGCTGTCGGCAGAGACCGGCCAAGAGGTTTGGTGGGCACCACGGGTGCGCGAAGTCCTCACTGCGAGCGAGAACCGGCTGTATTGCATCGGCGATACGGGTCGCATGATGATCTTCGACGCAAACACAGGCGGTCGCCTGGGAACGTTATCGACCGAATTACTTGATGTGAAGATGGTCAACTACCAGACAGACCGCATTTTCCTCGGCTCGGGCACCGGTGTCATCCAGTGCCTGCGCGAAGTTCAAGCGGAGTGGCCGTTGATCCGCACCGGCGGTCTAGAAGAAGAAGATCCTGATGCGAAGAAGAAAGCGCCAAGCGAGGTTCCCGAGGAAGCTATGGAATCGGAAGTGCCCGAGGAACCGGCGGGCTCCGATCCCTTCGGCACCGGCTCGGATAGCTCAAGCGACAGTAGTGATCCGTTCGGCACCGGCTCGGACACCTCAAGCGACACGAGCGATCCGTTCGGCAGTCCCTAGTCGCCAGCGGCTGACTCTCGCCACCGCTGCCAGGCGAGCCCCGGTCGATCGACGCGGAACTGCACAAGCCGCGTGTATTCGACTTCGGTCACATACGCTGTACGGCCGTCTGGCCCACCAAAACAGATGTTGCTGGGTTTCGCTCCGAGAACATCGATCTCGCGAAGCACCTTTCCAGCAGGTGAAAGCTTCACGACGGTTCCCTTACCATGGCGCGTGATGTACAGATTGCCATCAACATCACAGCGCATGCCGTCGAAGCCAAAGTCGTCGAACTTCTTCAACAACCGCTTGTTCTTGATCGACTTGTCTTCGGCAATTGTAAATGCCCAAACATTGCGTTGCTTGCTTTCGTTGACATAGAGCGTCTTGCCATTGGGGCTAACTTCGATCCCGTTCGTCGTACCCATATCGCCGGCAAGCTTGCTCACTTTGCCATTACGATCGATGCGCCAGAGCTGCCCGCTTCCGTTACCCCAGTTCGGATCGCTGGCGTACAGCGTGCCATCGGGACCGATCGCGAGATCGTTCGGCTGGCTCATACCCTCTTCGTGAGCATGCGTTGTCAGCTCACGCGTCTTCGGGTCGATTCGCAGCACACTGTGGTTCACATAGTCGGCGACATACATCACGCCCTGGCGATCGAAGCGGATTCCGTTGCCGATGCTTTCGCCCTTCAGTTCAACAAAGATCTCGCCCTTGCCGTCGGCAGTCACGCGCCCAATCGTCCCCTGCCGTCCGAAATTCACCGCCAAGACATTGCCTTTCGCGTCGCACGCCGGCCCTTCGATTCCCGTCGTGAACTGGCCTTTCTCGGTTAGCGGCTCAGCAACGAATAGCGATTCATCTGCTTGTCCTAAGCTCAGGAAAACGGCTAACGTGGCTTGGGCGAATACGGTGTTCATCGGAGTTCCTCCAGGTTGCATCAATCTCGCGAAACTGTCCGGCAGCAATCGCGTGCGTTATTCTAATGGCAGCATCGTCCCGTCGCACACTACGAAAAGCCGATTATCGGAAGCTCAACTATGAAAACCACCTCACTCAAGCTGCATCCCGTCGCAGTTGCACGCCAGTATGCCACCGTCATTGCCCAAGCGGGCGGAAACGCCAAGCGAGCTGTGGCCAAATCGTATTTCTATTTCGTCGAAGTGCGGACAGACAACGGATTTATCGGCTGGGGGGAGATCTCCGACATCGAACCCGACGACTTGCCGAAAGATGCGGACGACTACGCAGAATTGCTATCCGCTTTCATGCGAGGCCGGGACCCATTCGCAATCCAGCAGATGCATCGGGATTTCACCGAACATTTCCTGGTCGAAGAAAGCTCGCTGGCGAAGTACACTCGCTGCGCGCTCGATATGGCAATGTACGACTTGCAGGGCAAGGCAACGAAGCAACCGATCTACAACTTACTCGGTGGGAAGGTGCGCAACGATGTTGTCATCTCTTGGGTCGCTTACATCCGCAAAGAGCTGGATCTGTTGCGAACAGAAATGCGGGAGAAAGTCGCCCAAGGATTCCGAGCCTTCAAACTGAAGGTCGGGGTCGATATCGAACTCGACGAAGAACGTGTCGCTCTCGCCCGCGAGGTAGGCGGCAAGGAGATCAGCATCAAAGTCGATGCCAATGCCGGTTGGTCGGTTGCTGAGGCGGCGAAGAACATCCGGCGTTTGAATCGCTTCCAACTCGCTGGCGTCGAGACACCGGTTCCTCGTGAGAATCCTGCCGACATCGCGGCGGTGCGCAAGCAAGTCGATGTGCCGATTCTCGAACATGTTAGCACCTTAGAGTACGGCCTTGCGTTAGCGAAAGCGGGAGCCGTCGATGTCTTCAACATTGCAACAACGGGAGCCGGCGGCATCTGGCCTGCTCGGCAAATTGTCAGCCTCGCTCAAGCCGCCGACATCGGTGTCCTGCTTGGCAGCACCGTCGAACTCGGTCCCGGTACCCTCGCACAACTGCATCTGGCTGCGATCACTCCGAACCTCGCACTGCCAAGCGACCTGATCGGGCCTGGCATGTACACCAAGCACGTGCTTACCGAACGACTACTCTATCAACAGGGCAAGCTGCTCGTGCCCAGTGGTCCCGGGCTTGGCGGCGAAATCGACACGAAGCAGTTTGCGGAGCTGGCGTTCTGATTCGTCCCGAAACGACTTTCGCAAGAAGTTGGTGGTGGTTCGCCTACCGTACGCACAACGAGTTGCTTGGACGCAATCTGAAGGGAATTGTCAGGGCTCGTCCCACTCGATCTTGCAATCGGGCAGCGTCTGTTGCAGCTTGGCGACGCCGACGGCGGTGGCTTTTGTGTCTTTCAGATTGAGCATCCGCAGTTGCTTGAGTGTCATGAGGTGCGTCAAGCCTTCGTCCGTGACGGGTGTTCCGCCCAGGCCCAACTCTTCCAGCGTGTCGAGTGCTGCCAAGTGAGGCAATCCGGCGTCGGTGACTTGCGTATGATCGATCAGCAGATGCTTGAGCTTCTTCAGTTTGCTGATGTCACGGAGCCCTTCGTCGCCGATCTCACATTGGCCAACATTCAAATTATCAAGCTGTGGAAACGAATCGGCGACGAACTTGAGAGATTCATCCGTGATTCGAGTACTGGGCAACGAGAGGTCTGACAATTGCTTCAACTCTACAAGCGCCAGCAACCCTTCGTCTGTCACCTTCGCATAGTGAAGTTCCAAGCTCCGCAGGTTTCTGAGGCCCGCAAGATGCTTGATTCCCGCATCGCCGATCTGATTGCCACTCAGTTGCAGAGAATGCAGCTTGTCATGGACGGCCAGGTGTTCGAGGCCGCTGTCAGTTTTCTTTGTGTCTGAAACGCTCAACATTTGTAGATTCGGCAGGTCACGACGATGCTGCAGGGCCTGATCATCAATCGAAGTCGTTGATAACCCAAGGTTGATAATGCCTTGCATTTCCGCAATGCGAGCGACACCGGCATTCGAAACCCGCGTCTTTGTTAGGGTCAGCGAATTCAGACCTTTTATTTTCTGAAGGTGCTCCATGCCGGCATCTGAGATTTGCGTGTCGTGAAGAATGACCTGGTCTATTGCCAGTCCATCCAGTTGCTCTAGGCCTTTGTCTGTCACCGCAGTACCACTCAGTTGCAGGTCATTAAGCAGATCGATGTTCGCGAGAAGACTTCGCAATTCGCCGAGATGTGTATCGTTGACTTCGGTGAGACCAGTAAAGAGAACCTGATTAAGTGTGAAGAGTGTCTTGGGCAATTCGCTGACCGACCTGACGTTTTCTACCCCCCTGCCGTCATGGTGTAGATGCACCGTACCGCCAACCTCCACTCGGCAAGCTTGCGGTGTGGATCGTCCCACTTGATGTCGCAATCAGGGAGGGCCTTTTGCAACTTGGCGACACCGGCGGCGGTCACTTGCGTGCCCTGGAGATCAACATACTCAAGATGGATCAGTGCATTGAGGTGAATGAGTCCTGCGTCCGTAATGCCAGGATTTCTCGAAAGATCGAGATAACGAAGCTCCGTCAACGTTGCCAGTTCCCGCAGGGCTTCGTCATCGATTGCTGTGTCGGAGATGCGAAGCGTTTGCAATTCGGTCAGCCCGCGGAGTTTCCGCAATCCTGCAGAAGAGACGGGGATTCCATAAAGGTCGAGTGATCGCAGCTTCTTAAGACTGCTGACAATGTTCAGGGCAGCTTCGGTACATTTCGTCACGCCAAGACTAAGTTGATCCAGATTCACCAGCGGCGCGAGTTGCGTGACGCCAGCATCGCCGACGGACGTGTGGTCGAGGGCCAGCGACGTGAGTGTGGTCAACTTCGACATGTGTTCCATCCCGACATCGGTGATCCTCTTGCATCCGTATAGAGCCAGGATCTTCAGCCGTGTGCCGCGAAGCCGCTTTAGCCCATTGTCTGTGATTGAGGTCTCGCCGAGACTAAGAGATCGCAACTTTGTGAGATCGAGCCATTCCAGAGTCGCATCGGTAATCTCCGGGTTTCCGGCAAGGCTCAACTCAGTCAGCGCGGAAAATCTGGTGAGAAACGCAGCCGCACCGTTCGTGAGCCGTGCTTGACTTAATTGGAGACTCGTAATGCGTGTTGCAATCGCCCAGGTCGCCATCTCTTCGATGTCTAGGTCTTCCAGGCGGATGTCGGAGCAGGCTGAGTGACGTAGAACTCGATGATTGAGATGTACCGCTGTTCACAGATTCAGTGCCAATGGGGCGGGCGACAACACTTCGTTAGAGCCGGTCCAGGGTAAGCACGGACGCAGCAACTTCGCCAACGACCCAGAACTGAAGCTCACGCTTTCTGCGAGTAACGAACGCCGTTAAAGGGGAGAAAACAGCTGAGTTCTATCAACTTGCAGCGACTGTCATTCCGGCAGACGAACGACTTCGCTTTGGAAGTCGTCACCGAGTTGCAAGACGCGGAAACCGGGGGGAACCGCATCGAGGCAAAGCTGATCGGCTTGCGGCGTGAATTGCAGCGAAGAGGAGGGTGTCGTCATCATTCGCACGCCGTTCGCTTCGGTTTCGAATGCCTGATGCACGTGGCCAGCACAGATTGCTTTGACCTGCGAAGAAGCAGCAAGGCACGACATCAGCGCGTCCGCATCCTGCAAACCGATCGCATCGACCCAATCGGATCCAACGGCGAAGGGTGGATGATGAATGAACAGAACCGTCGGCTGATCGGCGTGGCTGGCGAGTTCGCGCGAGATCCAGTCCAACTGTCTCGCCCCCAACTCGCCAGGGACTTCGCCTTTGACATGTGAATCCAATCCAATCAAGCGCCAGCCACCCACCTCAACCGAGAAGTTCAGAAAGTCGTCATCCGCCGTGAATTGCTCCGGAAAGACTTCCCGCATGAACCCGCGATCGTCATGATTACCGGGCAACAAGAGACAGGAATCATTTAGTTCGCCGAGCAGCTCTCGCAAGACGAGATAGGTCTCACGCAGCTCGTCATGAGCTAGATCGCCGGTAATTACAATCTGATCGAACCGCCAGCGTCTTCGGTTGATTTCCTGGCGAACATACTCGAAGACACGTTTCACGATGTCACGTGTCCGCGCACCTTTCAGTTCCACAAGCGGATCCGCCATGAGGTGCAAGTCGGTAAGTTGCAGGATTGTTGGCATGAATGTAGCCATCACGCTCCGCGTGATGAGAGCGGCACCACGAACCGATCTCCATTGCGAATGAACATTGACCTAGAAACTTATTTCTCTCGCGTTTCCGCTTTCATCACGCTGAGCGTGATGGCTACTCTGGTCGTGTTACGGAACAATCTGCAAGCCGGACAGGCAGGTTTCGCCTACGTGGTTCGTGAAGGAGACCACAATCTGCTCGTCCGCCTTGATTCCACCAAACTCTTTGACGATGCCACGCAAGTCACCACCTGCTTCGCGCGAGACATCAAACCGCTCCAACACTTTCCTGCCTTGTATTGCAACATCGAAGATGCGATCTCCCGGCGGAAGCCCTTCTAACTCCGCAAAGAACAGTCGAACGGTAACCTCTGAGCTTTCACTCTTCTCGATATCCTGTTCGATCTGTTCGACGCCGACCAATGCTGACGAGACGACCCAGGGCAACCTTGTCTCGTCACCGACGATCCGCGACGTGTGATGCAACACGGAACGTAGCGCATCACCTTTGATTCGCACGGGCAGCTTTGGAGAATCGCCTCCGACACTGGGTTCGTCATACCACATTGAACCGTCGGGACCTCGACGATCACCAGGAGCACCCAAGTTGATCGCGAATTGGCTTGGTGTGTCCTTCAAGTTACTGAAAGTCCACTGCTCCACCTCCGGCATGTGTATCAAAGCGAGTGAGGTCTGATTCTGATAAGCACATGTACAAGTGCGAGTGTAGTCCGGAGCATTCAACACACCGTCCGCGACGACCAGATTCGCGGTGCAACTCGAACGGAAGCCGCCAATGTTCCCCGTTCCGCTATCCGCCGTCAGATCGCAAAAGCCGGCAGCACCGCTGCGGAAGGTCAACAGGTTTTGACTGCCAACTGCCGTGTTACAGCCATACATACGATCGTAGCTCCAGCCCGTCGCCTTTCCGGTTAGCAAATCGATCTCAAACCCGCCACCTCCGTTGGTGATGATCTTGTCTCGCAACAACAAACAAGGACCACTGTACTTCTTCGTGAGATCCTGCCAAAGCACTTTGCCGTCTCGCCCGTGATAGGCGATCATGCCGGCGGTCGTCTCGTCCTCGGCACGATCTCGATAGGCACTGCCAGCTTGCAGCAGGACATCGTGTTCGCGCGAGTAATTCAGGAAGGTCCCGAAGACGTTCTCGTAGGTGGACCAAACTTGCTTCCCGGACGCAATGTCGAGTGCAAGCAGTCGCGGCTTGATTTTCGCTTCGATTCCGCGTCGCGTTAGGGTTTTCAACTGCTGCGCGGACATTCCGTCGATGCAGTAGATTCGGTCGCCGACCGCGGCAATCGCGTTATGCCGGAAACTGAGATCGGCTTCTCGCCGCCAAAGTACTTCCCCGGTGAGACGCTTCAAGACGACCAGTTGCCGGCTCGACGACGAGTACTTTGTTGGCGACAACGCCTCGCCAACACGTGCGGCACGGTCGCCGTCTCGCTTGGGCTGGTCTTCGTCCAGCGGAGATGCTTCTTCGTCTTCAACAGAGACGGGGCTGGATGTCGCAATCAGGAAGTCGCCTTCCGCGGCAAGATATCCCCACGAAGGAGCCGCTTCATCTGCGATCGCTTTCAAAGTGAACTTCCGTGTCGTCTTTCCCGTTGCTGCGTCGAGTTGCAAGATCGCATCGCCGTAGACCGCATACACGAAGTCAGCGAGTGTCACGTAGTTGCTGCCGATCTCACCGGCTCCGGGAAAGTGGCGAGTCGTGTCGTAGTACGTTCCGATGCCAGGAAGACTCTTCTCCCAGAGGAGTCGTCCGGTATAGACGTCCACGCACCGCAACATGTCGGCCCCTTCGATCACCAACCGACCGCCCGCAACTTGCGGCGAAGGTCCGTGTCCGTGGCGAGGCAGTACATTGTCGTTCGCCGGACCACCGAACCACAGCAAGCCGAGCGGTGCTTTGACAATGGAATCTTGCGAGACAACGCTGTTGCTCGCGTCGGCGTACTGGTGCGTCCAACTTCCGCTCCCGGGAAGCGAGCCGACTCGGCGAAGATAAGTCAGACCGTGCTTTTGTTCGACTGCTGCACTGGGCAACTCGCCTGTGGCGACAACGTCTAGCAGCGTCTGATGCTGTTCTTCGGTCAGCTTCCAACAAGCGAAACCGCCGTAGGGACGCAGCGCATGAAAAGCGTTTTTCACAACCCGCGCGAAGTCGATCGGCACTGTCGGCAATTCTTCACTGACGACGAGATCCGCCATGTATGGTGGGAACTCGAACGAGGCGGGATCGCCAACAGAGGCCGTAATTCGCGTTCCATACGAGCCCGCGGCATCGGTGCGTTCTCGCAAGCGGCGAACGTTGGCCGGATCATCATCGACGGCGATGATCTGCAACTCACTCTGAATCGCTAACTCTTCGATTAGTCGTCCCGATCCGATTCCCATCGCAATCGCGTATCCGCCCGCATCAGCATGGTCTGCCCTGATTCTTTCAACAACCTTGGGGTAGCTTGCCGCCGGGCCGGGAGCAGGGCGAGGCGATGGCCTGTGCGCCAGAAGATGGTGTTGCGTCTTTGCCTCGCCATCACCAAAACAGTAGACGTGCGCATCGCGTGTCACCACGAACAGCTTTCCATCGCCAGCCAACATTGCTGCCGGGGCACCTTCGATCTCGGCCGACCATACAGGCGGCCGTGCTTTACCAGCGGCTCGCGCTGCGTTGATATCGAAGCTCGCGACCAGTCCGCGCTTGCCAGAGAACGCCGTCTGTCCAGCTACCGCAAAGATCGGTAAGTCGGGACTTGATACCGACCACGATTTTCGAGGTTTGAATTCGAGTTTCTCGATTTCCTTTCCCTTACGGTCTTTCCCTTTCACTTTCCGGACCGCATCTGTCGTTTGGTACGCCGCACTCGGACCGAACAACAACTCGGCCGTAAACGCAGCGGTCGGAACGGAACCAAGGGATTCGCCTGCCTTCTGGTCAAAAGCGGCGTCGTGGACAACATAAAACTCTTTGTGCGCGAAGACGCTCCATCCGCCCGCGCCTTTGCCGCCGAAGTCGAAACGGGTCATCTTGCCGTTGTGCCGATCAAAGACACCAGGTAACGTGCGGCCACCGGGTATGAACAATCGATCGTTCGTCGCCGCAAGATACCCCTGCGGCACGATCGAGCCAAAGGAAGGCGCACCGTGAGGGTGTGTTACCCAACGCGAACCCGTTTCGCTATTGATCCAGATCGTGCGGCCAGTCTCCGCATCAACGGCATGTACGAAGATTCCCATGAAGGGCCAGATGCTCGCGGTGAAATAAACTGTGTCATCGAGCAAGACCGGTCCGCCACGAATCGGCCATGCCGAGACAAGCCGATCGTTTCCGACCACTCGGCGATCACTCGGTCCGCCTCGTACTTTCCACAACAATTCGCCAGTCTTCGCCCGAACGCAATACAAATGGCCATCGTCGCTGGCCGCATAGATTCGCTCGCCGTTCCCAATCGGTGCGAATCTCACTGGTCCTTCCGTATAGAAACGCCACGCTTCGGCACCAGTCTCCGTGTCGTATGCCGTGACAGTGTCGTTCACCGTCGAACCGACGATCATCCGCTTGCCAACGACGATCGGCTGGACAACGGAGTCGAATTGAAGCTTCGGCTGCGAGGCAGGCCAAGCCGGGCGCGGACGCGGCAACTCACGAACCCATTGGAGATTCAGATGCTTCGGTAGGCTATCCGGAGACGCATTGCTGCGTGCTGCGTCGTAGCGCCACATTGGCCAATCGGCTGCGTGCGACGTAGACAACGAAAGGATCGTGCCGAGGAAAATCGTGACTGCCGCCACGCAAAGCCGATAGTACAAACCAAACTCTCCCTTGCTTAGAAGCCGCTATTTGTTGGAGTCCCGGCTTCAGCCGGTCTTTCCCACGGTAAACAACATAGCCGCCTAAAGGCGGGACTCCAAATACGATGACCGCCGAGTGTTAACGGAGCCTGGTTGCTGACGCCGCTGTTCAACAGCGTACCAGTTTCGCCAAGCCTGTTGGTCAAAACCAAAGCTGACTCCGGTCATCGCCGTCAAGGCTTTGAGCACTTCTTGATTACTAGCTTGATACGTTCTCACACCGCCGCCATCACCTTGCGACACTTGAGAAGCAGCGTCGTTCTGAGTGAAGTGCTCGGAGGACGATCGTTGCAAGGAGCCACTTGGCATTTGAGGCCCGCTCGCGAATGTAGTCGTTGTCGCACCGCTGCTGGGAGTGACGTGTTGGTGAGTTGTCACGAGTGCATCGATCAGTGGCGAAATCACCGACTTCTCGTCAAGCTGGCTAAGTGCGTGTGCCGCGCGATTGACGCGAATGTTGCTATTGTCTTTCAATGTCTGCGCAAGCTGCCGAACCACAAGCGGTGTCGTGCGTGGCAGGAGTTGTTCGACGCACGCATGAAACACTTCCTCGTCGGGATCAGTCATTGAGAAATCAAGCAGTGTCTTTGTCGCAAGATTTCCTTCGATTTGCCCGAGCACTTCAACGTACAACATCCGCACGCGACGATTGCGTTCGCTTTGAAGCAACTTGCTGACCCCTTCGATCGCGAGTGGATCTCGAATCGCGCGGACGTTCCGCAATGCGTCTTGTGCTTTGTCGCTAGCGAATCGCAAACGCCACAGTTTGAGCTTGGCGTACCAATCCTTTTGAGCAAGTTCGATAGCACGGCGCGATTGCCGTATCTCGATCTCTTCCGGAAGCCGCCATTCGCCTTGATGACGCACGTAACCTTTGCCTTCCAGATACTCATGCCGCAACACCCAATGCCCTTCGATATAGCCGTATCCCGCAGCTCGCCTCGCGCCGGCATGGTCTGGGTCGAACTCGATTACACGTCGTGCGTGCTCCTCCGCTTGTTGTTTCAGGCCCTGCTGGCGGCACCACTGCACCAGCTTCCATTGATCTTCGACTGTGTCTCTGGCTTGGGGAGCGAAACGCTCGTAGTCGCTCTCGCCACGAAGTGGACGACGAACCGAGGCGACCGCCGCCGAGTCGAGTCGTAAGTTGCCGCCATACTCTGTTTCGATCAGATAGAAGCCAGAGGATCGCTCTTGGCGGTTAAGCCACTGGCCGCGGATCTTTGCCCCACTTGTGAGCACAAACTCGTCAGCCCGACTGGTTTCTCGCAGAGAAACGAGCAGCGTTGCAGTGGTGACAACGATCGGAATCATCCAACGCATCGATCTAACCCTTTAACGCAACGGCCCGACTGCGTTTAATATAAGTGATCTCGTATGACAAAGACAAGCGATTGGAGATTCGTCTCTTCCTCACCTGATGGATATCGGAGCCAATGAGTACCACTCCCGCAGAACATAAAGCCGACGCTCCCGACAAACTCCGCTGTGCCGTCATTACTGTCAGCGATACACGCACGATCGAAACGGATACGGGAGGCGGTGAAGTCGTGCGATTCCTGGAAGAAGCGGGACACGACGTCGTCGAGCGTAAGATTATCCCCGACGAGCCGGATCGCATGCGTCCACTATTGGAGTGGTTTCGTGACGCCGAAGACGTTGACGTTGTCTTGATGACAGGCGGCACGGGAATCTCCAGTCGCGATCAAACCTTCGAAACCGTAACGTCGATGATCACCAAGCCACTTCCGGGCTACGGCGAGCTTTTTCGAATGCTTAGCTATCAGGAGATCAGTGCAGCAGCTATGCTAAGTCGCGCAACGGGCGGATTGATGGAACGCACGGTTTTGCTGACGATGCCCGGTTCGCGAGCTGCCGTGCGACTAGCCATGGAACAAGTCATCCTTCCCGAGATCAACCATGTCGTTCGTGAAGCAAGGCGGTAGGCACGACCGGCAGCTATAATGTATCTACGGTAAGTAGATAGGAGAACTCACAGATGGTTGACGCAACGGTCGAGCAAGAGCTTTCTGAATGCTTGGGTCGATTGCCGGTCGCACAGCAACGTCAGGTCTTGGAATTCGCGAAGACGCTTACGACGCCGGTGCAAGGAGTGAATGGAGCAGCGTTGATCCGTTTCGCAGGTGCGATCGGCGTAGCCGATCTCGACTCAATGTCAGCAGCGATTGACGAAGGATGCGAAAGGATCGACGCAGATGCCTGGTAAACATCTGCTCGACACGAACATCGTTGTCGCTTTATTCAAGGATGACAAAGAAGTGCGGAAGCAACTGTCCGCATCAACTGAAGTATTCCTTCCTTCGATCGTGATCGGAGAGCTGTATTATGGAGCCCGACATTCCGCTCATGTCGAAAGAAACATGACGCAGGTTCAAGAGCTCGCAAAGGCTATGACTGTGCTGGCTTGCGACGCCGACACGGCCGAGTACTACGGTGAGGTCAAGAATGACCTGAAAGTAAAAGGCAACCCTTCGTCGGAGAATGACGTTTGGATCGCTGCAGTCGCTAAGCAACACTTGCTAACGGTTGTGACACGAGATCAACATTTCAAAGCAATCGGCGGATTAGGCGAGCGGCAGTTGATAACTTACCAGTAGGCCGGAACAAGGCTTTGCGCAGTTCCGGCATCGGCGTGACGATTGGCTCATGCCGGAACTGCGAAGACTTGTTCCGGCCTACGG
>PBSM01000338.1 GCA_002726245.1 Planctomycetaceae bacterium | reverse complement strand
TTCGGCTACGCCTCAGCCTCCAGAACACAGTCGAATTACTTAACCCCGATTCTCTCACTCGTGCTGGATCAAAGTCTGGGGGGTGGTCACTATCACAAGCCGGTCTACCGCGCGTTTCGCAAAGCGAAGTTCGACACGCGCATTGTTCATCCTTTCGCGTCGAACCATTATCACCAGTCCCTGCATCCTGATGAGAAAACCGACGACAAAGATCTCGAAGCGATCTTTCACGCGGCCATCAAGGGCTACGGACTTGCCACACTGCCGGTCGGCGAGGTTTATCAGTCGTTGCAAGCCGTCTCGCGTCATCGGCACAATCTCGTCAAGCAACGGGCGAGACTGATGGTACAGATACGCCGGCTGTTGCATCAAACGATGCCGGGCTTCGCCGATCTGTTTGAAGATGACAAGTTGTATCACAAGTCGATCGCGATGCCGGTGGCGTTGCAGTTCTCTTCGGCCGAAGCGATTCGATGCACCGGTGTCGATGGAATCGCGAAGCACTTGAAAGAGACAAAGGTTCGTTTTCAAACACGCACGATCGAACGCATCGTTGCGTGGTCCGGCACGGCCGCCGAGCCGTCCCAGCTCGCGGCGATGCATACGCGGCAATGGCAACAGCTCAACGAAGTTCGCCAATTGTTCGGCGGTCAGATTGCCGCTGCGGAGCAAGAAATGGCCGGTTTCCTTGCGAAAACGCCCTATATTCTGCTGCTCAGCGTGACCGGCATCAACGTTGTCTCGGCCGCGCGCTTGGCCGGAGAGCGGGCATGTTCATTCGCCCGTGTTACTCGCGTGACAAGACGACGGAGATGTAGTGAAGACCTTCGTGGTTCGCGCGTTGAAAAACAACGACTTACGTCAATAACTGACGAAGTTGGGTTAGCATTGGTACGTTTGTACGATGGACGCCCTCGTCCGTCTTGGTTTGTGACGGACGAGGCGTCCGTCCTACTTTGGTTGCGGTTACGCTACGTTAGGAAAGCGACAATGTCATCCGCGAGCAGTATAGCGCAGCGCGCCGTCTTGGCCATCAAGCCAAGCCTGAAACATGAGCACGTCCCACAGCCAATAGTGCCAGTCGGTGGTGCCTGCGAGATGCTCGGACCACCGCTGTCGGACTGGTTGCGGGTTGAAAAAGCCTTCGCGGTTCAGCCGATCTTCGGACAGCAGCTCCTCGCCCCAATCACGCAACGGGCCGCGCAACCACTGATCGATGGGCACACCGAACCCGACTTTCGGGCGCTCGAACAACTCCCGAGGGACGTGCCGCTGCAGCACACTTCGCAGCGGTGTTTTTGTCTCACCAATGCTTGCTTTGAAAGGCAGCGGCAACGACCAGGCGAACTCGACAACGCGATGATCCAGCAGAGGAACTCTCGCTTCCAAGCCAACTGCCATGCTCGCTCGATCGACTTTGACCAGAATATCGTCCGGCAAGTATGTCATGGCGTCGAGGTGCATCATCTGTTCGACAAAAGCTAATCGAGTGTTCCAGGCATCGTGATCGTCCCAAATCGTCGGTGCGAGGTCATACCCGACGACAACTTCATTCACATCCTTCCAGTGCGTGTTCAAGTACGCATAGGCTGCTTGTGCATTCGGGGTGTTGAGCAACCGTCGCGTGAACTTGCCGCGGTGCGGAACGGTGGCTTCGAGCAGCGTGGCGGCCGCGGATCTCAGGGAAAGCGGCAGCCAACCGATCTTCTTCCAGATCCGAGAGATGTGTTCGTATCGGTTGTAGCCGGCAAACAACTCGTCGCCGCCATCCCCTGACAAGCAGACAGTGACGTGCTGTCGTGCCGTTTGCGAAACGAGGAAGGTTGGGATCTGGGAAGAGTCGGCGAACGGTTCATCATAGATTCTTGGGAGTTCCGGAATCACGTCGAGAGCCTCTTGCGCCGTGACGTAATGCTCGATGTGCTCCGTACCCAGATGCTTAGCCACCGCGCTGGCATAGGTCGCCTCGTTGTATTGCTCCTCGTGAAAGCCAATCGCGAAAGTGCGCACAGGCCGAGACGACTCGGCCTGCATCAACGCCACGACCGTTGAGGAATCGATTCCGCCCGAGAGGAACGCCCCTAGCGGAACATCCGCGATCATTCGCAATCGAATCGAATCACGCAGTCGTTGTTCCAGTTCGCCACTCGCTTCTTCGGTAGAGCCGTCGAACGGATTGGTCTGACCCTGCTGTACGCTATCGGTCAGTTGCCAGTAGGGGACGGGCTTCGCGGAGGCTTTGTCGTCGCACTTGACTTGCAGACTCGTACCGGGAGGCAGTTTATGGATTCCGCGATAAATCGAATAGGGAGCGGGGATGTAGCCGTGTTGCAGCAGTAAGCCGATGGCGCGGCGATCGATCTCGCCAGTGAAGGTTGGATACGCACGGATCGCTTTCAACTCGGAAGCGAACACGAAGACGTCGCCAGCCCATCCGTAGTAAAGCGGCTTGATGCCGATGCGATCACGCGCGATCGTTAGTTGCCGCTGCTGTGTGTCCCACAAGGCAAAGGCAAACATGCCGTTCGCGCGCTGCAGAGCCAGCCCGACTCCCCACTGGTCGATCGCCGCCAGAAGCACCTCGGTGTCGGAGTGCCCACGCAATGCGACGCCGCTTGTCTCGAGTTCGGACCGAAGTTCGGAGTGATTGTAAATCTCGCCGTTGTAGGCGATCTGAAGTCGGCCACTCGCAGACGCCATCGGCTGATGACCAAGCGGCGAGAGATCGATGATGGATAGCCGCTTGTGGCCGAGTGCGACGCCTGATTTCCGATCGGTCCAAACACCGTCGTCGTTCGGCCCGCGATGGTGAAGCGTCTCCACCATCGACACAGCGACTCGCTGAAGCTGTTCGTCGTTGGAACCAAGTCGCGGATTCAGGAAGCCAGCGATTCCACACATTGACTAGCTGCCTCGCTCTCGCACGGAATCCAGGATGTCGTCCCAGTCGGAAAAAAACCGGTCGATACTGAAACGCTGCCGAACTTCCAATGCGCGGTCGGCTAGCCGTGTGCGATCGCTTGCGTCTGCGATGAGCCGGAAGATTCCATCCGCCAGTGCATCCACATCGCCCGCTGGAACAAGCAAACCATCGACTTCGTGACGAATGATGTCGCGAGGGCCGCTTTCGCAATCGAAGCTAATAGCAGGAGTCCCGCACGCCATAGCCTCAAGCAACGCGTTTGGAAAGCCTTCATACTGCGACGACAGAACGAACACCTGCGAGTCGGCAAGGATCCTGCTGGGGTTATCACTCCAGCCAACAAGCTCGACACGTTGCAAAAGGCCAGCTTGGTCGATTTGCGATTGAAGTGCGTCTCGCAGTGGGCCATCGCCGATGATCCGCAGAGACCACTCTGGATGCTCATTCGCGATGCGCGAAAAGGCTTCGATCAGTAAGTCGAAACCCTTCTCATAGGAAAGTCGTCCCATCGCGGCGACTTGCTTGCTGCGCTGCTGCAAAGGTCGCGTCTCTTCAGGGAGAGAATCGGGCCAAATACAGTTACGAACGACGTGAATCGGCACGCCTGCAGCCATGCTGGTGAGAAACTCGCGAATCGGTGCTGTTTGCACGACGATGGCAGCACTCTGTTTGTACGTTCGGCGTCGCAACCAAGCCCACACGCGGCCGATTCTGTGAATCCGTGGATCGGTCCGCTCGCAGATGATAACGGGTTGCTTCAATCGGCGGCATGCGAGCAGTGTGAGAACATTGACGATGTCGGTGAAACTGATGACAATATCGCCGTCGGCCTGGACGATGGCTTCGCGAATCGCCCGGACTCGCTGTCGATTGTGGCGTATCGCTTCCCACAGCGAGTGTGACGTCGTCATTAGGTCGAGTTCGCGCCACACGACTTGATCCGAAACGTGGTAACGGCTGCTCTCGCGCCGATCGAGCGTAATGAGTGTCACGTCATGACCGGCCTTGGTCCAATAGTTGGCCATCTGGGCGAACGTCTTCTCAGCTCCACCGCCATCGAGCGAATGGATTAATAGAGTCAGTTTCATGAGCGTTGGAACTTAGCGCGGGAACAATGGCGGCATTATGGCAGGCCTTAGCAACGGTTCTAGTTCCGGTGGCTACCCACTACGGCTTGAAACAGTTTCTCGATGTGATCCATACCAACTTCGACTGAGAATGTCTCTTCCACTCGGCGGCGAGCCCCATGAGTTCGGGCGATCCAAGTTTCACGATTGTTAACCGCGTCCTCAACCGCATCGGCTAAGGCCAGTGGGTTGCCAGGCGGGACTAAGCAACCATGTTCGCCATCGATCAGAATCTCGCGAGGCCCACTCTTACAGTCTGACGACAGAACGGGCGTTCGCGCCACCATCGCTTCGACAAGAGCGAGAGGCATGCCCTCAAACAGTGATGGTAGGCAGAACAAGTCGGCTCGACGGACGTAAGGCATTGGGTTGGCCTGGAAGCCCTCGAAACGGACATGCTGTTGCAGGTTCTTGGTTGCGACTTGGTTCTGCAGTGCCGCTGCATCGGGTCCGTTGCCGATGAGCCAAAACAAGAGATGTTTCATTCCGCGACGGTTGACTAGCTCGTCGAAAGCGTCGATGAGGTAGCTTTGCCCCTTCTCGCGTTGCAATCTTCCTACCGAGACAACATGAAATCGATCCCCGTCAAACTCGGGGCAATCTTCCGCCGCTAACGCGTCCAAGTGTGGAATGTCAAAGATGTTGTAACAAGTTGTCACCTGGTCAGGCGGCAAACGGAAGAACTCGAGCATACCCGTTCGCACCCCTTCTGATACGGCCACGACCCGATCCGCCGTCCGATAGGCTTGCCCCAGCAGGTGCCGTTTGGCGAAGCGGAACCGGGGGTGATTCGCTTCGATCTCTTTGCGTGGATCAGAATCGGCGACTGACACACGCTTGACACTCGCGCGGCGCGTCGCCAACCAAGTGGTAAGCGTCACGTTGGACGTGCGGTCATAGACGAGATCGATGCCGTGCTCTTGAATCGTGCGGTGGATGTCGCGAGCCTGCGAACGCAGGATTCGTCCGGGGTAATTCAGGCGGGGATACGCATGTCCGTCCCAATACGAGGAGATGCGAATGTCGCCCGGCACTCGCTCCAACAATTCCCCTTCACGATAGATTAAGTACAGCGACGTCTCGAACCGATCACGGTTCAAATGCTTGAGGATATCGATGACTTGGCGTTCGGCACCACCGACGCGCATCGTGCCAAGAACGAAAAGCACTCGAATCCTCTTCACGCAGGGCTCCCGACGTATTCAGCGACTGTTGTTCAAACGAATGGGGTTTGGGCGGCTGCCGATGTGACTCATCATACCTGCTGCTATCATATCAGAGAGCATTACGCCTCGTATCGCCCTTCCACACGGTCGTGCCCACGGGTCGATGACCGAACGAGACATCTCGCCATAGCAACATTTTGTTCCGTCACTTGGATCGAACGATATGGAACAGCGTATCAAACGCTACGAACTTGCTGCTGCCCGGATTCAGATGCCTGGGAAATCACACGGCGTCCTTGAAGTCGTGTTCGTCGTGTTATTTGCCGGTTGTCTATTGGCCGGTTGCGAAGCCAATACATCGAGCGATTCTGTTCACGAGGTTGCAGCGAATTCGGCCGATGGGGCTATCGAGTCCGAAGACGCCGCCACGAAGCTACCGCAACCGGCAGACGGAGTCGGCCACGACGACTGGTTCGAAGACATCACCGGGCAGTCGGGCGTTGACTTTACCTACCGCAATGGCCAAGAAAGTGGGAACTACTCTATCCTGGAGAGCCTGGGCGGCGGTGTGGCGATGCTGGACTACGATCGCGATGATGATTTGGATCTGTTCTTCAGCGGAGGCGGCACCGTCGGCAACGCGGCTGATCAGATCCGAGGCCGACCGTCCGCTTTATATCGCAACGATGGTGACTGGAGTTTCGTTGATGTCACAAAGGAGTCGGGCATCGGGCAGAGTACCGCCTACACGCACGGCTGTGCGGTCGGTGACTTTGATTGCGATGGGTGGCCCGATTTGTTGGTATGTGGTTACGGTGGGTGTCGCTTGCTTCAGAACATGGCGGACGGTCGGTTCCGTGATGTGACGAATATGTGCGGTTTGATGGTCAGTGGTGAGGAAAACGACTGGAACACGACTCCTGCGATCGCAGATTTCGACCGCGATGGCACTCCCGACTTTTACATCGTGCGTTATCTAGACTGGAGCCCAGAGTCCGACGTCGTCTGCCGCGACCGACAGGGGCGGCGAGAAGTGTGTAGTCCGGGGAGATTTGTCGGAGCTTCCGACCGCTTGTATCAGAATCTGGGAAACGGTCGATTTGAAGATGTGTCAGCCGACGCGAGCCTGTTGCCGAACGGGAACGGCTTGGGAGCGGTGGCGACGGATCTGAATGGCGATGGCTGGATCGATCTTTACGTTGCGAATGATGAATCGAATAACTTCCTGTACTTGGGGCAACCCGATCTGAAGTGGCAGGAGACCGGACTTGCTGCCGGCGTGGCAACCAACGAGTACGGAATGCACGATGGCAGCATGGGAGTCGATGCCGGTGACTACGATGGCGATGGCGAGCCCGATCTTTGGGTTACCAATTTCGAGAGCGAGGACAACGGACTGTACCGAAACCTGGGAGATGGCACGTTCACGCAAACAACGACATCGACTGGTCTGGCTGGCCAATCACGTGGGCTCGTAGGATTTGGCACGGGGTTGATCGATCTCGATCTGGACGGTTGGCTAGATATCTTCGTCGTCAACGGACATGTCTTCTATGGCGGAGGCCAAGCCCACTACCTCCAACCAGCACAGTTGTTTCGCAACCGTAAGGGTCGGCGATTCGAAGATGTATCGCAGGCAGGTGGCGTTTATTTTCGCGGGAAGCATGCAGCTCGCGGTGCAGCGGTTGGCGACTTGGACAACGATGGATCCGCGGACCTCGTGATCACGCATCAGAACGCGCCCGTCACCCTGTTGCGAAACCGGCGGTCACCTTCGGCGTTTCTTCGCGTTCAGCTAACGGGCACCCAGTCCGACCGTCAGGCGGTTGGTGCCGTTGTAACCACGGACTTCGAGGGGCGACCACTCGTTCGCTTTGTTCGCAGTGGTTCTGGTTACTTCTCGCATTCAGACCAACGAATCATATTCCCCTGCTCGGAAGAATCGGCAGACGTCACCGTGGTATGGCCGCGAGGTCAGCGAGAGGTCTTCCGAGGGCTGGGGCTTGGAGTCACACATCAGCTTGTCGAGGGTCGAGGTGAGTCGTAAGCGTCGTCGTAGACAAGAGGCAGCGCAAAAGTCGTCCCCACAACGCAGCTACGGACTGTTCGTTGTGTTGGGGTTGCTGGCGGCTGCGTCGTTCGTCGGATGGCGGATGGCGAGGGGCCCGGATGCCCAACATTTGTTTGAACTCGCTCACGAAGCCTACGGAACAGATCCTGCTCGTGCGGAATCGCTAGCGCGACAAGCCATCGAGGCGGAAGGTGGGCACTTCGCGAATGCTGAGTTGCTTCTCTGCTGTGCGCTTGCCAAGCGAAATGCCTGGCGGCAGGTCGAGACGACGCTTGCTCGGATCGAGCTGGCAGAAGGCAGCAGTGAACTGCTTCTCGAACTGGGCCGTACCGCGCTGGGACTTGATACGCAGGGCGCTAACGCGCCGGGTGCTAATGCGATCGTCTATAACTCACTGGCTAACAACCACACAGAGACGGCGTTGACCGTGCTGCAACAAGCGAGAGAACGAAGTGGACCGGAACAGGTTGAAGCGCTGAGCCTGCTGGCATGGCTGTTCCAAGCGACCGGACGTGTGGGAGAGATGGTGAGTGTCCTCGAAGAACTGACGTTGGTCTCACCGGATGATGGGCGCTGGTGGATCAAGTTGGGCAGAACCTGTGACGGCCTCGGCGATCCCCGAGCGGTCCGCATCTATCGCGATGCAATCAAGCGGCAACTAACGCCCGAACACTCGCTGCTCGTGCGCTACAAGTTGATCGAGCGATTAATCTTTCTCGGGGCGGCGGCCGATGCGCGGAGTGAGCTGGAGCATCTGGAGTCGTTCCTCAACACGGCGGCCCGGTCGAGAATCTCGTCCGAGCAGGCGAGAATCGATGTCTATCGAGCGAGGTTGCTGCGGCTGGAAGGCCGGCCCGCGGAAGCGATACAAGTACTCGATCGAACGCTTGGTGAATTCGGCGACGTTGCTGAATTGATTCGTCTGCGTGGGATGCTGTTGCTGGATATCGGCGATCTGATGGACGCGGCGATCCAACTTGAACGTGCCGCGAGCCTCATGCCACACGACGAGATTGTTCACTTCAAGTTGGCGGAAGCTTACCGTCGGCAAGGCGAAGCGGAACTTGCCGCGCGACATCGGCAAGAGTACGAGCGAGTACACAAGGCAGGTTTAGAAATCATCGCGCTACAGACTCGTGCCGCGAACGGAAAACTTGCGGGAGCTGATAGAGAGCGGCTCGCGGAGCTCTATCGAGAGTTGGGGAACGACGAAAAGTAGGTCACTTTCGCCGAAAGTGGCTTCAGAACTTCAGCCGAACGAAAACCAGCGGTCTTCGAGGTCACGCTCGGCGAGCGTGACCTACTTAAACGATGCCGCTGGGGCTTCATCCTGCGACTCGCTCGCGGTGCGCAAGGCGGTTTGGCGGCGCGAGGTTCCTGCGACCAAGAGTCCAGAAGCAACGAGCACAAAGCAAGCAGCACCGCATAACCACAACGCGGGCAAATGCGTTTCCTCTTGGACCGCCCACCCGAAGTGAACGAGCTTCTCGCGATAATGAGCGATCATCAACAGAAACCCGTTGTGCAAGGCGTGTAAAAGGATTCCTGGCAGAACACTTCCCGTGCGGTAGCAGAGCCAGCCCAACACGATTCCCATCAGTGTGCTAGGTATCAACCGTTCGGTGGAGAGTGTGCTGGCGACGACGTGAAAGACACCGAAGATGACGGCGGTGCCGACGATGGCCGTCCACGGCCGGACAGCCTTCCGAAAAGCACCAAGAAGATAACCGCGAAAAAACAGCTCCTCGCACACGGCCGGCGTGATCGCCAGACATGGCAGTAGAACGAATGGTGAAAGATCCGGCAGCCTGTTCAACCAACTCTGAACTTGTTTGAGCTTGCTGGCGAGTTCGATCCCTGACGAGTTTGACAGCAGGAATGCTTCGTACGCGAAGGGCCAAAGCGTCAGACCGAAAATGGCAGCGGCAACGTAGGTCAACCATCCCGAAGCACGAAGCTGAAACGCGTCGGCAAGCCGAACACGTTGAAGGATCGCGGCGATTAGCGGCACGCCAAGGAAGACTGTCGCTGTGATGACGGCCGAAGCGATGAGCCGCGTCGTCAGACTGATCGGCGGTAGACTTGAGACTGGTGCATTGATTACGCCAGCTAAGTCCACGTCGGGAAAGCTGTGCAAGGTGCTGGCCACGAGAAAGTAGATCGGGAACAGAACCGCCAGGCAGAACATGGCCGCGGGAACGGTCGCTGTCTCGCGAGGCTCGTCAGGACGTCGCATCAAGTCGGACCACGTCGCTTGACTGCCGTAGAGTATGGCGTCCGCTCCGAAGATGCGCGCCGCCAAACCGAGCGCCGCAAAAGCATAGAGCGCCGTGGAGAGAACAGCCGCGGTTGCAAGCGATGGATCAGGCTTACCTTCGAAGATATCTCTTGCCAAGAGAACGATGTTGACCAGTGGCGTCACGGCCAGCGTCACCGTGAACTCAAGATCGGGCATCAAGCTCATCATGCCCGGCGCGAGCGCCAGCAGCATGATGGGAATCAGATACGACTGTGCCTCCTTGAAGCTGCGCGCGAAGCTGGTGATCGCCAACAGAATCGCGGAGAAGAAGGTCGCGAATAGAATCAACAGAGCAAAGACCTGCGCCACGAGGCCGGCCGTGAGCCCGGCTTCGCCGAAGACTGTTTCGCCAAGGTCGGTGGCGACAAGCGTGACGGTCATGGAAACGAGGTTCGCGGTCGCGGTGAACAAAGCGACCGTGAGCACAGCGATGTACTTCGAAAACAACAAGCTAAGCCGCGGTACTGGCGCAGCCATCAACGTTTCCAAGGTGCCCCGTTCGCGCTCACCGGCCGTCACGTCAATGGCCGGATAAACGGCACCTGTGATCGTCATCAAGACGAGGATGAGCGGAATCAGCGTCGTCAGTGAGAAAGAAGTTGCTTGGCTCGACACGTTTTCGGTCGTGAACTTCGTTGGCATCACGATCCGTGACTCGCGAATGAACGCATCGTTAACCGCGTTTAATCGTTCTTGCACGAAGTCGAGGGCGAGTTTGCTCAGCGCCGACTCTTCGCGACAGATCAGTTGGCAACGGAACGGCCGGCGGCCCGGACCGTTGGTGCGCTGAGCAGTTTCGTCTGGTTGTCGGCCACGATTTCGCATGACGACGCTCACATCAACGGATCCGTTCGCGACCGCCTGTCTTAGATCCTTAGCGAGGATCAACTCGACGTGCGGATCGGCGTCTACCGCTTCGCTGTCGCCGCCATTAGATGCCGAGGGGTTTTGTTGTCGAAGCAACTCGCTTCCCATCCCCAAGAACCAGCTAAGACGCGACGCCGCATTCTCCGATTCGACACCGATATGAATATCGACTTGGCTTATCGAGGATGCGGAAGAGATCGCGAACTTCTGAAATGCGATGCTGAGCAGCGGATAGACTAGCAAAGGCATGAAAACCAGCGTGACGATCGTGCGGCGATCGCGCAGCGTCTCGCGCAGCTCTTTCAGGCATAATCGCGTTAGCCGAGCAGCGGAACGGCGTTGCGTAGGACGCGGCCGCGCAGAGTCGTCAAGTCCGCTGTGTTGCTGATCTTCGACGTTCTTCATGAGGGGAGTTGCTCCGACGCCGCCTTGGCCGCTTCGCTTGCCTGCCCGCCTCGCACGTCGGCTTGGACGAAACTGAGGAACATCTCGACCAGCGAATCCCATCCGGTCGCGTCACGCAGTTCTTGCAACCCTCCTTCATGCAAAAGTCTGCCCTCATGTAACAGCCCGAATCGATCGCACAATCGCTGCGCCTCATCGAGTCGATGCGTGCAGACGATGACCGCTTTCTGCTCTTTGCGCAGATGGCTGATATAGTCGAAAACAACTTTGCTGCCGATCACGTCCAGCCCGCGAGTCGGCTCGTCGAGCAACATGACCGGCGGCTCGTGAATCAACCCACGTGCCAAGACGACTCGCTGCTTTTGACCTGTACTCAGATTCGCGCAACGCCGGTCCAGGAACGACCGTAGATCGAAGATGTCTGCTAGTTCTTCCAGCCGCGCACTGGCGACGTTCATGGCAACGCCGTACAGGTCAGCAAAGAACAGCAGCATCTCGCGAACGCTCAGCCAAGGATACACGCCGTCGTTGGCCGATACTAATCCCAGCCGCGCTTTGACAAAATCTGCATCCCGCGAGGTGCGGTGCCCATCGACTTCGGCATAGCCGGCGTCTGGCCGCAGCAAACCAACGATCATCCGCAGCGTCGTTGTCTTCCCAGCTCCGTTCGGACCCAGCAAACCGTAAACTTCGCCCGGCTTCACGGAGAACGAGAGATGATCGACCGCCAGCACATCGCGCCCACCTGCACGAAACCGCTTCACAAGTTCATGGACGACGATCATGAGAAGCGGGTCGCGAATGCTATCGGGGGATGAGAAGTCGAACGCGATCCGCTCAGTTCGCTCCGGAATCGTCCGGTTCAAGCTTCTCGATCACGCCGAACAGGTGTCCACCGACTTTGCCGTGCGTCCACGTTCCGGAATACTTGTTCTTGTAGATGACAACGCGTGAACTGTACGTCCCCATGCCGGGAATGGTGAAGTCGGTAAGCGTTATGACCGGCGTAGCGCCGGCCCATTTGACTTCCAGAGGCAAGGGAAGCGTGACGTCCTTGTCCCCATACTGGATGCGCGAGTTGAACAACCAGTAATCGCCTTCCGGCATCTTCTTGACGCTGGTGATCGTGTATGCTTCCTTCGGCAGTGCTCCGTCGTCCCTGCCGAGAATGGTGAAGCGGCCGACGAGTTTAACGCCGGAAAGCTTCTTCTCGAATAACTTGAACAGCTCTTCGCGGTTTTCGGAGACCGAGTCGGCTGCCTTCAGGTCCGGCTTGTCTTCTGCCGAGACAAGTTGCGGCAAGGTCATCATTAGCAACGCTACAACGAGTACTTTCGCGATCTTCATGCTATTCTCTCCGTTCAATGGCCAACGAGTGTTCTGGTGAGTATACCAACTGTGCGGTGATAAATGAAAAGCCCTGCACGCGCAGCAAGAGCGATTTCCCTCGAACCGGCTCTAGCCTCCACCAGAGTATGGGGGTAAAAACAGAGGGAGGGAAGCGACAGAGGCCATTTTTCAATTTGATATGACAAGCTCAGAAACCACTGACCACCGAAACCGATTGCTAGTCGGTGTCATGATCGCCGTTGCCGCCTGGGGCTTCACCTTGGCGTTCGGGGCGTTTCTTCATGGACCTGATCCTGCCACAGGTGAAGTGACGTTCGCTCCAAGTGTCGTACGTGGTGGCATTGTCGCTGGCTGCGTTGCTATCTTCGTTGGAGGGTGGGCACTTCTTCTGCTGCTGCGTCGAAGATCGACATAGTCGCTCTCAGCCTTTCGGCGTATGCTTCTTGTGACGGCTCTTCGTAGCGTCTTCCAACGCGCGCTCACCACGAAAAGGAGGCTGGATTGTGTCTCAGAGTAAATCTGCGGCGGGGTTATCCATCGGGGAATACCTCATTCAACGACTGCAGGATTACGGTATCCGGGATCTGTTCGGCATTCCGGGCGATTACGTGCTGAACTTCTACGGCATGTTGGAAGCAAGCCCGATTAACGTCGTTGGCTGCACGAGAGAAGACTGTGCCGGCTTTGCCGCCGATGCGTACGCACGCATTAACGGCATGGGAGCGGTTTGTGTGACGTATTGCGTGGGCGGTCTGAGTGTCTGCAACTCGATCGCCGGCGCGTATGCCGAGAAGTCACCTGTTGTTGTGATCTCGGGGTCGCCGGGTCTCGACGAACGCGAGAACAATCCGTTGTTGCATCACAAGGTGCGCGACTTTCGCACGCAATATGACGTCTTCGAGAAACTCTGCGTCGCCGGTGCGGAGTTGTCCGATCCCGTGACCGCCTTCCGCGAGATTGATCGCGTCCTCGACGCTGCTGCCCGTTTCAAACGCCCCGTCTATATCGAGATTCCTCGAGACATGGTCACGGTCGTACCACACGTGACCCACGCGTTTCAACAGCCTCGCATGGAAAGTGACATGGGAGCGGCTGCGGAAGCTGCTAATGAGGCGGCTGACCTGATCAACAACAGCAAGCAGCCGGTGATCCTCGCTGGAGTCGAGATTCACCGGTTCGGGCTGCAGGATGAGCTGCTGGCCTTGGCCGAGCAATCACGAATTCCGATCGCAGCCACGCTACTCGGCAAGAGCGTGATTCGTGAGACGCATCCGCTGTACATCGGTATTTATGAGGGGGCGATGGGCCACGCTGACGTAACGGAGTTCGTCGAAGAGAGCGACTGTCTCGTGTTGCTCGGAACGTTCATGACCGATGTGAACCTCGGTATCTATACGGCGAATCTCGATCCAGCGAAGTGTATCTACGCGACCAGCGAGCAGCTTCGCATTCACCATCACCATTACCACGGTGTGATGCTGGCTGACTTCATCAACGAACTGGCCAGCCGCAAGCCATCGCCAGCGGTTCGGGCGATTTCCGATTCGCTGACGCGACCCGACGAAGCCTTTCAATTGGCTCCGGAAGCACCGATTACGATCGAGCGGATGGTCGGGCGGCTGAACGAACAGATCGACGCCGAGACGATCGTAATCTGTGATATCGGCGACTCACTTTTCGCCGGGACCGAGTTGAAGACGCATGAACGAACCGACTTCATCAGCGCCGCCTACTACACGTCGATGGGTTTTTCAGTGCCAGCCGCTCTCGGAGCGCAAGTGGCACGGCCGAATGATCGAGTGCTGGTGATCTGTGGAGATGGGGCGTTTCAGATGACGGGCATGGAGTTGTCCACGATCGTGCGACATGGGTTTGCGCCGGTGATCATCGTGCTCGACAACAAGGGGTACGGGACTGAACGGTTCCTGCATGAAGGCGAGTGGGAATACAACGAGATTCACGGGTGGGACTATTGCAAATTGCCGGCCGTGATCGGCGGCGGAACGGGATACGAAATCTCGACCGAAGGCGAGTTTGACGAAGCATTGCGAAGTGCCTGGCAGGACAAAATCGCGATGAGCTTGATTCAAGTTCACCTCGATCGCAAAGACGCCAGCCGTGCGCTGCACCGTCTCGCGGAAAGACTTGGGGAACGGGTGTAGCGCGGACCTGCGATGCAAGCCGCACCTACCGTTATCGGGAACTCAACTCGTGGACGGCGTCGATGAGCGCGATGGCGTTATCGACGGGGGTTTGTTGAAGGATGCCGTGGCCGAGGTTGAAGATGTGGCCGGGGCGGTTGGCGGCCTGGTCCAAGACGTCCTTGGCGCGGCGACGGATCTCGTCTCGGTCGGCTAAGAGCGTTGTTGGGTCGAGGTTTCCTTGGACAGCTCGATTGTGCCCGATGGTTTCCCACGCGTCGTCAAGACGAACTCGCCAGTCAATGCCAACGACCGAGCTGCCGCCTTCGGCGAGGAGAGGCAGCAACGCGGGATTGCCGGTGCCAAAGTTGATAACGGGGACGCCTGGCACGATGCCGGCGATGATCTCTCGGGTGTATGGCAGCACGTAACGGCGATAATCATCCGGGCCGAGGCAGCCAACCCACGAATCGAAGAGCTGCACGCATTGCGCTCCGGCCGCGATTTGGGCATTGAGGTACAGGGTGATCGCGCGGACAAAGCGTTCCATTAACGCTCGCCAAGCACCTTCATCGCGGTACATCAGCGTTTTGGTATGTAGGTAGGTCCGGCTCGATCCGCCTTCGATCGCGTAGCTGGCGAGTGTGAACGGAGCACCGGCGAACCCGATCAGAGGCATATCCTCGGGTAAGTCTGCTCGAGTCTGCTTGACGGTCTCGGTGACAAAGTGGAGCGAATCGACGCTCTCCAATTCGAGTACGCGATCGATGTCAGCAGCTTCTCGGACAGGGTTGTGAATAACGGGCCCTTCGCCTTGAGCGAACTCCAGGTCGAGCCCCATCGGTTCCAAGATGGGCAACAAGTCAGAGAAAATGATCGCGGCATCGACGCCGAGCTTGTTGACGGCGGTAACCATTACTTCGCTGCAGAGCTGAGGATTCTTACAAAGTTCCAGGAAGGTTGTCTTTGCTCGCACCTCGCGGTACTCGGCCATGTATCGGCCGGCTTGCCGCATCAGCCAGATGGGAGTGACGTCGGTCGGTTCGAGACGACAGGCTTTCATAAAGGGGCTGTCGTACCAGGGGGCTTGTTTGTCGAGCACGTCGGAGGTTGGTCCTGAAAAGATGGTGGCGATGCAGCGTTTGCGTTCGAGAAGCTCCGAGCTGCGTCGAGCTGCGGTCGAGACAAGCGTGCCCATTTTCGGGTGGTCAGGTTCTAGATCAACCGGCAGCTCGAGGTCGCGAAGCGTTTCGCTCGTCGTCGGGCCGACGGATGCGACGACCGTGCCGCTCAGTTGCCGTCGAACGTCATCTACTAAGTCTAATTGCTCGGCGACACGGAGTAGGTTGTTGGCTTGATTCGCGGAAGTAAACAGGATGACGTCGAGCGTTCCTTCTGCGAGAGCACGGACGTTGGCTTCCAGTGGCGCGGTGTCTTCGGGGAGATCCCAAGTGTAAACGGGGATACGTAATACGTTCGCGCCGCGAGCCTCCAAGCCGGCAATCAAGCTGGGGTTGGTCTTGCCATACTCCTGCAGTGCAACGGCTTGATTCGCAATGGGAACGTGCTGATCGATCGTCGTCAGCAGCTCTCGCCAAGTATTCGGCTCGGGGACGCGATGAGTAGGGTTTAGGCCGACTTCGTTCATGACGGCCGCTGGCTTTGGGCCGCGGCAAATCGTGGTGACGTCTGCCAGAGAATCAAGGACGCGTTGGCGATCGACATGGCGTTCGATGGCCGAGAGGAGGTGCCGAAAGCCGACTCCGGTCATCAAGATCACGATGTTGATTTGGCCGGTGATCAAGCGATGGGCAAAGTCGATAGCGATGCGATTCTCGTCGAGCGGGACTTCACGCATCGAGGGACTGACGTGTGGAACGCCCCCGTGCCGCTCGATCAAGCGAGTCATATCACCAGCGCTGCGGCTCTCCAAGGCAGCAACGTGTAGGCCCTTGAAGCTGGGAGCATTAGTCATGCATCAATGCTACTGGAAACAAAGAACAGCGGCTACGTCGCCCCGCTGGATCGATTGGTACGCGCCGCGTGCTTCCGCTGGTAGGATGAGTAGCTGTACAAAGAGCCAAAACAACAAGTCGGGGAATCTGACATGCCTAGCTTGGAAACCGAATTCGATCAGCTGCAGCAAGCTCTGGAAAGCGGAGGTGTCGAAGCCGCGTTGGATCGCCTGGCGGAACAACTACGGGAGCGGAAGCGATATCACGAGCTATTCGAGGCCTTGAAGATGCAAGTGCGGCATCGGATAGGACTCCCGCTCACTTACAGTGATGCCGGGGACGAACTCGATGAAGAGGTCCGGACCAAGTTGGAGAACGGCTTGCTCGATGCGTGTCGCGAAGTCGGAATGGCCTTATTGGGCGAAGGTTCAATCCGAGAGGGCTGGATGTACCTACGGCCGGTGGGCGATCAGGCGGCGGTTGCAAAGGAGCTCGCAAAGATCGAAGCCGACGAGGACAACTTGGAGGAGTTGATCGAAGTCTCACTGCACGAGGGCGTCGATCCAGCCCGCGGATTCGGCTTGGTGCTGGAACATCACGGCACGTGCAACTCCATCACCATGTATGAATCGACGATCGCTCGGCAGGAAAAGTCCGCCCAACAGGCGGCCGCCGCTTTGTTGGTCGAGCATCTCCACGCCGAGCTGCTGGCAACCGTGAAGGCCGATATCGCGCAGCAAGAGGGCGAAGAGCCCAAGGAAGAGACACTCGGCGAGCTAGTGGCTGACCGCGATTGGCTCTTCGGCGAACATTCCTATCATCTGGACACGACACATCTTGCCTCAACGGTGCGTTTTTCCAGGGTGCTCGAGGATGAAAGGCTCTTGCGGCTGGCATACGATCTGACTGCCTATGGCCGCCGACTTAGCACGCAATTCCAATACCAAGGCGAACCCCCGTTCGAGGATATCTATCCCAGCCACGCCCTTTTCTTGGGTGCATTGCTTGGTGAGAACGTTGATGAGGCTGTCGAGTTCTTTCGCACAAAGGCTGAACTCCTCGATCCGGATGCTCATGGAAGCGGTGCGATTGAGGCCTATGTTCAGCTCTTGGACCGCTTGGGCCGATGTTTCCAGGCGGTTGACGCGTTGCTTGGCTTCGCGGACAAACAGCCCCAGGCGGCAGGGCAAGTCGTACCTCTGATTCTGGAGTTGTCGGAAAGAACCGGCGATTTCAGCCAACTAGTTTCGTTCTGCCGGGACCGGGACGACCTCCTGGGATTCGCCACGGCAACGCTGAGTGCGTCCGCGCGGCGCGATTAATCGGAGCTATGACTTCTCGACTCAACAAAGCTCGGCGCGCAGGCTCTCTGTAGCTTCCGTGATGAACGGATGCGGTTTTCCCATTGGGTGTGCGAGCCCTAACCGACGTCGTCGCTCAAGATCTGCCGGCTCAAACTTGCTGGCACGCGTAACGCGACCTAGGCTTATCTTGTGTTAAGAGAAGTAGGGAGATTTTGGGAGTTTGGCAGTTAATTCTTGACTGTCCTGTTAATTTGGGATATTTAAGAGTTATGCATAGTCAAGCAGGCTCGTGGGCCTGGAAAACGTTTTCCGTTGTTTCAGCTTTGTGGGAGTGATCAGAATGAAACGAATCTTGATGGCAACAGTGTGTTGTGCCCTGATGGTGCTCGGTACATCCGCGTTCGCGGCTGACGGTGCCCAAAAGGACGGTGCTCAGAAGGACGGCGCGGCTCAGAAGGACGGCGCGGCGCAGAAGGACGGCGCGGCTCAGAAGGACGGCGCGGCGCAGAAGGACGGCGCGGCGCAGAAGGACGGCGCGGCGCAGAAGGACGGCGCGGCGCAGAAGGACGGTGCGGCGCAGAAGGACGGTGCGGCGCAGAAGGACGGCGCGGCGCAGAAGGACGGCGCGGCTCAGAAGGACGGCGCGGCTCAGAAGGACGGCGCGGCTCAGAAGGACGGCGCGGCTCAG
>PBSM01000337.1 GCA_002726245.1 Planctomycetaceae bacterium | reverse complement strand
TCGCGACGCAACCAAAAGCAAGACACCGCGATCATCTTCGTCTGGCTGCCAGGTGGCCACAGCCATCTGGAGACGTACGATCCCAAGCCGCTTGCGGCGGAGGAGTTTCGAGGGCCGTACTCACCGATCGATACCAACGTTCCTGGGCTGCAGCTTTGCGAGCTGCTTCCACACCATGCTAGGGTCGCCGACAAGTTCACCTTGCTGCGGTCGCTGGTACACACTGGGTTCTGTCATCAGCAGGGAACGCACCAACTGTTGACCGGTTTCCCGGAACGCGTTCTTAGACAAAAGCCGCTGTACCCCGACCTCTTCTCGATTACACACAAGCTACGCTACGACAGCGCAAGCCGCATCCCGAACTATGTCGGAGTCGGGCCCGTGAATTACGCGGGACCATCGTATTTGGGCAATGCGTATGACGTGTTTGCCGTCGGTGGTGATCCGAATGCAGATTCTTTCACCGTTCCCAACATTGGAATGGCTCAAGAGTCATCCAGGCTGAACTTGGATCGTCGAATCAATCTTCGCCAGCAACTTGACCGTCTCAAGGAAAGGGCGGACTACCTGAGCAAAATGGACGCGCTCGATTCGTTTGAGCAACAAGCGTTCAGCGTGCTCACCGGCGACGAAGCGACACGCGCCTTCAACATCCGCCAAGAAGACGAGGCAACACGCGATCGGTATGGACGAAATCGTTGGGGGCAGCAGCTTCTACTTGCTCGGCGGCTTGTCGAAGCCGGCGTCGATTTGGTCACCGCTCAGTTCAGCGGCGACCTGTGTGGTGGCGTCGGCAACTGGGACGATCATGCCGTGAACGCGAATTGTTTTGAAGCGATCAAGTATCGGCTGCAGTTCATGGACAAGGCTGTTGCAGCCTTGATCGAAGATATTTACAGCCGAGCCCTTGATAAGCGAGTGCTGCTCGTCGTAACCGGCGAGTTCGGACGAACACCGCGAATCAACTACCAAAAGAGTACCGGTAAACGCATCGGCAGCGCGCCGACCGGAACGACTCAACCGGGTCGTGATCATTGGCCAAGAGCAACTGCCATCCTCTTCGCTGGCGGCGGGATGCGAACCGGACAGGTCGTCGGCGAGACCGATGTTCGCGGGGAAGACGCGACGGATCGAGTCGTCGGGCGAGGCGATTTTGTGGCGACGCTTTATCGCCACCTTGGAATCGACTACGAGCGCGTCTCTTTCCCCGATTATTCGGGCCGGCCGATTCCTATCATGTTGAGCGACGGCGAAGCTATTCGCGAGCTAGGCCACGCTTAGAATGTTGGTCGTGTCTCATTATACGGCGTATCGCTTGACGACGTCTTCATCGACTTCGATGCCTAAACCCGGCTTTGTCGGTACATCAAGGAAACCGTCGCGAACCTCATTCATTGTTGTTGTTAATCCATTCCGCCACGGATTCTCTGACTGATCAAGTTCCAACAGTGGTGTGTCGGTCGGTAGGCCCCAGTGAGGGTCGGGCATGAGCGAAAGCAGATGTGTCGAAGCCGCAATCGAAATGTCTCCGCCCCAGCAGTGCGGCACACACCGAATCCCAGACAGCGCAGCCATCTCGGCGATGAACAAGGCTTCGCCAAGTCCTCCGCAGAGGGATAGATCCGGCTGGATGATGTCAAATGCGCGGCGATCGATCAGTTGCTTCGCGGTTGCTCGCGAGTCGAGCGCTTCGCCGCCGGCTAACGGAAGCGGCAGCTTTTCACGCAACCTGTCATAGCTTGCGTAATTGGGCGACTGGGGCATCGGTTCTTCAAAGAACTCGAAGTCAAGTTCTGCCAGCACCTGCCCCATCTTTAAAGCAGAACCGAAGGTGTAAGCTGCGTTGCCATCGACCATCAGCTTGATATCTGGCCCGACGGCTTCGCGAACCATTGTCGCGACAGTGGCTTCACGTGCGACCGAGTAACGACCGAGCCGCATCTTCAGTGCTTTGTGACCTTGGTCAACCAGTGCGGACGCTTCCGCAGGATACTGCTCTGCCGGATCACTTCCTTCTAGATAGTTCATTGCCGAGGCATAAACCGGCACACGATCTCGCAAACGACCGCCGAACAACTCCGCAACCGGCAAGTTCAGCGCTTTGCCTCGCAAATCGTTAAGTGCTGTCTCGACGGCGCCAACGGCCAGCCCGTTCCCAAAGTTCGCTCCCCACAAGCTCCGCCATAACAAGCGGTATTCCAGCGGGTTCCTCCCGATCAGACGTGGTGTAAGGTGATCATCGATCGTGCCGCGAGCACCGGAGATGGGACCGGTTTCACCCCAACCGACGAGACCTTCGTTCGTTTCAATCTTTACAAGCAACGCCTCGCGTGTCGTGCTCAGTGGCACCGAGACCGAAACACCGAACGGCCGCTTCAGTCGATGTCGTAACAGGAATGTCGTGACCGAAGTGATCTTCAACTTTGGCCCGCCCGCGGCCAGGTTCGTGTCTGCTGCCGAACCGGCAAGCGTCGGGCCAATCAGCCCTCCGGCGAGAAGTCCCGCCCCGACTCGCAACGTCTCACGGCGTGTCTTTTGTATTCGCAACGTTGGGATCGGCATCGATTTCATGCTAGCACCAAATGGAATTCGGGTGAATTTGTATAAACTTTGAAATCGAACGCTTTCGTCCCCTCCGAGCAAGCTCGGAGGGGACGACGTCGTAGAAAGCGTAAAACTTCAATGTGAACGCACCCTTGGTCAAATTCCGTTTGCTGCTAGGCTCCACGGAACTAACTCGGTCGTTCGCATCAGCGTCGACGACGTTATAAACTACGCAGCGACGGTCGTACATTGTTTTCCGTACATAACTTCGAGACAAACATCGCTGACATCATGAAACCACTTCTCGCGCTCCTCGCCCTCGCCTGTGCCACATCCTCCTTGCTGCCTGCTACCGAGCCGATTGACATCGGTTCTCGACGCGAACTGTTTGTCGATGACTTTCTGATCGACAAGCTCTCCGCCGGGGCCTCGCTGAGATTGCATCATCCCACTCCTCAGGACGTCGCCATCGTGCATGATTCGGAATGGGAAGGAAGCGGATCGGGTTACCACACGGTCTTTAAGGATGGTGATCTGTATCGGCTCTACCATCGCGGCTCGCATCTGGAAGTGACACAGGGGCGACTCGGCACAGGAGATCACCCACCGTTCTACTGTTATGCCGAGAGCAAAGACGGAGTGCGTTGGACGAAACCGGAGCTCGGTCTGATCGATTTCGAAGGTTCAACAAAGAACAATATCATCCTCAAAGGACTCGGCACACACAACTTCGCCCCGTTCAAAGACACAAATCCAAACTGCCGCCCCGACGCACGCTACAAAGCGATCGCCGGCATTATGAGCGAGGGCGGTTTGTTCGTGTTTCAATCGCCCGACGGGATCCATTGGAAGTTGATGAGTGACAAGCCTGTAATTACCAAAGGAGCCTTCGATTCGCAGAACCTTGCGTTCTGGGATTCCACAATCGGAGCATACCGAGCGTACTATCGGATTTTCACCAAGGGAGTGACGACGAAAGAGAAATGGACGCCTGCAGGTGTTCGCGCGATTCGCACGGGAACATCCGACGACTTCCTCAACTGGAGTGACGGTCAGGATCTGACGTACGTCGATTCGCCCGAAGAGGAGCTTTATACGAATCAAATCGCTCCGTACTATCGCGCACCGCACATCTTGATTGGCATGCCGACGCGCTACATCGAGCGCGGCTGGTCCGAGTCGATGCGGGCGTTGCCGGACGCGAAGAACCGCGAGTTGCGTGCTTCGGCGCACGAACGCTACGGAACCGCCCTCACCGAAGGCTTGCTAATGGCCAGCCGCGACGGGGTGAAGTTCAAACGTTGGAACGAAGCGTTCCTGCGACCGGGCATCGGCCGCCGCGGCACGTGGCAATATGGACAGCAGTATATCGCTTGGAACGTCGTCGAGACTGCTTCGTCGTTACCGGGAGCACCCAATGAGCTTTCCTTGTACGCAACCGAAGATTACTGGCACGGCAAAGGCGGCACTGTACGACGCTACACCTTGCGACTGGATGGATTTGTCTCGATCAACGCGCCGATGAAAGGTGGCGAGTTTCTATCGCGACCAGTGAAGTTCTCCGGTTCTAAGCTGTCTGTGAACTTCGCCACTTCAGCCGCCGGCAGTCTTCGGGTTGCGATACAAGACGCGGACGGCAAACCATTCGCTGGCTTCTCACTCGCTGATAGTCCTGAACATTTCGGCGACTCGATCGATCGTACCGTCGTCTGGAAGAACGGTACCGATGTCAGTTCGCTCGCCGGCAAGACGGTCCGGCTTCGTTTTCTGTTGAAGGATGCCGACCTCTATTCGCTGCAGTTTGTGCCTTAAGCTGAACTGGTACGCAGCGCTCGCTCGCCACCCTAATGAACCAGCTGTCGCGTGCCAGCAAACCACCCATTGATGACCGCCGGGCTCGTCCCAGGTTTTCATACGTTTTGTGACGCACGGGACCCCTCACAGTTTCAGCTAATGACCGACATTGCTTCTCGTAACGTTCTGCGACACCGAAACCTACGACAATCCGAAGCTCTACGAATGGCTGCTGCAGCAGAAACGGCTTCACAAGTAGCCATCATGTGAAGTGAAGAAACTCAGTCGCGCTGTAAGCTACTGAAAGATCGAGAGTTCGCAACAACAGGGTCAGCACTGGCAAGAGACTGAACAATCGAGTCTGATAAACCGACCCCGCAACATCTCGAACACCGCATCCACGAATCCGATGCCACAGCCGAGCGAATTGGAAGACGGCGAATTGGAAGACCAAGTGCGCGAACGCTGTTATCAGTGCTTTCGTCCGAAGTCTCTCTGCTTTTGCGAAGCGATTCCGCGGATCGACAATCGCACGGACGTCTTGATTTTGCAGCACGTTGGCGAGCGATTTCATCCGTTCAATACAGCGAGAATCGTGCACAAAGCGTTGCGGCGCTGTCATCTGATTGCTGATCACAATCAGCGACTGGGGACGCATCGCCTGCCAATTCGGATGAACGCCGGCCTGCTGTATCCTGGGACGGACGCTCCCTCGTTGACTGACCTATCCGCCGACCAGCGGCCGGAGCAGTTGGTGATCATCGACGGCACGTGGCATCAAGCAAAAACGATCGTTCGCGATGTTCCCCAACTTTGCGACCTGCCCTGTTACCGATTGACGCCCTCAGTTCCAGGGCAATATCGGATTCGACGTGAACCGGATGCACAGAGTCTCTCAACCTTGGAGGCCACTGTTGAGGCGCTACGAGCCTTGGAGCCCGACACAGTCGGCTTGGATCAGTTACTGTCAGCCTTCAACCAGATGGTAGAGAGTCAGTTGGGGCACCCCGCGACTCATGCAGTGTGGCGGCAAAAGAAAACACGGCAATCCCGGCCTCGCCATCTTCCACACAGCTTGTTGCAGAACTCCGACTGTCTGGTCGTTGCCTACGGTGAAGCGACTCCCGGCGTCCTGGGAAAACACCCAGCCGCCCCATCGCCGGTCAACTGGGTCGCGCAACGCCTGACTACAGCCGAACGTTTCTCCTGCCGCCTACAGCAGCAACAACCACTTTCCAACGCCGCCTTGGAACACATGCAGCTTTCGGCTGTGGACTTCGACGGCGCCGTAACTCATGACGAGTTCTGCCACCGGTGGAATCACTTCCTCCGCCGCGACGACGTCTTGATCGTCTACCACCGCAGGACCTACCAACTGTTGCAACCTATCAACGCCTGCCAGCCGCGCTGTTTGGTCCTCAAGTCGATCTTTGGAAATTGGCGAGACGACATTCATTCTCTGGAGGAACTCATAGCAGTCGAAGGCGTGACGCTGCCGACCTCCGAAAAGAAAAGCCGCGCCGACCAGCGGCTCGATATGGCAGTTGCCATGGTCGAGCATCTCAGGACGCACTACGGGAAGCTGCCATAGAGTAGCACGGCCACCGCCCACGCACGTAGTTTTTGTCGGACAGCGCCGCTTTGAAGCCTGATAGCATCTGCAAAGTCCCGTCATCAAATCGTTTAACCCGTAGCCGCAGGCGAGGCAGCATGGCGGCGTTCACCTCACCTACGGCTACGGGTTAAACGACTGATGCCACTGAGGCAAGGACATCAAGAGAGCTCACTCGCGACGATCGTGCCGCCGACCGATTATTCCGCTCGTAGCGTCTGCGCGATCCTCCTTAGCGGCAATCCCCCCGTTGTGGCATGCCTGCGGAGTCTGGTTCTTCCTCGCTGATCTTACGACGAGTATTCTGGAGCACAGGGAAAAGCGTTGCCGAGGTCGGCGACTGCCCGCCTTTTCAATCACTCGGCAGACGTGTTTATGCCCGACTCCTCCACCTCCCGGTTCGCTTGGTGGAGCGCGACCACGATCTTTCTAGGCGCGTTCCTGTTGTTCCAAGTTCAGCCGATCATCAGCAAGATGATTCTGCCGTGGTTTGGCGGTGGGCCTGCCGTCTGGACGACATGCATGCTCTTCTTTCAAATGCTGCTGCTCGGAGGCTATGCCTACTCGCACTACTTGGTCTCGTCGCGCAATCTACGGCGACAGACGATCATCCACGTAGCGCTGCTTGTCCTCGCCGCGATCACCTTGCCGATCACCCCAGATGCGTCCTGGAAGCCGATCGACGGCACACAGCCCGCGATTCGTATCTTGCTGTTGTTAGCAGCGAATGTTGGGTTGCCGTACTTCATCCTCTCTTCGACGGGCCCGCTCGTGCAGGCCTGGTACGCTCGTGTTTACACGAATCGTTCGCCCTACCGACTGTATGCTCTCTCGAATATCGGCTCGCTCGGAGCCCTCTTGACTTACCCGTTCATCGTCGAGCCGGCCCTCGCAACTAACTCGCAGGGAGTTCTTTGGTCGGTCTGCTTTGTCGCCTATGCAATTCTATGCGGAGGGCTCGCGATCGCCTCGGGCCGTGTCGGGGGAACGGACCAGCCATCGGCTGACGAAGAGGCGGAATCAGGAGCGGCCAACGCCGAATTGCCGCCGCTCGATAATCAGCTTGCTTGGGTGATGTTGCCAGCCTTGGCCTCGATCATGCTGCTGGCGATCACGAACCATCTTTGTCAGGACGTCGCTGTCGTGCCGTTCTTCTGGGTTGTGCCGCTCGGCCTGTATCTGATCTCGTTCATTATTTGCTTCGATCGGGAAGTGTGGTATTTGCGTCGGAGCTTCGCGATAGTCACCGTATGCGGCCTCTTCTTTCTCTGCCTGACATTGATGGGCAGCGAAGTTGATTCGCAACTGACGGATCTCTGGGGAACGCTAGGTTGGGACAAAGCCGGACTGAAGCTGAAGTTCGATGATCTGCTTGACGACATCGTTGCCCAGTCATTCGTTTACCTGGGCGTGATGTTCCTCGTTTGTATGGTCTGCCACGGCGAGCTGGTACGGATCAAGCCAGTTCCGCGGCATCTGACCCGCTTCTATTTGATGGTTTCAGCCGGCGGAGCTCTTGGCGGCTTGTTCGTGGCTCTCGTTTGTCCCGTGGTGTTTTCAACGCATATTGAAATGGGTATCGGCATTGGTGCGGCTTTCCTGTTGGCAGTCGGCGTGCTCGCGGACGCCTTCTGGACGACTTGGGTGTTGGACAACACGATCAAGAAATGCGCCGCATTTACTTTCGTCTTCGGCATGTTATTGATCGTCGTGCGAGCTCAGTTCGAAGCATTCACTAGCGATTATGTCTTGGTCACACGCAACTTCTACGGCACGCTGTCGATCGACGAAGATGACATCGAGGATCCACTCTTTCACATCAAAGAACTGATGAACGGCCGGATCTTGCACGGCTCTCAGTTTCAGCACGAAGCCAAACGCCGTAAGGCCACGACATACTACAACGAGGAAAGTGGTGTCGGGACTGCGCTGCAGCGTTTTCCCGCAGCGGGTCCGAAGCGAGTTGCTACCGTCGGCTTGGGCACTGGCACCATCGGGTCGTATGCCGAGATCGACGACTTCTACTGCTTCTACGAGATCAATCCGAACGTTAGGACACTGGCGACGAAGGAGTTCAGCTACTTAAGCGACGCCGAGGAGCGTGGCGCGACGGTCACGATCGAACTCGGCGATGCTCGCATCTCGATGGAGCGGCAGACTCCGCAACATTACGACATCATCGCGCTGGACGCTTTCAGCGGCGATGCCATTCCGGCTCACCTGCTGACGAAGGAATCCTTCGACGAGTATCTTCGACATCTCAACGACGACGGAATCATCGCGGTCCACGTCAGCAATCGCCATCTAGATCTAACGCCCGTGGTCGGCGGACTCGCTGAGCACTTTGGCCTGCCACTTACCCGCATCGAGAGCGAAGAGTCCGATTACGTAGGCGAAGCATCTTCGGATTGGCTCCTGCTGACGAAGAACCAAGCGTTTCTTGAAGACGAAGTCGTCCTCGAACGAGGCTGGCCAGTAGCGAAGGATGACTACAAGCAGATCCCGATGTGGACCGATCAATTCAGCAACCTCTTCCAGATTCTGGACCGACCTGAGTGGTGGCCACAGGCGAAAGAATGAGCTGGCGGCTTTCAGCGACTTTCTGCACTCGGCCGTCACTGCTCGGAGGCCGCCGCGAGGCCGTCAAAACAGATCTTCGACCGACGCGCGCAACAGCATCTGCTGGCGCGCCGAGGAGGCGCCCTCGACACGCCCGCCTGAGCACGCAAGCCAGATCGCGTCCATCGTCTTTTCGACTGCGCGACTGGATGAGAACTCCAGTGGACCTCACGATGTAGCTGCCAATTCTCACGGGAGGACGAACATTCCTTGTGATTTTGCAATTGTTGAATTGGGGATTGGGCGGGCGGAGGGATTCACCGTGAGCATCACATCCAAGTCAACGTTGAGCCGGACTTCACTCGACAAGTTGTCCATGTGAAAGAAGTTCACATTGGTTCCTAGTCCGTCTTCAATCCCGTTGCGGCGAGCGTAGTTCATGATCAAATCGCGCGGCGAGAATGTCGATCACGGCCGACGCCCAGTCCGTCTCCGGACGCTCACGCAAGCGTTTCAGAATGCTAGTGCCGCGACAGCGAATCGTGACAAAGTAAACACCACGCGAGTTGAGCTGCGACAATTCCGCGTACGTCGTAAGCTTCGAATCGAAGTAAAGCCATTCGGGATTCTGCCCGTCAGGTCTTTCCAATAGTCAACAAAACGACTGCACGTTGGGACGCCGCCTGAATACACAGCCTGTACAGAGCGATTCACAGAGTGCGGGCGTCTCAGTACAATGTGTCCATGTCCAAAGAGTCCTACCCGCTGGAACGAAAAAATCGCGACCATTTCGCGACCATAGTGGGACATCCCAACCCAATTCAGATGCCCTGCAAATCAACACAGAAACACGCTGAAAATCGAGCAGAGACATCAACTTAGACCACATGCCGCCGTGGCGGAATTGGCAGACGCGCTGGATTTAGGATTTACCAGAGAGTCCAGCAGCGAATTAGCGAAAAATGCGGCAAAGTACGCTGTTCATAGGCCCAACGGTTCCTCCGCCCCGTGCGCGCCGACACCCGTTAACCCTCGCTTTCACCCGCGAGCGGGTGTCGCGACACCCGTAGTCCTGCGCGTGGCTGGAGGCCTGCCCGGTGGTGTCGGGTTTACTGCTGAACGATCACCGCGTCTGGCGATTGAAATCTGTCGTCACCCTTACGTGGTCTAGCGTGAACGTGCATTACCCTTTGGGTGCCGACTTCGATCTGTTCTAAGAACACCGCGTCGGGCCAGCGATGTTGGAGAACTCGCTTGGCGTCGTCGATGTCGGCAACGTCCGTTCGTGTAAAGTCTCGTTCAATCCAAGTTGTCGTCACTTGGCTTGCTCCTCCTTTTTTATGGAATTTCAGTTCGTCGTCGGTCATGTCTTGAACTCCTTCAGATAGCATCGGATTCCAAGCCAGGGTGGTCGAACAAGTACAAACCGGGATTTCCCATTTGGGTTGAGCATGGAACCGCTCCAAGCCTAAATCCCTCGCCATCTTAACATCGCGGCCCCCCCCTTCGTGGACGCACAAATGCCGAAAAGGGTCAGCTTTTGGAGGCTTATCAGATCAAATGACCCCCGTTATCAGATCAATCAGGCCACTTTTGGCCGATTTGGGGGTCGTTTGGGGTGCCGAATGACACGACGGAATCGTCGTAAGACCATAGAAAAAGGCCGCTTACAAGTTTCCTTGCAAGCGGCCTGGAGTGGAGGCGGCGGGAATCGAACCCGTATCTAGTGAATCGCAATGGGAGAAGCTGCAACAACTTACGTCAGCGACTGATCCTGTCGCAGCATATTTGCAGTTATTGAACGACACTCAAGGGCACCCACTGGCACAAACCGAGCTTGATCCCGCTTACGTTCTCACTCGCTGGCCCCACCTACCGCAACACATTCGGCAGACGATCATGACGCTGGTGCGGTCGGTGGATTCAACTACTGCACCGCCACCCTGATCACCACTCCCGCAGCTTGCTGGCACAGTTCGAGCTGACGCCGAAGTCCAGACGCGGGCTGGCTGCGGGGGGAGGTGGGGCTACGTCGGCGAACGATGCATCCCTTACTGCTGCCCGATCTACATGGAACGCGTCACTCCGAACATCGCCACGCTGAGGACCAGCACACGCGCGGCCTGACTGCGACTCGGCATGCAGACCGCTGATTAGCCCCTTGCCTATCTTGCCGCGCCAAAGAGCGGCTGTTCAGAGCCAGGCATCAGGAGTCCCGTGACGATGCCCCCCACCGGTCTGGATCGATTTCCGGTGCATCAAGCCTCTTCGATTCTGTCGACCTTGTCAGGCGGTCGAAGGGACAGTGGCCCCTTCAGTCTTCGTGCATCTCGGCGAGCAGCCCCTGATCTCGTCGAGGGCCATCCTCTCACGCTGCACGTTCTCGGTGTCGTCCTCAGTCTGGGCTAAGTGCTTGGCACACACGTCGACGAACTTCGCATACGAGCGGATCGAGGTCTCCAGCCATGACAGGGCTGACCATGAAGGGGCAGGCGTCAGTGACCTGCTGAGGTCCACCACCTGTGCTCCGCTGGTCTTCGTGCTCACCAGCAGAAGCCGGTTGCTCTGCACCCAGCTCAATTCAGCCTGCATCGAAGCAGAGCCGGGCAGCTCCGGACACTGTTCGGGAATGTTAGCCAGCCCTTGTATCTGCCATTCGGCGGCGGGTTTAATGGTGCCTGTGACACCATCGGGGCCGTCCGTCGTGGTGACTCTGTCACCTTCAGGAGCCGGCGATTCGGGCGGGTACAACCGGTCGATCTCGGAATAGGCCCACGCCTGAGCATCGGCTTTCGACATGCCCTGCTTCCTGGCGTCCTTGATCATCTGATTCTTCAATGGCTCAATCTCCGGCCAGCGGCCATCACGCTGCAGTCGCTTCGTCACGGTCAGCGGATTCACCTCGCTGGTGTCAGTGGCCCCTGCCGCGGAAACGCCGGGGGCCTCCGCCGCTCCGTCAACTCGGTCCGTTGTGTCTGGCCCGTTCATGAAATTCTCCTCGCGTCTGTGCCTTGCAGTGTGGCCACACCGTGCGATTCTATGCTCAGGATTGCCGGAGGAAATATCAGTTTCAGGTGTCAGCCCACCTCTCGCATGATGTCCACTGCCTTCTGCAGATCCCGTTCTGCATAGACCTGCGTGACGTCGGCAGACGCGTGCCCCAGGATGACCTGGGCGGCTTCCAACCCGTACCGTTTGCGAATCTCTGTTCCTGCGGAGTGGCGTAGCCGGTTCGGACTCCAGCGATGGTCTGTTTGCCACTTGTTGAGTTCGGCTCGCTGCGTGTCCGTCAGGCGCTCTTGCCATTCTCGAACGCTTTCGTCGTCGCGACGGCACAGTGGTTCGGGTGCCGGGAAGGCCAGATCACAGGCACGGTGGATTGCTCGGCGGTAGCTTGCGGTGGTGTACTGCTCGCCTGCGGGTCGCTTTGGTTTCCGCTTCCGATTTGTGCCAGGCCGGTTGCCGCACGACAGCGGCGTCCTGCGGCTCGCGTGCTGTTCCTCACGGCGTTTCTTCTCGGAATCCAGGGGACGGAAACAGTGTGTCTCGTTCTCACGTAACAGGTACGGCCTCAAGATGTCCTGGCCCTTCGGCCCGATCGGGATGATTCGCCCCCGTCCGTGGTGCTCGGTCTTGTGGGTGTCCGGTCGGTAGAGCCAGACATCCGCTGACATGTCGATGTCGCAGGGACGCAGATTGCAGACATCCTGCGGACGACAGCCGGTGATCCGCTGAAGACCGATCATATCCGACACCACAGGCGTCAGATGCGGCAGTGTGGCCTGCACGGTGGCGTCGTCGACTGGCAGCACCGGATCAGGTTCACGGGCCTCTGAGCGGCCTTTACGCAGGCCAGAAACGGCCATCAGACCGTGGTACATGTCGGGGCGGACCAGTTCATTCTCAACCGCCCATTTGAAGCATCTGCGAACCCGACCAACTGAATTGTTGATGGTTCCGCGAGACCAACCCCGATCGATCATACGCTGCCGGACTGCCTTCAATGCAAGGGGACCGAATTCGTTGGCAACGGTTCGACCGTAAAGTTCGCGAACCAGCTTCAACGCATCCTTGATCACGCCGTACTCGCTGGTGTGCTGACCGTCTTTTCGGTAGTAGCTCTCGGCATACTTCAGGTAGGCACTGAGGACTTCGACGACCGTTCTTTCCACGCTGCCCTGCAGTTGTCGGCCGTTTGTGAGGTACTCCGCGATGAGGCGATCGTACTCAGCCCTGCTGGCTTGAGTGTTCCACTTGCCGAGGTACAGATCTCTGCCGTTGATAGTGACAACGGCCTGTCCTGTAGGCTTGTGGCGGCGGTAGGACGGTACGCGAAGTGCGGGAGCGTTTGGCATGTGCGGCCTCCATTTCACCGAATCCGGTAGTCTACCGGATTTCGTTGAACCTCAGGCTGCACTGCCGACCGTCGGCAGGTAACGCAAGTTGCTGTTTCAGCGACGGTTATAAGAAATGGAGGATAGGGGCTTCCTAGTGAAAAATCGTAACCCCATGAAATACAATGCTTTGCGGATGGCCCGGTTCTCTAATTGGACCTGTGTTTGGCCAGTATTGGCTTCCTAATTGGACCTGTGGTGACCCTATTTGTCAGTGGCTCGACGTTCCGTCGGAGTGTTGGACCGGAGCGGACAAGAACTCGCTGAGCATGGGAAGCCCTCTTCGGCTCCTCGCAAGATTAGCCTCCGAGTGTGTCATTCGCGACCCATTCGACGGCGATTCGGCATTTTGAATTGTGACATGGGCTTTTCGCACTGCAGTTAGTGCGAGTTCAGGCAAGCATCGGACTGCGAGCGAGTTCTGTCGGAATTTGAACGTATTATGACACAAAGATATCGGCCGAAATTTAGCACCCGGCCACCGCTGATGGTTCAGGAATCAACTGTCTCAAGCTCGTTTTAGTTTTTTTACCTTACGGGGCAACCGGATCTCCTTCAAGGGCGCTCACCAAACTTCAAACCCATGCACAACGGCGCGCGTGCGGCCGGCGGCATCGAACAGGGAAGGGTAATAAGGTTCGTAGGAGGGCCAGCGGTCAGGCATCACGGGAGCGCGGGGAGCGGTCTGAATGTCTGCAATCAGTTCGACAACATGTTTACCACCAGAGAGCCCTTCGGCCAACAACGTTCGGCGACCCCACCAGCTTTGTGGCGTGCGTAGATCGACGTGGCTCACTTCTTTGCCGTCGATCAGCACGCGCAGCCGACCGCCGTCGAAATAGGTGGGATGCACCAATGTGATTCCAGTTCCCTTGAACTCGAATCGCAACTTTCCTTTGCCGTCGCCGCTGCAAAGATAAGGTGTCGACTTTCCGCCTCCGACCCAGGTGCCGCTTCGCTGCACGGAGGCACCTGCCGCAGAGACGAAGCGAGCGACCTCTGGCGTCGCCTTGTGAGTGACCGAAACTGACGTGACCCACAACGAAGCGCGCGGTAATTCGAACTTGGGATTGGAAACCCAGTTGGTGTCGTAGGCTATCAGAAAACGGTTGGGACCGTCGGGCAGCAGCGCGACATGGCCCGTGCCAGGTTTGAAGTTGTAGCCCAGCGGACCGACCAGGACGCTGGCCTCGACCGCCGAGCGGTCCGACGGCAGTAGATCGGTGAAACCGAACCAGGTCTTCCCCTTGTCGGCGCTGAAGGCGATGTTCACATCGGGCCGGCCGTAAGACAGTGCGATGAGTTCGCCGGATTGGACCAGAGTCGGATTGACACCGTCCGATCCAACCATCCAGGGTTCGGACCAGGTACGTCCTTCATCGGTGGATTCACAAGCCAGTAGTGCGGCGTCGGTGCGAAACACGCAGAGAATTCGCTTGGCTGAGGTTCGCAGCAGACTTGCCTGTGTCGGCCCGAATAGTGGTGGCGCGCCGTTGATGGGGGAGGAGATTCGATCGACGAATCGGTTGTCCTGCCATACATCCGAGATACGCCGCCAAGTACGGCCGCCGTCAACGGTTGTGAAGATAAGCAGATGGCTCTTCCACTGGTCTTTCGGTCGAATGAATCCGCTGATGAGGACATTGCCATCGCGGGTGACGATGCTAGAGCGGTTGAGGTAAAGTCGGTTATCCGCGGTTGTCGAAGGTTCGATGCCGGCATGGAACGTGGCCTTGATCAGGTCGTCCGCCGAGATGGATTTCGGGACGACTTGCCCCCGACGCAGCGTGGTTTCATAAACTCCAACCCCTTTGTGATCGGCGGTTTCCCCCAGGAGCAACGGTTCGCCGTCCGATCCTCGATACTGATTTCGGGCCGCATGCTCCGGTGCCTCGATTTCTTTCCAGGCGGCACCGCTTCCATCGGATTTGAACCAACGCAGTTGTTTGCCGGCCGGTTCAACGGCGTCTCTGGCATCATAGAAATGGAGAGAGATGTTACGGTTATCACTTCGCAGTAAAACAGCGCCATCATTTTGGCGAAATAGTTCCGGGAAGCGGATGAGCTGGTTGAAGCCGCGCGCCTGCTGACCGACGGCCTCGACGGGCTCACCCACTTGAACACGGATGGCCGGCGTTTGGGCGACGAGGCGGTTCTGGGCATGCAGTCCGAAAACGTAGCTGGTTTCGACTTCGGACTGAGTCAGCCGCCGCGAGATCAGCGTCAGTTCGTCGATATCCATTTCGGATTCGCCCGTCATCGAGAGCGCAAAGCCCTCGGGATGCTGCGGAGGTTTGCCCTCGGCGAGTGCAACCAGTTCGCCGTCAAAGTAGAGTCGTTGGGTGTTGTCGGCCGACCACGAAACGGCCAGGTGATGCCACGAGTTCGACTTCCAGAATCGTCCCCAAGGAACCGAGTGGCGTCCGCGTATGTGGTATGCTGAAGTGTGGAACACCGAGAAGTGGAGTCGCCCCCATTTTCGAATCGCTGGAAAGGGCGTGAAATTCAACAGCGGTCGTGCTCCCTTTCTTCCGACTTCGTGACTCGGCCATTGGGGGCGAAACCAGAAGAACAGGGTGCCCTCTTTGGGCACAGGAGTTTTGGGGAGCGACCAGTGGAGCGTGTCGGTTGCCCCGTCAGTTTTCCGGAGCGACAGCGACTGACCTCGAATGCCGGTTGTGAACACGGGTTGGTCTCGCTGGGCGATCTTGCCGTCGGCCGTGGTCGCCGTACCGGGGCGACGGAATTGGTGCGTGATGTCGCCCTCTGGAGCAATCGTGGGTTCCGTGTGGCCGTCAAAGTCGGAATGAATTAGCACGTCGTCACGAGAGAGTGTAAGGCCTGAAATGCTGACGGCGCGATCGGCAGGTGGAGACTTCGCGGGTATCTTGTCGTTGTTCGCTCCGCGAACTGAACGCCTATTTCGCGGAGCGAAAAGCAACTTTCCACGCGAAACGCTCTGACGGCCCTTCTCGTTGATGACTTCCACGGCGTGCAGCACGACACGTGTTTGCCCCTGGCTGTCGCGAATCGTTTCGACATGGTTGGTGCGCATCAGTTCCTGAATCGACGGCAGCAGCGGACGAGGCAGTTGCTCGCAGCGCGTGACGAGCCGCGCGGTATGACGGCCCGGCTTCAGATCGCGGGCCAAGACACGTCGCGCGAGCCAATGTGTGTGCGACGCCGCCGTTTTCAGAATGCGCTGCCGCCGGCCGTCGATCCAAACCTCTAGATCTCCGCCATCAGGAATCAACGAGACCTGCGCGACAAGTCCGGTCCCTTCGAATGCGAAACGGACTTCCGCGCCGTCTTCGCGTGTGGCGGCGTAGGGAGAGGAGTTTGCGACATGCCAGCGACCTCGAAATTCCAGACGTTTGCCTGCGGGCGTCAACCGCTCGCTACGGGCTACATCGAAGTTCGCTATCGAATCAATCAGCACTTCCTGCAGCCAGAGCCGGCATTGCGGCAGTTGCCCCGGCTGTCCGGTGTCGCCTGCCGTGTCGTAAACGACCAGCACGCGGCCCGGTTCGACTTCGACCAGATCGGCGTAAAAGGTGCCATTTTGATGCCAGTCCCCCAAGAAATTGTGGGGGGTACGATTGGCGTTGAGAAGCTGAAACGGTGCGTCCCACTGCCGAGCGTTGGCATCAAGGCTGATTAGTAGATTCACATCGGGCCGGCCAAATGCGCAGACCGCCAAGCCGTCGTCCAGCGTGATGGCATCGGGCTTGACTCCATCGACACCGAGAAAACTCCACGGCTGCCAGGTGCGGCCGTCGTCGGTCGAGCGAGCTACGACCATCGGCCAACCTGTGCGTGCTAGACAGATCAGCGATCCATCGGCGCCGCGCAGTAGAGCCGCTTCGTTGATGCCTTCGAGGAACAGCGGCGATCGCTTGACCACTTCGGAAAGTGGTTTCCAGGCGCGCCCTTCGTCAGACGATTTGACTAACCAGAGCGTCGACGAATGGTCCTTGGCGGTATGGTGCGTCATCAGAACCAGCATTCCGCCATCGCGCGAGCGAAGCACTGTGGGCGAGACCATCCAGGTCGCATCGTAAAACTTTCCCGTCTTGAATGGCGCTTGCAATGTAATCGGACGGGACGGCAGTTCGCTGCCATCGGCGGCCGTGACGCGCAGAAAACCTTGGAGCATGCCACCTTTGACTTCCGTATCAGGAAAGTCCGGCGCGATCCATGTGTTGTCTTTTGACTTCACGCCGCGCATGGTCTTGGTGACGGATGATCCTTCAACAGATTTCCAAGTTCGACCTCCGTCGGTTGAGCGGTTCCAGCGATTGCCCTGGTTGTACTCACCGCCCAGTTTGGCCTTGAGGTAAAGGTTCCCTTGGGCGTCCTTGCCGATCGACGGAAAACCATACATCGGCTTATGCCGGCTGCCGATGATTTTCTTCTGCCCTAAGCGCACATCGATCACACGATTGGCGACCGCCTGATCGGTGCGCATCTGCCCACTGGCGATGACTCCGGCGAGATAATCCGCCTGAATTTCATTGATGGAAATGGGCCGACGATGAATCCGCAATTCGTCGATCGTCACGGCCCAGGCAGGCCCCTTGGGCGCGCCACTCCCGCTAGGACTGACCTGCCAGATCGTGCTGCTCCCAAGCCACAGCCACGGTTTTTCCGGCCATGGGGCTGGCCGCCGCGTTTGTCGTGTAACCAATTCGCCATCGACATAGTGACGCACGACGTTGTTCTTGTTCCAGGTGGTTACGATCTGATGCCAGTCGCCCGCATCAAAAGGACGGTCGAGCGGCAAGCCGAAAAACCCTCGTTGAGTCAACCCCACGAGACCGAAACGACCATGGGTCTGTTCTCTCGTCCATTCCGGTCGCCACCAGATCGTGACGCTGCCTTGATCGTTTTCCCAAGCGCCTTCAGGCAATGCCACTGCAAACGGCTGACGCTTGGCAGGCACACGTTGGCCCTTGCCGCGCAAACCCTCTGCCAGCTTCGTGTCACCGGCTGCGACCAGAGTTGGCTCATCCCCATCGTCGAATGAAACCAGAAAGGATGGGCCGGCAGAGATTGTATCTGCTGCCGCAAGGAGAGGCGTTGCGGTCATTGCGGCTAGTAGGATTGCTAGCGAAATCGACGCACCTTTTTGATTTTTCATAGAGAATCCTGAGTCTCGACTGATGGTTATTGACCGCGTTTTCTTGGCCGCGTTGATGATGAGCATCATGACTGGCCATCAACTGCGTTCTGCTTGGCTTTTTCTGATAGTTGACCTCTATTATCTGGGATTTCCCATTTGGATGTACCCGCGTACGTACCCTCGTCACCAAGGCTTTGAGGTGAGTCGTCGCGTTCGACTTTTTCGGTGAATGTCTGGTCGCCGCCAAGGCTCTGGTCGTCGTCACGTGGCATGGGGAAGTCTCAATGGAGTGACTACATCGGGGATTGAATACACCGGGGATTCAAAACAGCATCCGCTCAACAGTGCGGACGGATCAGCGGTTCGTAATACGAAAAGCTACACACTGACACGTCGCGTTGCCACCGCCACAACACTGATCACCATCCGTGCGATTCCGCGACATGGAAAATTGAAAACAGTACACCCGAGCCTGCTCTGATGAACAACGCGATCAGGAGATGTGCGGCTACACGAACAGCGACATCGCCAGCACAAACCAGATCAGCCACTTCTCGATGTCCCGCGGCAGACGAATCCCAGACGCAGCCATGATGGAAACTCCTCGAACGATTAAGACTTAACTCTGCGGAACAAGATGCGTTTACGCTTTCGGTCTGTCAATTAAGTCGGAATTTCTAATCGGTCGTCGAGATGCCCGCACTGCTGTCGGGCACAGGCCTGGTAAGTCGGGCGAAACCGGGGCCGAAAGTGCCTCATCGACACCGCAGATAATGACCTAAATTCCGTCCAATCTGGTGTTATTATTCCTTGAGCGGACGGCTTAGCATTTGCTAGGCACCAGAATCCGCTCTGAGCCCCGTCTTCCAGCCATCTCCATCGCGAGGTGATTGGGAGGCGGGGCTTTTTTCGTTTCCACACCCTCATTCAAAAGGAGAACTCAATGACGTTCGCTCTTGTTGCGGGCAGCAGTGTGCTGGCCGTGCTGCTCACCCTTGGCTGGGCCAGGGAGTTTCGACTGCGACGTGCTCTGCAATCGCTCCTGGCCCGTGTTTTCGACCATTGGAGACAGAATACTCATGAAACGAACCCAGATCGCGATCGTCCCCATTCTGCTGCTACTGACAGTGATCGGATGCAGTGACTCACCCGACATGCGTGACCAGCGACTGGCTGAATTTGCCGAGCAGGCGGTCAAAGAACAGGCCCGACAAAACGACCGCATGGCTGATCAGTCCCAGGCGGTCGTCGAAGAGAGCCATCAACTCGCCGAAACCGCGAAGGAACTGGTCGAACACGACGCGGAGGCTCGTCGTGAATTGATCGCTGCACAGCAAGAGCTGACCAGCCAGCTCAACGATCAGCAGGCAACGGTCGATGCCGGGCGGGGCCAGCTGGAACAGGATCGGCGTGAGATCGCGGAACAACGCCACCGGGATCCCATCGTGGCCACAGCGATTCAGAACACGGGCCTGGTCATCGCCTGTCTGCTGCCGCTGATCGTCGCGGTCTATGTCATCCGGCAAATGCAATCGCAGGAGCCGGACCATGCCGCGGTCGCTGAAATGCTGGTGCTGGAAGTGACGAGTGACGAGCCACGGCTGCTGCCCGGCCCAGTTCTGGCACAAAAGACGCTCGGTCACACAGTGACGGAGGACGATCACCGAGCGTTGATCGCTGACGCCACGGCCAATGACAACACGCCGCCGTTCTGAACAGGTCGGAATTCAGAGCGACCTCAATCTGTTTCGTCCTCGCTGTGTGCGGGGGCGGTTATGTTTTTTTCATGACCGTTCCCTCGCGGGGAGCGGTCCAACTGGAGGATCACTCATGGCGAATCTTCTGATGCACTGTGGCGGGAAGCACATCACTCGTGATGAACTTGCAAATGCCACTACTCCCCTGCGAACCCGAAGCTGGGTTCCGATCGCTCACCAGCGATTGCTCGAACTTGTCGATCAGACAATCGAGGGACAAGGTTTCCATGTCACGAATCAGGCTCACGGCCTGTGGGGTGACGGTGCCAGGTACTTCGGCTTGATGGAGCTGGCGAATGGCCACAATGCCGAGGACTACAGCCTCGTGCTTGGATTGCGGAATTCTCACGACAAGACGTTTCCCGCGTCGCTGGCTCTCGGCAGCCAGGTGCTCGTCTGCGACAACCTTTCGTTCTTCGGTGAGGTTGTACTGACGCGTAGGCACACGCGTTTTATCGAGCGCGATCTGCCCGGCATCGTGGCTCAGGCTGTTGGGCGTCTTTCCGAGATGCGTACGCAGCAGGCTGACCGGATCGATGCCTACAAGCAGTCCCGGATCCGAGATCGCACAGCTCACGACCTGATGGTAAGGGCTGTTGATAGTCGTGTGATTCCTGTGACCCAGCTGCCGCTGGTGCTCAAGGAATGGCGTGAGCCCAGTCACGATGAGTTCAAGGAGAACGGTCGCAGTGTCTGGCGATTGTTCAACGCGTTCACGGAGAGCTTCAAGAGTCGCTCTCTGGAGATGCTGCCACGTCGATCTCAGGCCCTGCACGGCTTGATGGATCGCATCTGTCAGGCCGCTGCCTGACCTGCTGAATGTGTTCTGCCCCACACAGGGGCGGTGATTTCCTCGCCGCTCCACTGGGGCGGCGTTTTCTCATTTCATCAGGAGTGAACGCTCACCATGACACAAAACCAGCTCAACCAGCTGATCGCCGACGCCACCGGGGAAGACATCGACGACATCCGACAACGGGGATTCAGCCTGGCTGACCCGCTCGAAGTCAACTTCGACCCGGAACCCTGTGATCTGCCGCCGCAGGTCGTGGACTGGGACGAAGCCGACCTGCAACACAACGTCGCGGTTGTTCCGCAACGCTGACCACTTCACGTGACTCAATCAATCCTCACATCATTCTTCAGGAGACATTTTATTATGGCAGTCAAACTCTCAGTCGGCCTGCAACAGAAAGTGGGCCAACCCGATTACGGTTCTCTCGGTGCCAGCTGTTACCTGGAATTCGAGATCGATCGCTCATTACTGGAGAGCGACCGGGACGGTTTTCAGCAACAGGCCCGCAGTGCCTTCGCCGCCTGTCAGCAGTCGGTCAACGACCAACTGACTCAGCCAGCTCAACGGACTCCGTCGAACGGTAACGGGCACAGCAACGGTAACCCTGACCGTCCGGCAGCCGGGACGGCGACGCAGAGCCAGGTGCGGGCTATCTTCGCGATTGCCCGGCGACAACGAGTGGATCCGCAGAACCTGGTGCAGGAACGGTTTCACCGAGACCGCCTGGAAGACCTGTCGATCCGGGAAGCCAGTTCGCTGATCGATGAGCTCAAGCGGCGGACGACGGAGGTGCCGTCATGATCACGACTGCATCCCCCCCAACGCGGGACTATTTATCGTACTCTGCCGTCCGGACCTTTCAGAGCTGTCCGTTGAAGTACCGGTTCCGGTATATCGACGGCCTACCGGAAGAGTGCGTGTCTTCGGCGCTGGTTTTTGGCAGTGCGATCCACGCTGCCGTGGAGTTCTATTTCTCTCAGCAATTGGCGGGCGAAGATCAACCGGATCTCGACACACTGCTGGATGTGCATCAGCAGAGCTGGCAGGACCGCTCCGAGCAGGACGTCCGGTTCGGCAAGAAAGAGACTCCGGACTCGCTGCATGATCTGGCGGACCGAATGCTTCGCAAGTTTCTGGAGAGTGACCTGACGCAACCCGAAGGCCGGATCATCGGTGTCGAAGAAGAGTTGCGAGGTGAACTGTCTCCAGAGCTGCCTGATCTTTTGGGCCGGATCGATTTACTTCTGGAAACCGATGACGCAGTGATCGTGCAGGACTTCAAAACGTCCCGCTCGGCATGGACGGAACATCAGGCCGAGGACCAGTCGGAGCAGTTATTGCTCTACGCCGATCTGGTTCGAAAGCTGATTCCCGGCAAGCAGCTGCGGCTACAGTTTGCGGTCATCACGAAGGCGAAGGCTCCGAAAGTGCAGTTGCTGGAAGCTGCGTTCGACGAGCACAGACTGGATCGCACGAAGCGGGTCTTTGAATCGGTGTGGTCGGCGATTCAGTCGGGCCATTTCTATCCGGCCCCGTCACCGATGCAGTGCCCTGGTTGCGGTTACCGCAGCCAGTGTGCGGCGTGGCAGGGCGACTCAGACAAGAAAGGAGCCTCCTATGGCGACATCCCATAAAACGGCCCGGCACAAACTGAACGGAGCTTATCTTCTGGGTGCCCTGCTCATCGCAGGATTGGTGGGAGCGATATTCGAGAGCTGGACTGTGTTCATGATCGCTGCGGGTGTGCTGATCGTGACCAGCATTCACGACGGCAACATCCGGCCTTAGAGCCAAAGGCCCGCTGTCCCATCGGGGATGGCGGGCCTTTTTTTAGCTATCGAAGATTGTCACGGTTAAGGGGGAGCAGGTCACTCCAGCTCTCCGCAGCGCGATTGCGCAAAAATAGATCAAAAACAATACGGGGCAACCATTTCCGGGCGCAACAGTCATCCACCAAGTGAGTTACGGCTGATTTCCGCGATGTTGTCTATTGGACTTACGACGACGACGGGCTTCAAAATCCCAGAAATTTACCAAATCCACAATCTTGGCGCGTTCAGCCGGGTATTAGGAGCATGCGATTGCGCAAAACGTGACTTCCAGAAAGACGCAGGCCCCGCTAAGGGGCTGGCTGACTGCACGATCTGGCGAGATGCCATGACAGGATCGCTGCCGTCAATAAGCCATCGAAAACCCAAATGCTTTCTGGGAGTCCGTTTTTTATTCACTTGTACTGTGGGTTGGAAAGAACAGAAACCCGATGAACGACTCCAGAAACAACGACAATTTCAATGTCTTCCACGAGATCGCCCGGGGTGCCCTTTATCGCGGCGGTGAGTCGATGGAGAATTACTTGAGAGGGTATGTCTGGGGGGGATTGATTATCGCTCTCATCGTCGCTGTGAAGATCCTGCCAGTCATTCTTGGAAACCTGGCTGATGGACGCGGAATTCTGGGGACAGGCCCTCTTTGACACCCCATCAGGTCACGTGTGGCACAGGGTCCGGCCACTAGAAAGATCAAGTCGCAGACGTGTGAGTAACCCTTGGAGCAGAACGTCCACTTGTGAGGTCCGGTTGAAATCATGATCCCCGTATTGCTTCAGCACACGGACAACGACGGCTGGCTTCTCCTGTGCGAGGTGCTCGACTGTTCGCTGCCGCTCACGCGGGACACGGACATACTGGAAGCGGCCCGGCTTTTCGGGTGGTCGGCCTGTGAATGTGGTCTGACCGACGGAACAACAGCCTGCTCACATAAGACACCCGAGCTGATGCTGGAACAGGCTCGGCAGTTCCTGGTCGCGAACAGGGAACTGGAGGCGGACATAATGCCTTCGCCCTACTGGTCGCGTCGACTGGAAGACATTCTGTAGTCGCTGTGTCACTCGACTGAAAACGCATTTGTCTCAGTTTTTCAGTTCGGCAACCCGGTCTGATCCACCGGTGTCGGTGCCTTTCGAGAAAGCCAGAAGTTTCCCCGAAATGAATGCGGGGGGCCGTCAGTTCCCGACGAATACTCCTGCGAGGAAAAAAGCCACAAGCAGGATTCCGAAGAGGATGAGACCCGTGACATAACCGGCAAGGAAGTCGTCCATTTCCCTGACCAGCAAGTCTCGCAACTCCCGTGGTTGCTCGACTTCAGTATGCGGTGCCCTCGGATCTGAACCATGCGCAGGACGGAGAGTTTTCGAACCAGCCGGTCCGCTTGTCGGACACGGTCGTGTAATGTTCAGTTCCATGTTGATCATTGTTCATATTGGGTGACGGCGACAAAACAATGCCTTATCTGTTATTCCACCACTTCTTGAGCGTCTCTGAGCTTACGCTATTTGCGGAACCAATCCGGTGGCAGACAAATTCGCCGTTGAAGGCGGGGATAAGCACGTCTTTGATTGTTGACAGCTGTTTCCTATTAAAGCCAAAAAGAATCAAATCAACTTTGATGTCGATGTGTTTCGGTTCGGGCAAGGAAACGCCGCACAGCTTGTTCATCAGGCGGACGTATTGCTGATAGCTTTTGAGCAATTTCTTCTGTCGTCGCTTTAATTGATCCCTATAACGACTGATTTGGTCTCGGACCTTCACTTTACCGTTTCTAGGCCAAATCTCACTGTTGTCCAGCGTCTTCACCTCACAAAACCAAAGCTGCTGCAAGGTACGATGAAATAACACCACATCGATTCTGTCTTGGCTGCGCTCAGTATTTTGCGATTCAAGTGACAGCTCTATGTCGATAACACTAATCACGGGTGGTTTTCTGTCTTTGAAGCTGGAGAACTTCTCGCATAACTTGAATACCTCCCCCGACTCCGGCTGCTTGTGCAATTTAAGGTTTGTCTTGATCTGCTTGTATCCGTCTTGAAAAGAGCGGCATACTTTCAGAGAACGAAACTGTTCCTCGGTGATTTCACCTGTTGGCCTTTTTTCAAAGGCGGCAAGATATGCGATATTTGACTGGAATACGTTTCCGGTGAATGAGCACAGCTTCTGGCCTTTGCAGTAGAAATCAATTTTTCGGCCTCGAATTGCTGGAAACACATTTCCATTTGCGATGTCAGGTGCAAGGCACTTCGCATACAAAGGCTGAGTCATCAAACTTGTCAGCCTTTCGCATCCATTACGTTCCCAGAATTCATAACGTGACATCAAATCCTCCGATCAATTCTTTCTAGCTTGCTCATTACACCTCCCACCATTCGTGATCGTTCTTGATTTCCACTCGATCTGACAACTCGGCAAACCCATCCCGGTCTTCCAGATGAATCGGGATGACTCGTCTGGCGGGGATTGCATCAACGAACTTTCTCAGTTCGTCCACCGTCGCATGACCGGACGTATGGATATGCGTGCGTTCGATTCCAAGTGCTTCCATTTGATCGAGTTCTTTGTGACTGCGATGGACGTAGCCCGACCAGAGCGAACTGATCAGACTTGCACCACTTAGACATTTTGCCCGATCAAGGTCTCTCAGCATACTGGGACGGAAGACCATGGCCGAATTAGACGCTGCTTCAGCCAGGGCTTCTGGGTAAATGCGATGTGGATAGTGCCGGTTCGAAATATGGAATGCCTTTTCCCGTTTGATTTTCTGCTTTTGACCGTACGGCAGAAAGACCGTTACGCCTTCCTTGCCCGGCTTTGGCCCTGCATCGTCGTCGGCAGCACGCACGATCTCAGCCGTGTACATATCAAGAATAAGTTGTCGGCCTGATCGCTGACACGCATCCCGAACCGAAATGAGCCGGTCGATGTTCTGACCGGAACACCACACCAGGCACATGCCTTCCGTCTTATTGAAGACCTTGACCATCTCATCCGCCACCGACTGTTCATCCGGGTAGGCGAAATCCGGGTCACGACCGATCTGGGTTCCTTCGCAGATGAAAACTTCGATGTCCTGCGGTGGGTTGCGAATGAGATCATCAAAGAGATGAGCGTTGCGTCCGTGCCCTCGAACGTCGCCCGAGTAGAACAGACGTTTGCCGTCAGCCTCAACCAGCAGGCAATAGCTGTCGTAAGCCGAGTGATCGATGCGGTGAGGCGTGACGGTGAATGGGCCGCTGTGGATGGGCTGCCTGTCCGTCAGGATCTGAGTTTCAGTCTTCCCCAGCGACGGCAATGGTGTGAAGAAGGCGCTGACATCGATGATGCGGCGGGACGCTTCACCCATGTAGACCGGCACGGGTTCAGTGATCTTCCCCAGCAGGCCGTAATGGTCCGGGTGCGGGTGCGAGATGAAGATGCCGAGCAAAGAATCATCGGCGGAAGTCAGGCCATTGATGTCGGGAACGGAGACGTCCTGTTCGTCTTTCAGCGGCAACCCGATATCCAAGACAATCCGCTTCCCCTGCGACTCAACTTCGACGCAGTTTCCGCCAATCTCATGGCAACCCCGGTGAATTCGACAACGCACTTTAGCACCTGCCTTTTAGGTCTCCATCGGATGCCGGTAACACTTCCCGTGAAAGCAGCAGTTCTTCTGCGATGCCGTTCCTCCGAATGACCCTCCTGGTAGTCTACATCCCCTGCATGTCACCGCGAAACCATGCCGACTGCGTCGGCAACTACTGCGACGCCATCCTGAGCGGTGAGATCATCGCAGGACGCACCCTGCTGGCTCGAGAGCTGGATGGTGTTCATGATCGCTGCGGGTGTGCTGATCGTGACCAGCGTTCACGACGGCAACATCCGGCCCTGACGCCGAAGGCCCGCTGTCCCATTGGGATGGTGGACCTTTTTTTTAGTTATCAGAGATTGGGAGCTGCGGTTTGATGCCGAAGTTCGGGCTGACGCCGAAGTCCAAACGCGGGCTGGCTGCGAGTGAGGCGGTGGATACATTGTGATGGATTGGCGAAGAATCAACCGGCTGAGATTGCGATGTTTCAGTTTTCGGAAGTGCAAGAATCTCCTGCATTTAACGGTCGGCGGAGTTTTTTGACCCTACGGTGTCGTAAAGTCCGCCGTGCTCGCATTGCGCTGGCGATCGATGAGAACGATTCAC
>PBSM01000336.1 GCA_002726245.1 Planctomycetaceae bacterium | reverse complement strand
ATCCTGCTTGCCGTGTGTTTCGCCCGGTGAATCGCAAGCTGGAAGCTTACGCCACGAAACTGCAACCCCAAGTCTTAGTTTTGACGAAGTACTAGGTCGATATAGCTTGTTACCCGTACACTATCGGTATTATGTCTCTACCTGATGATGGAGGAACACCAGTGCCAACACCTCTTCGTATTGGCGTTCTCGGCCTTACACACGATCACATCTGGGATAATCTCCCGGACGCTGCAACTCATCCCGACGTCCGAATCGTGGCGGCGGCTGATCCGCACCAAGCCCTCCTCGGACGCGTCGAACGTGAGTTCCATGCGCGCCCCTACACCAACCCAGAAACAATGCTCGACAGCGAAGAGCTGGATGCGGTGTATGTCTACGCAGATAATGCATCGGGCCCTGAGCTAACGGAGCTGGCAACGTCGCGAGACTTGCATGTGCTCGTCGAAAAACCGATGGCCGCGACATTGGCGGGAGCAGAACGGATGCTCGCCGCGGCCGAAGCGGCTAATGTTCGACTGTTGGTCAACTGGCCGTTCGCCTGGTGGCCACAGATGCAACATGCGTTGAAGATGGTTCAGGACGGTGCGGTCGGCACAGTATGGCAGGTTCGATACCGAGCAGCACACGAAGGGCCGCGCGAGCTCGGTTGCTCCGAATTCTTCTGCGACTGGCTGTACGACCCGCGGCGCAATGGCCCGGGCGGCGCGTTCATGGACTATTGCTGTTATGGTGCTGTTCTCGCCCGCACTGTCCTCGGAATGCCGACGCATGTCAGTGCAATGGCAGAGCGGCTTGTGAAGGAGAACATCGACGTCGAAGACAACGGGATGCTGGTCATGAACTATCGACACGCGATGGCAATCTCCGAGGGTTCGTGGACGCAGATCGGCAAGCTATCCGCCTATATGACGTTGATCTACGGAACTGAAGGAACGTTGATGATGGAGCCGCGAGTCGGCGGACGTCTGCTTCTCGCAACAGCGGAAGTTCCGGAAGGATTGGAAGTCGTCGTTCCCGAGTCGGCGAGCGAGAACCGATCGGCCACGGCGCATCTGGCGCATTGCGTCGAGACCGGCAGCCGTGCTTTGCCGCTGTGCGACGCCATTATCTGTCGCGATACACAGGCGATTCTGGAAAAAGGAATCGAAGCGGCCAGAGCCGGGCAGACCTTGCCGCTCGATCCGTGATCAGCGTCCGCCCGGGAACAAACGGAGTTTCTCGTCGCCAAGCCCTGCGGCGTATTCGCTGATTTCATAGGCTTCGGCCGACTTGATGTTCTCACCGACATCCGCTCCATACGCCTCAATGAGTCGCTCGCGGAAATGGTCGGCAACGGCGCTCGCTCGTTGGGCGAACCAATTGGCCAACCACTCGCGTCGTCCCGCTTCGTCGTCTGGGACCTGATCGATGATGCCTGCATTGTAGGGCAGCCATTCGTAGACTTGCGATCGATGGCAATCCAGCATCGAGACAACTTGCTCGAAATAGGACGTCGTGTCGAAAATGACATCTGGCCAAAGCCGATTCGGTTTCGTAAACAGGTCCGGCATGTAGGCCACTACGGCATCGCGCCGTAAAGCAGGCACGTCGGAACAGACGAGCGGGACCGTCACCATGTACGAAGCGTCCTGGACAAGTTGTCCGACCGCGCGATGGTCGGGATGGTAATCGTTCAAGCGATGTGTCAGCACAAGGTCCGGCGAGAAAGTTCGGATCTCGCGTATGACTCGTTCGCGAACGTCAAGAGTCGGCTGCAAAGCTCCGTCGGGATACTCCCAAACTTCGTATTCGACACCCATCAAGGACGCAACACTCGCAGCTTCCGCGGAACGGATCGCTGGCAATTCTGCCGCGGTGCGTTGATGATGTCCCGAAGCACCGTTGGTGACCGACACGATCTTCACCGGGAAGTTATTCTCCCGATAGATCGAGATCAAGGCTCCCGCATGAAACTCCGCATCGTCCGGGTGGGCTCCGAGGACGAGCAATCGTGGCTGCTGATCTGTCATGTCACTTCCTGTTTGAGGTTATTCCGTCATCGAGAGTCGGTCAGGCACGAGCCGATAGCATCTGCCCGAGCAACTCCAGCGGTAGGCCAATCACGTTCGACTCGCTGCCAGCCAGTATCTCCAGCCACTCGGGACGGTCTTGGTAGCCGAAGCCCCCCGCTTTGCCAATCCACGCATCCGATTCAACGTAGGCGTCCAACTCGTTGTCAGTGATTTCGGCCATCTTCAGTTTCGTCGTGTCAACTTTGACGAGCACGCTATCGGCCGGGCGTCTCCATAGACAGAGTCCACTATAGACATGATGAACGCGACCGCGAAGCAGCGTTAGCATCTGCCTGGCGTGATCCGCATCACGAGGCTTGCCAAGTATTCTGCCTGCACACTCGGCGACCGTATCACAGCCGAGTACAATGCCTGCTTCGATACGCTCGGCAACGTCGCCAGCTTTCTGGCGAGACAACCGGGCGACGAGTTCGGATGGTGTCTCGCCACTGCAAACTCCACACTCGGCACCGTCACTGGGAGCGATCACGTCAAACGTGTAGCCCACATCGGTCAGCAGCGTGCGTCGTTGCGGTGATTGGCTGGCGAGAATCAGACGGTGCGATTGCTCAGACATGGAGATGACGTTCTTCCGGTGAAACAATTGCAGGTTCTCTACGAAGATAATCATTTGCTCGCGGTGGCGAAGCCCCCTGGCTTGGCGACGATGGGCGTGCCGGCTGGCAAGCCGAGCCTGCTGGAGCAGGCGCGCAGTTACATCAAGGAAAAGTATCAGAAGCCGGGCAACGTTTACCTGGGCATCGTCAGTCGATTGGACGCCCCCGTGACTGGCGTCGTCATGATAGCTCGAACTTCCAAAGCCGCCAGCCGGTTGACAGAGCAATATCGAGCGAGCGATGTCGAGAAGCTCTATTGGGCGGTGGTAGAAAACAGGCCGGACCCGCGCGAGGGGCGATGTGTCGATTGGGTACGAAAGGACGAGCGACATCGCAAGATGCACATCGCGGCCGCCTCGCATCCCGAGGCGAAAGAAGCGAGATTGCGGTACCGTGCGATCACCGACCTCCGCCAGGGAAGTCTCTTGGAAATCTTTCTCGAGACGGGGCGCAAGCATCAAATCCGACTGCAGCTTGCACATCGCGGCTGGCCGATTGTCGGCGATCGAAAGTACGGAGCCGAAACGACGATGCAGGCAGGTATCGCCTTGCACGCTCTACGCTTGCAACTGACACATCCTGTCCTCAAGACAGAGTTGACGATCACCGCCGAAGTGCCGAGCGCCTGGCGGGCACTCGGTGTAGTGCCGGAAAAGATCGCGAAGCTTTGATCCCTCGACATGAGGGGTCTTCCGGCCGGCGAGGCGGTGGGATCACGGCTCGGCTGATTACAATGAATGAACATCGGCGATCCTAAGCTTGGCGCGACATATTGCCGAACGGTAACTTATAGTTCGCGTCGGGTAACGACTCTTCTGAACACTCGATTTCTCGTTAATGCCGTGAGGAACAAGACGCGCTCGATTTTCCGGAATGCCGCGTTGCTGAGCGGTTTGGTCACGCAGGACCAACTGGACTGTGGTGAGGCGGCGTTGCGCGCGGCGACGGTGGGAGCTGGCAGCGGCTTTGAGATAACCGACCAAGAACTAGCCGACAAGCTAGTCGAGATGGAAGTTGTCACGAGCTACCAGGCTGACCAGATGTTGCTCGGCCGCAACAAGCTGAATCTTGGCCGCTACTTGGTTACCGAGTTTATTGGTCAGGGCGGGATGGGGCAGGTGTTTAAGGCCGTACACAACGTGATGGGACGTGAGTGCGCGGTAAAGATTCTGCCCATAGACAAATCAACCGAGGAGGCTATCGCGAACTTTACTCGCGAGATCCGCACGCTGGCGAAGCTTGATCACCCAAATCTTGTGCGAGCTTACGACGCAGGCAACGACGGCAGCGTCCACTATCTGGTGACGGAGTATGTTCCGGGTACCGATCTTCGCCGCTTGATTCGCTCGGAAGGGCCGCTGACGATGCAGCAAGCGGCGAGCGTGATCATGCAGTCGGCACGCGGCCTTCATCACGCGCATGAAAGCGGCTTAATTCATCGTGATGTAAAGCCCGGCAACATCCTCGTCACACCTGAAGGTGTCGCCAAGGTATCCGATCTGGGGCTGGCTGGCTTTATCGGCGAAGGCGACAAAGATCCGAGGGCCGGCAAGATCGTCGGAACCGCGGATTACTTGTCTCCGGAGCAGATTCGTAATCCACACGACGTAAGTCATGTCAGCGACGTCTACTCGCTCGGCTGCACGCTCTACTACGCGCTAACCGGCAAGGTGCCGTTTCCCGGCGGGACACCGAATAGTAAAGCCCAGCGGCACCTCGCCGAGACGCCGTGGCATCCGAAACGCTTCAATCCCGATGTGTTGGAGGAGTTCGTTGAGGTGATCGCCGATATGATGGAGAAGGAGCCCAACGAACGGATGCCAAGCGCGGCAGAGGTTGCGGCGCGGCTGGAGCCTTGGGCGACGGAGGTTGGGCTCGTTCCAGCGCCGCTAACAAAGTCTCCTTGGGCGCCACCTCCCGTTCCGACGGACGATGACGATGCGGCGCAAGACACCGACGGTGATCGGCTTGACTATTCCGAGGAATACGATTCGAGTCGTCAGGAGAGCGCGAGCCAGTGGTCACAGACGACCGATCCACTCGCCGGTGCGGGGCACGATACTCGACACTTCGGCGACCGGTCGAGTCCGCCTTTGCCGCCGCCGCTGCCCTTCACGGAACCCCGCCGTCACGATCTCACGCTTGTGATCAGATTATTAGCCGCGGTGATCCCGCTTTCCGTCGCAATTGGAATCGCTGTCGGATTCATTCTGCGGGACTGGATGTCGTAGGCGGACGTCCGCGCTTGGCGTCATTGAGTTCGCGGAGCATGTCGTTACCTTGCGTCGAGGTCAAGTACTTACCGAGCGCCTCGCGGAGGTTGGCGTACAGCAGGTCGATCCGCAGCTTTACGACACGGTTTGGTGGTGGGTCAGGCACGATGCTCATCTGAACGTCCAACTGCTTACTCAGTTGTTCTTTTGACGGAAGCTGCTGATACTCTTCGTACAGCGCATTCGCCTCAACGACCTTCCCTTCTTCTAATCGCATCTTGAATCGCCTGTTGATAATCTGTCGTTGTGCGGCGACATCCTCCAATTGTGATTGCAAACCCTTCACAAAGCCTTCCGCTTGCAATCTCGGTCCGTCATCGGGTACACGTGCGACCTCTTCTTCATGCAAACCGGGAATCACCGGCAATCTCGCCAGTAATTGTCCGCCGTTCTTGAGATAGAGAATTCGCAACCGCATCTCACCGGGCTCGATCGTCAACATCCCACGCCAATCGGTCACGCCGACCAAGACAGGCGGATTGGGCCGTGCTTCCACGGCTGGTGCAGGTTCTGGATCAGCCGGCGCTTTCTCCTTGGCGGGTTCGGCTGGAGCGCTCGCCTCAGCTCCTTCGGCCGAAGCGGATGCCTCACTTTTCGCTGCGTTCTCTTTGCCTTCGGGCTCTGCATCGGCCGGAGCAGCAGCAGGCGGCTTCTCCTTCGGCGGATTTTCAAGTGGCAGCTTGGCGTATACTTCCAGCCCAGCCATGGGATACGGAGTCTGGTCCTTCTTCACCTGGGCTTCAACACGCAACACGCTCGTTGTCCCGGTCGGTCGCATCTTTAGTGCGTAACGCTCCTTGCGAGAACTGACTCGCCCTTGCAGGGGATTCGGCTTGCCCGACCATACCCGACACTCCATCAGATACGGATTCAGGTCCGTGCGTTGTTTGACGACTAGATAAGTCCATTCGATGGGAATGACCTTAACAACATTTCCCGCGCGGTCGTTGCTCCTCAGAATCGGCAGGAGTATATCTTCTTTGCCGATATAGCAAGGTGATGTGTCGCTTAGCACGAGACCGCCAGCGCGGATCCTGACTTCGCCTGACTTGGGTGCACCCGCCTCAATCCGCGTGACGGCGCGAAATGCCTTCGAAACGGCTTGGAAGCACGCACAGTCGAGATACGTCGGCTGCCTGACGATTCGCCGGACTCCCGAACCATACAGCCGAACTCGACAATCAAACTCTCGAGCATCAACGATATACTCGCGTTGATTCGTTTCAATCGTGAGCAGAATCAACTTGTCGAGTTTGAAGACATCGGGGGCCTTCTCTTCCAGAACCTCCGGCGTAAGCAGGTTGTAGTCATGCAGAATCAACGTCCGCAGTTCCGGGGGAGGAGACAACACTTCCGCGCGCCACGCAGCACCGACCGACGATTCGATCTGAGTCGTCAGGGATTGCGAGAGACGATCCAAGATCGGACCGTTTAACTCAGCCGAGGGCCCCGCCGTTAACCAGACCTGCACGCGATACGGCGAATACTCCCAAGGCTCGACGGCCGCAGCGTCCGCCTTGGACGCTCCGATCACACTGCCGAGCACGAGCGCCAGCATCATCGAAAGCGACACCAGACTTAGCCCCCTGAAGCTGTGCGGGATCGTCGAATTGTTTCTACGGGAAGTCATATCAGCCTATTGCCGCTCCGCTACCTCGGCCTGCAGCCGCCATTGATCGACGTTTTGATAGAGCCAAACGGGACTCTCGCCGAGATTACGGAGCCGCTTGTTATAGACGAAGTAGTCAGTCGTTTGCCAAAGCGGGATCAACGAAACTTCATTATGGACGGCATGGTGCAGGGCCACGAGCTGTTCGCGAACATCGCCCCAATTCTCCGCTCGATCGAGCCAACGCAGGGCTTGCTGTACGAAAGGGCTATCGGTTGCGGCGACGCCGCCGGGGCCAAGCAACTTCCGTGCGTCAGACACGGGCTCCCAGATGGCAATCTCGGTGTACAACAGGTCGCACTCGTCATCCGGGTCGGTCGTCATGCCGACAGGCAATTCCTTGATCTTGATCTCGATGTCAATGATCGCCAAGTGCGCTTTGATCGCCTGACAGGCGACACGCGACGACTCAGTGGCTGGATGGGCGAGCAACAACGGTGTTAGCTTCGGCGGTTCTTCCTTGAGCAACTCCGCCTTTGTCGTGAGTTCGTTCTCGGCCAGGATCAGCAGCAGCTTCGCCAGTCGCGGACGCCAGACTCTGGCCTCCAAAGTCTCGTCGTAGGCGTAGGCGAGCGGATCGTCCTGTCCCAATCCTAGTGGGAACGGGCCGCTGATCACCTGGCAACCGGGACGGACGCGACCACCGAGCAAATCCTCGCCCAAGATGCGATGGCGATCGATGCCGAAGGCCAGCGCTCGGCGGAACTTTCGATTGGCCAGAAATGGATGATCTGACTTCGGAATCAGTGTGTGCACGGTGGGCAAGGAGTACTGCTGCAGGACGAGATCGGGATTGCGTTCGCGCTTCAACTGCTCTTCCAAACGCGCGGCGTCTGACGGAAACAGTCGATCGATGACATCAATCCGGCCTCGTCGAAGCGCGTTCAAAGCGCCGTTCGCATTCTCGAAATGCCGCTCGATAAGTTCAGCCAAACGAGTACCCGGCTGGAAATCTTTCAGCATGAAGACGGTATCGGTTTCGGTTTCGAGATCGACTCGGAACGATCCCGTTCCATCCTTGGCGGGAGTGCCATCGGGCAACAACGTTGCCGACATCGGAACACGAAGCAATGCTTCTGGGAGTACATGCGAACGCCGTGAGTCAACATCGACTCGAAGCACGTTGTCGATACTAACACCCGTGATCAGGCTGGACCAAGCGGACCGATACTCGGTCGATTTCGGATTTGCCAGATCGAGCAAACGCTGTGACAAGACGTAACCACTCTGCACAACATTCACATTGTCAGCGGCGAATTGATTGAGACGAAACGTCAACTGTCGGCCGTTGGGGCTGCGCTCGATCGTGCCGCCCGGGAATTGATACTCCCCGCCTTCGTTACCCGGTCCAAGAAACTCAATCAGACTTCGATGGACAAGCCGGCCAGTTCGTCGAGCCGCCCAGTCGTCGATCCGTTCGGAATCGTATGTCAGCGCGGGCTGCGTGACGCCGACAACGATTTGCGGATAGGTATCATTCAGTATTATTTCGAGTTCCCGCGCGTCACGGGAAGTAGGAGAAACATCCCGCGCCAGGCGGACTGATTCGACCGCCTCGCGATAGCGTTTCTCTTCAAGGGCCTTCCGTCCGATCGCGACGTGCTCCGACGCCAAACGGTCCAGTTCCTTTCGCCAATAATCAATTTGTACCGGTCGCTTGTCTTGGTACTTGTCGGCGAGCCGATCTAGCACGATGCGCGCCGATCGAAAATCTTTTTGATCCAAATAACCTTTGACAATCTCATCGACCAGCGTCCCCATCCGACCCGGCAACAAGCTGTTGTTGTAAGTCGGATTCCGCTCGTAAAGTTGCTCCATCACGTTGAGCGCTTCCGCGAACCGTTTTTGCAGATAGAGGTTGCCCGAATCGAGATACAGAAACTCATCGACCGAGGATCCAAGACGCGGATAGCGCGGATAATCGACCTGCATTTTGAGCAGGTAGTGATACGCCTCATCGAGTTTCTCACCAGCATCCAAATACTTCTTCGCGGCAATCAACTTCTTCGCTTCAGCCTTCAACGACGTGGCCTGGTCAAAAAGCATTTGCTCGAACAAGATCACCTGGGTGATATGTTGCCAAGCGACATCCCACTCCATCGAATCGTCGAACAGCAATCGCACGCGTAGATCGCCCTTTCGCTTGTCCGGCGGCGGAGGGCGACGTTGCGGGAAAGGGAGCAGAAAGACTTCGGCTCGATAGTTCCTGTTTGCTTCATCGAGGATGATGACATCAAACGGCTCGCGCTCGATTAGCGGGATTTCGATCTCCACAACCGTTTCAGAATCTTCAGCACCCTCTTGCGAAGTCGCGCGACGGGAAGTGCTAAACACAATTCCCGACACGACGATCACCGCGGCCAGCAACCCAGTCAGCTTGCGTTTTGTCATCAAGTTAACGTTCATCCGCACTCACCTTGAGCCGGGCTAGCCGGCGGGTTGGGGTGGTTGGATTAGGTGTAAAACGCCATCGTGCCCAGGCAAGAGCAGTAACTCGCCAAATGTAACCGGGCCCGCGCCAAGCGGTTCACCTACATTTGTCTTCGCCACCTGCTCACCGGTTTCGGCGGAGAGGCTGACGACGGAGCCGTCTAGCAGCGCGAAGATATAATCCGCGCCGACCCGCAATGGTTCGCCTGCTGGATCCCCATCGAAGCCGGAAGCGGTTTTCCAGCGTTCTTCGCCGGCGGCGCCGAAGCAGATCAAACCGTCTGTGTCGGACAAGCAGAAGACACTGTCATCCACTTGCACCGGTCCCCACTTGATATGCCCCTCGAGCGCGATCTGTTTGGTAACCGACAGATCGGCGGCATTGATCGCAACGATCACATCACCGCCCGAGTTCTTAACAACGCCGTAAACGGTGTCGCCGACGGTAGCCAGCGGCGAGTCGATGTTAACGTCGAGCTTCGCGGTGGCTGCGGCTTCGAGGAACGGCTTGGGTTCTGCCTTGATGCCGACACGGTAGATATTCTGTCGATCGTCCACAATGACAAACGCGTCTCCCACAACCGCTGGCCGTCGCCATTGGACGTTCTCGCCGGGGCCTAGTTTAGGTTGGAAGGGAAGCACGAGATGGTCGCCCGTATCCGTATTCGCCAGAACGACAACTCCATTGTCTGTTGGTGCGAGCAGGCCGTCCTTGAACGCACGCGGTGTGCAAGTCACTTTGGCGTTCTGTAGGTTCAGCGTCAGCAGACGCAGACGACCTCCTCCGCCTCCCGGCGTCTGTATCAATGCCCGCCGGTTGTCTACCGGATTGAAGTACGCAACCTTGCCGTCCTCAAAGAGAACCGGCTCGGTGAACGAGAGAGCACCGACCACTTTCGCATCAACAACCGGATCGCTGGTGTACCCCGCCTTCAAGGTGTCGATAACGAGTTCGAACAGAGAACCGACCGCCGTGACAACATCGATCCGCTTCTCAGCAGGGACGACCGTGGCACGACTGACCGGAGCACTCAGGTGAGTACTCCAGACCGCGCGGCGCGGGTTATCGACTTGCAACGCCGAAACGGTTGCCCCGGTCGAGCCATTCAGCCGCCGCGTGACGATCAGAATGTCGCCCAACAGGAGTGGCGGGCTGATGAAGGCTTCGCTGCTATTGGTAACCGAATCTTGCCGGACCAGTTTTCTCGTGATCTGCAGTTCGTACTTAACAAGCTTGTTGTCAACGACAACCAGCGTCGTGCCCTCAACGACCGGGTAGCTCTTCAGCCGCTCTTGCCGCGGTGGGTTCGGAGTAGCGGCGTGCTCGACGGTGTCTCTCTCGGCATTGAAGTCGATGTTGAAGACGTTGATCTCGCCGATGTCCGTCACGACCAATGGCCGTCGGCCATACAGAATCATCGGAACGACCACGTTACCTTTGAGGAAAATCGGATCTTGCGTGCGTTCGAACAACGCCCCGTCTGAATCGGGCACGATCTTTCGGATGTGAAGTCGGCACGTCGTTGGGCTGGCGTTCTCCGCGATCAACACATGGTCTTGGATGACCAACGGCGGGACGGCGATCGTTCCTCTCTTGTGCCCCAAGTATTCGACATCTTCACATTCCAAGGTCTGTGAAGAGATCGCGTACAAATTGGAGTGCTGACCCGGCTGCAACAGATAAGGATGACTCTGCGAAACACCTGCCGCGACCTGTAACCGCTGTGGCACGGAAACTTGCAGCGAGCTATTGCCGTTCGACGCATCAATGCGGATGACCTTGCCTGCCGCGTCGCCGTCTTCGGCCGTCACGAAGATCGAATCACCGGCGACGGCGGGTGCTCCGAAGACGGCACCGATCGACGCTCGCCAAACCAGTTCCCCGGTCGCAGCTTTGACCCGCACAATCTCTTGCCGGTGGCTGTCAGACAGAATCAGATCGGCGCCCGGCTGTTTAGTGACCGGCACCGGCTGATGCCGCGTGTGATAACCGACGAACCGCCGCCAAAGGACAGCACCTTTGCCTGCATCGATCCCGTAAACCGACCCGCCTGCCAGTACCGCCACCGCTTGTCCTTCGAGCCGGGGAATTGGTTGCCCAGTGCTTGTCGCCAGAACGACTTGATAGACCGTCGGGCTCTCATGATCCTCGGTCGATCCAGGTACTTCTTCGGCGCCGACCTGGACGCGAGCCTTTTCGGCTTCACTAATGGTGTGGGCGGCGGCGATCAACGCTTCGTTCTCACGAAGTTCCGGATAAACGTTCAGCAAAACCCCGTAGATCTCCCAGGCCGGTTCCGTCTCGCCCGCTGCCACGTGCTGCTTGATCGAATCTAAAGCCTTCACGAGTTCGCGATCTCGCGCCACCTCGCGTTTGAGGTTGGCAATATCTTCATCAATATGCTTCAGATCGTTCTCGATTGCGGGAAGCTTTGAGGCCGGGAGCCAGGCCGCATTTCTGATGAGGTCTTTTTTCGACAACTCTGCCTTGCCAATAAACTGCTCCTTCGTATCGCGATCGGGGGCACCGTTCGCCTTCCTGATGAAACCTTGCACGACCTTTGGAAAAATCCCAGGGAACTCATCGCGCGCCGGGGGGAATGCTTCCTCGGTCTCGACGGTCGGAAGAAGCTCCATGCAGGTGTCGTACGCCTTCTGTGCGTCGCCCAGACTCGTCCGAATCCGACATAAGACGACACGCACACGTGCCTCGTCGGCGTTCTCGTCATTGGGGTACTTTTCTAAAAACTTCTGATAGTCAGCTAAGGCTTGCGAGTAGGATTCGGACTTATAACTCTCTTCAGCGTTGTTAAACAACTCGCTCGCCGGCGTCTTTGTCAGGTTGTAGTAGAGCAAGCCACCGCCAACGACGAGAAATAGCAGAAGACCGAAGCCGCCGATCATCAGCTTGCCGCCCCAGTCTTGATGATTCTTCTTCTCTCGAGGTTTCT
>PBSM01000335.1 GCA_002726245.1 Planctomycetaceae bacterium | reverse complement strand
GGCCAGCTTTGTGGCAAAGCGAACGGCAGCCACGATGTCCAGAGCCCTGACCCGGTCGGTACGGTCGTGAGATCTACATGCCACACGTGGTTAGGTTCTTTCGCGGTCACCACACGGCCCATGGCGACAGATGGTTCCTGCGGTGTTGGCTGCGGCGACTCCTTGAGAATCCGTCCGACCGTCGTAGCTCCCAGATGAAGCCCGGCTCGGCAAAGTGTTTGAGCGATCTTGACTTTCCCCATGCTGGGACAGAGTGTCTTCAGCCGCCCGACCACGTACCGTACGAAGTCCGGGAACTTGTTGACGGGCTCGCGGAGTTTCACGAGGGCATGGGGACCCTGCTCATCGACACGCTTCCTCCAGGAGGCAACCGTGGGCGCGGTCAGAAGAAAGGTGTTGGCGGCTTGTTCGAGGGACCAGCCGCGAGCTGCCCGTAGTTCCAGAATGGCCATCCGCTCCGCGGGCGGAAAGTGGGGACGCCGATGCGGATTGATCTGAGCCATGCGGGCATCCTTGACGCGTATCTCCTCTCGCAATAGCGCGATCTCCTGCCCCTGACGGTCTTTCTCGGCTTTTAAGCGGACACGTCCGTTCATGCTGTCGATCGCCCAGCTGCGGGTGTACACCGTGGCGAACTGGGCCAGCGAGATCACGTGCAACATGGCCGAGAGAACATGCTGCGACCAGGACTTGGGAAGGGGGATGCGGAGTGCTTTCTTGACGGACATCGTGTTCTCGGAGGTCTTTCATCGCGAATTCACTCAGAACACGATAACATCAATCAAGTCAACGTGTTTCGACACCTTCGATGCTCGCGCAAAAATCGGTGGACCAACACACGTGCCGATGGTGATTTGAGCTATCGGGATTGTCGGAAACGTCCGCGTGCCGTTCCGACATACGTTACGGTGCGTCATCATATGAAGGTGCTGAGACAGCCGTTCAGTCATAAGCGCGGACGTAGTGAGCATGTCGTGTCTTGGGCGTCAGTGAGTAGACGCGCGCGTGCTTCAGATGAAACCGTAACCGGATCGGCCGACCTTGTAGTTTGTGCAGGTCTTTGTGTCCCTTCCATGCCAGTGTATGGCGGATGTTGTCGGTGGTCAGCGTGGCCGATGTGTCGAGGCCAAAACCCTCGATCGGTTTCCCGTCCATGTCGAGAGCTTCGACGGAGATGGACCCTCCCGCTGCGTCAGCGTTTAGGATTAGGGTGTCTCCGAGGAAGACGAACGATCGTGTTGCCATCGTGCCACCCTCCGGCCCGGCGTTGATCGAAACGAAGCCATCGCGGCGGAGCGTGGCCAAACCGACTCCCTTTCGCGGCCCCTTGGCGTCGGGGTCTAGCTTCGGAGGATCGCCAGTCCAGGTCCACCAGTGTTTGGCATTGCTGCCGGCATAGAAAAAGTGAATGCGGTCGTTGATGATAATAGGTTCGGGCGTGTAGTAAGGAGTCACATAGCCCCAGTCCCAGTCCTTGTCTTTTGTTCCGTAAGGCAGGAAAGTCGCTTCGCGCGTCGCGTTGCTCCAGTCGCGTTCCTCGTTCACTTCTGCGTGCGTCATGGCCCCCGCTCCGCCGACACGTTTCCAGACGACACCATCACGGCTGAACGCCAGTTGTAAATCCTGTCGATCGGTCCACGGCTTGTCGGCGGGGATCGGCTTAAGCGATTCGTTGTGGTAGGCGCCGATGATCCCAAGATAAACTTCGCCATAGGGAAGCGGTTCCATCTGATAGAACTGAGTCTGTTGGATGGAGTCCATGCGAGTCCGACGCAGGACGGTGATCTTCGGCGACCAGTGCAGGAAGTCCTCGCTTTCGGTTCGACTGATTAGCCGCGTGTTGGGCGGCCCGAATCGCAGGAAGGCTACGTATCGCCGGCTGCGCGCGTCCCAGAAGGGACAAATCTGCGTGTCGCTGAACGGGATCAACGGTGTTTCTTTGGACGGGATCCAGTGGAGACCGTCGGGGGAGAATGCGGCGCTGGTCATCCAAGTCGCCGCAGTGCCATCAGGATTGCAGCTAAAGAGCATCTTGTAGCGGCGCTGAGGATCTCGCTCTGTGCGGTCGAGGAAGATCCCTGCACACTGGAAGCCCTGAATCGGCGGGTGCTGAACGAGGTTGGCCCCGGTCTTCTTGTCGAGGGCCGGCTTGTCCCAGTGGATGCCGTCCTTGGATGTCGCGTAACAGAGCAGGCCCGTCGAAGTGCCTTCCGTTTTCTTCCAGCCCTGGTACCACATCTTAAAGAGTTTCGATTTAGCATCGTAATGTACGGTACCATAGCCTGGCGCTTTCTCTTCCCAGTCTTCCGTCTTAACCAGGACTGGGTTTTGCTTGTGCTTGATCGGCTGGTTAAGCTGCCGACGCACCCCGTCAAGCGACTCGATTAAGTGGTCGTCGATGAACAACTCGGTCCCGCGTAGGAGAATGGCGTCGCCAACCGTGGAATCGTTGACGTTCTTAAAAAGGCCAGGCGGAGCTTTCAGACCATAACCGACGAACTGGGTTTCGTTGTATTCTTTGTCGTCCTGGGCGAAAGCCGAGTAACCGTGAAACAAGACGACGATCATTGAGACAATGACATAACGAAGCATGACAAATACCTTGGATAAGAGATCACTTCTTTTGCTCGCGAAGAGATTGCAGAAACGCGAGCAGGTCGCTCAGTTCGGCGGGAGTTAGCGTACGGTCCAGGCCCTGCGGCATAATCGATGTTGGATGGCGGACGAGTTCTTCGACGTCAATTCTGTCGAGGACGATTTCCATGCGCTGCGTGTTTCGTAGAACAAGTGATCGCGAGGTTGCCCGTTGAATGACGCCGGTGTGAGTCCGGCCGTTCTGTGTCAGCGCGGACCAGGTTTCGTAGTTGTTCACAATCGTGGCACTCGGAAAGACGATTGCTTCGAGCAGATCGCGGCGTTTGCGAATGCTGCCGATTCGGGACAGGTCCGGCCCAATTGTGCCGCCCTGGCCGGCGATTCGGTGGCACGCGCTGCACGCGACTCGATTGCTGAAGAACAGTTTGCGGCCGCGTTCCGCCTCGCCCTCGACGAGTTGAGATGCGATCTCGTCGAGCCGCTGAGTCTGCTTTGCGTCGGTAGCATTCAGTTTTTCAAACAGCGGGCCGCTCTTTCGCCCGATGTCAGCCGGAAAGCGTCTCACGATTGCATCAAGATCTCCGCGCGACAGCGCCGTCAGGCCGGGCGAACCACCGAGCGATTCCAGCAGCGTGATGGCGGTCCGCGGCGGCAGTTTCTCCTGCGAATCCGGTTGCCCATGGAACGCGTGCAATAGAGCTGGCAGTTCCATCGGACGTGCATGATACGCGAACTTAGCAACCTCATGGAGCTGTGATTCCGTCAGGCTGGCCGACGCGACTGCGCGGGCCGCTTCCAACCGGTCCAGAGGGGGGAGAATCGCGGCACACATCACACGCTCGAGAAGCAGCGCCAACGCATCGTCGGGGATTCTTTCGCCGCGAGCGCAGAGGCAACTCCAGGCAGCCGCACGAACATCCTGCGTGAATGCAGCGCTGGAGGCGACCGCGCGGAGCGACCGATCAAACTGATTCGTTCCCGAGGCCAGAAGAGCGGCAATGGTCTCCTGACTTGAAACCGGATTGGCTTGATCGGTCATCGACTTCGTCAGCGGTGCGATCCACACTTCCGGTAAAGTTTCTATGCGGGCAACGGCTTCCAGCAGCACTGTGCGGGCTTGCTTCGTCTTAATCGAGTTCGGCGACAGAGCTTTCGCCACAATATCCTGCACACGTTTGTCATTCGCGAAGTTGACAACCGCGCCGCGCAGGATGGCGTCGCGGGCGGGACTCGGCGGGCCCGTAACTATGTAATCCTCGAGGAATTCGACGATCTGGTCACTCCAGCCATCGCGCTGACTGATCAGTTCGAGGACCGTCCTTCGGAGCCGTTCGTCGTCGGTCTGCAGCAGCGGCGCGACGTGTTCGCGAGTCAGTTTCTCCGAATCGATCCTGTCGAGGGCGACGAGCGCCGCGTGTTGAAGCTGAGGGCTCCCGCTCGCGAGCCCTTTCGCCGTTTCGTCAAAGTCACCGATCTCGATCAGGGCATACACGACTGCGTGGTTGAAGAAGTCGTCGCCGCCTTGAGCAGCCGAGGTCAACAAGCCGGACACCGCTGCGGAGTCTCCGATTTGCCCGAGCGACGTCGCAGCGGCTCGACGGAGCGGCCACGATGATTGCTCACCCAACAGCACGTCAGCGAGTTTCGCCGTGGCCTCGCTGTCGCGCAGAATGCCCGCACTCCGCACGGCCGCCTGCCGCACCGTGCCGTCTGAATCGGACAGCCCATACCGGACGAGCCGACGGCAACGCTCCGTACCGATCCGCGATGCGGCCCAAATCGCGTTTCGACGTCTCTGTGGCGACGAGTTGTCGGGATGCTCGGCCTCGTAGCGGAACCGCTTCACCAGGAACTCCGCTGCAGCGCTGCCAAGCTCGTGCCAGGCGGCAATCGTCCGGTCACGGACGACAGGACGCGGGTCGTTGAGCCGTTCCCATAACTCCCGCCGAGTCGGATCCGTCCAGTTGAGTGCCAGTCCATGCGGGTCATCGACCGGGTTCGCATCGGCGCGGCGAATACGGTAGATCGCTCCGGGAATCTCCGGCTTTGCCGTCTTCGAAAACGGGCAACTAATGCGGAACCAGCCGCCTGTGTCAATCAGCAGCAGACTGCCATCGGCATCTTGCATGATGTCCGTGGGATGAAAGTCGGGGTTCGGCGATGTCAGGAAGTCCTCGTCAGATGAACGATAGGTTGAGCCGTGCCGTTCGAGTCGTGTCGATACGACTGTTCGCGTGTTGAAGTAAGTTGCAAAAAGCCGATCGCGATACTCCCGGCCGAATGCCTCGCCACGATACGTCATCAATCCCGACGGAGCGACCTGTCCCCAGCGACTCAGTGCCGGCAATCGATAGCCAGTCTGTGGCAGCGGCGGCGGGCGAAAGTCTTTCGGCCCGACCGTCGCTCCGCGAACCCAATGAATCAGAGCGTCGTGCCGACCGTCGATGTTGTCAATAATCGGGCAGGTCGTGAACAGTTCGCCTTCGGGTGAGAACGCGACTTCGACCGGGTTGATACCTCCGGTCGCGAAGATCTCCACGTCGCTCCCATCGAGCCGGCAGGAAAACACGCCCGCCGCTGTTGCCTTGCCGACCGGGTACGCCGGCTTACCATCTGAGCCAACCAGGTCATAGCCAAACGTCCCGCCCGAAAAGTACAACCGGCCACAGGGACCAAGGTACGCTCCGTGCTGGTTGGCTTTGCCGTTGAACTCCATCTCGCCGACGAGCTTCTCACGGACATCGGCTACTCCGTCGCCGTTAGTATCTTCGAACCGCCACAGATAAGGCGACGACAGCACGTACAACGACCCACGGTAACACAGAGCTCCTTCGGGCATGACAAGGCCATCGGCGAAGATTGTGCTCTTGTCAAATCTTCCGTCGCCGTCGGTATCTTCCAGCATGCGGATAAAGCGGTGCTTCGCCTCGAGCAGTCCTTCCTTGTCGAGGTTGTGCCCTCGCGACTCGGCGATGAACAGCCTCCCGACTTCATCCAGGCATCCCATCATCGGATACTGAACCAGCGGCGGGGCAGCAGCGACTTCGACGACAAACCCCTCCGGCACCTTCATCTCCGGCGGTGTGAAATCGGACTCGCCTCCGCAGGCCGACCCAACACCAACCATTACGAGCAAGATCACGGCCGAGACACATTCCAAGTAAACTCGCTGACACATCATCGGTGTCCTTCATTACTCGCGGAGGATGTTGCAACCACGCTCGATTCTACGTTCTTCCGTCGCATGTGTCTCGTCGTTGATCAAGGACAAGGGCTGGACATCGACACACGTGTGATTCAGATGTTGAGAAATGGCGCGAACAGAACCCACCCTCTCTCCCAAACTCATCCTGCCCGAGAAATTGAAAATGCGATTTCGCACTCGTGTTCGATCAGACAGCCTTCTGACTCTGCACTTCGCGAAAGCGAACACTCGAGGGGTTGTCGTCTCATTAAACCACCGTGCTGAGACGACGGCCCTCGCTTGTCACCTGGAGTCCCCGCTTCGATAATCACGGCTCGACCGGACGATGGTCGCGGCAACCTCGCGTGAGTGTGACCCCGGTAATGCGGCCTCACAGAGGCCGCCTACAGCACCGATAAGGAGTTCTCATGAGTCTGCGATTCGCCTTATCCGCAGTCGTGTCGGCCTGCATCGCACTTCTCTTTGCCGGCTGTGCAAACCGGGCGGAAGAGACACCCGCGGCGGCGGACTGCGTGATCGTCGTCACGACGGTGTTTCGCGGGGCGACGGCCTTCGAAATCGAGTCTGAAGTCACGTTGCGGCTTGAGCACACGCTGCGCGCACTGACCGGCGGGCAGTCGGTCAACTCGACGAGCCGTGACGGCCAGAGCATTGTGACCTTGCAGTTCTCGCCCGATCACGACCTCGGTAGCGCGAAGAAGGCGGTCGCCGAAGCAGTCACCGGCGCCGCGGCACATCTGCCGGCCGGAGCCGAACGGCCGACCGTTACTTCCATTGCTGGCGACGCCTGGCCCGGCATCTGGCTGACGCTGGCGGCGGAAGAACGAATGTCGGCGGAACTACTCGCCGCCGCCCAGCGCGTTCGTCAGCGAGTCGTGCGCATTCCACACGTCGCCCAGGTGCGGGTCTTCGGCGGCCGGCAACCCGAGTTCCATGTCAGATGCGATCCAGAGAAACTGGTCGCCTATGCGCTTTCGCTCGAAGGCACTCTCAAAGCGATTGAGCGGGCCACAAAGGCCAAACCGCTGACGTCCGAGTTCCTGTCTAACGTTGTGCTGGCGGTTCTGGACGACGTGCCGGTACGAGTGCGTGACGTGGCGGATGTTCGCGACGGACTCGGGCCGCCCGATAGCCTCGCCTGGCTCGACGGGCGACCGACGGTTGCCATCGGCGTGTTCGTCCACGGCGAGCCCGCCGTCGAGGCGCTCCAGCGCATCCGTAGCGACCTGCCGCAGATCGAAGGGGCGTTACCGCAACATGTCTCTCTGTCGCTGACGGCCGGCGCGCAGCCCGCATCGCACGGCGGTCTGCTCGTCGAACTGCTTGCTCCACCCGGCACGGAAGTCAAAATGTTGCGCAAGTTGGCCGATCACTTTGAGCGTCAGATGCGCCCGCTGGCGGCCAGCGGAGTCTTTTCGGTCTGGACGCGCGACAACAACGACATGGTGCGGCTGCTGCTGCGTGCAAAGGAGGAAGTGACGGACGAGGCCGCGCTGCTCGCAGCTCTCCGGCGGGACAATCTGCCGGGAGTGCGCATTCGCGTCGCGCAAATTCCACACGGACCGGCGGTCTGGCAACAGCGAAACGGCGTCCAACTGGCGCTGATGGGACCGGACCGGCGTCAGCTTGCGAAATGGTCCACCGCGGTGGCCCGCCGCCTGGCGGAAGCCGGTTATCCGGACGTGATCGACGAAACGCCCGCCACCATTACCGATCTCTCCGTGAAGCCTAACCGCGACTTGGTGGAGCGATTCGGTGTCGATCCGCGGTCGATCGCGCGGACCATTGCGGCCGCCACGCATGGCGTCTTGCTTTCCGAGCGCGGAAACGACCGCCTGGCCATCCGCGTCTTCTTACACACCGAGGCCACCAAACAAGAGCTGGCGTCGCTCCATATTCCCGCCGGCGACGCCCTGGTTCCGTTGCGCGCGTTGGCCGAGATACACCTGGTCGCTCGACCTGACCGGCTGCACCGCCGCAACATGCGCCCGCTGGTCCGCATCACCGCCGCTTTACCGCCTAATGGCGACCCCCATTTGCGCGAGGCCGCGCTTCGACTGGCCGAAGAGATTGGCCGCGAATTGAAATTGTCTGGCGAGTATTTCGTCGAGCGCCACTGATCCGCAGCGCTTCGCGACAACCCCGCCGCGCGTGGCGGGGTGCCCGCGGCAACCGAGCACATAATCCCAACAACCCGTGGCGGCGTGAGACGCGTCGAAAAACGACCCGGAGTGAGACGGTGCCCGGTCTTATCCAGCAAGACTGGCTCGCACGTCCATCAAGGCGAAGCCAAGGAGATTGTCGCCCCGCCATCTGAGTGGATCGCGAGCAGCGCCGTCACTTTCACAGAAACCGATTCCCCAGATACGATCATAAGGGCCTCGACGAGCACCGCGTCCTGCGTGACACCATCGGACTGCAAGCCACGGGCACGCAACACGCAGGATCCCCAAGCACGTGCCGAGGACAACCACGGCTTCAAGACTCAGCAAAGCCCCAGGCGTGCGATCTCAAGTTGTCGCGACTGAGGAAGGGATATCGTGCATGAGACCGGGCGAGAAAAAGCAGTAGTGACACCCGACGTGAACGCCCTTTTCACGACTACCCTTCACTACCCCTTTCGCAGCCAATTACCCCCACAGTCTGCGACTGTGTGAGAATGTTTGCAACGGTTTGCAAAAACGCTGGAATCGTGTATGTTCCCAGAATCACTCGACTTACCGGCTTTTTGGATTGCAATTGTAAGTTGCCTACGGAACCGAAGGGGAAGTGGCAATTCCCCGCAAGCTGTTCCGGACGATTCTGCAACGGATCGCCCAGTTGAAAATAAAAAACCCGCTGCCCGTGCTGGGATGACGCCGTGTCTTATTGCAAAATGCCTGGTTTCGCAAACAAATGCGGGGACGGTGCGCTTCCAGGTTCGTTTTGCGGCGTTTCTGGGCATCAGAAATGGGTTGGGACGACCAAGCCAAGGAGAGTTCATGGAACGAGAAACGACATCAGGGTACCATCGACCCAACCGGCTGCGAGGGCGGTCGGAGAAAAGTTTATCTGGGAAATCCCAGGTCAAGAGTTCACGGCCGGCATCGCACTGCACGTATGCGAAAATTTTAAGAGGTTCCAGGAACCGTTGATCCATCCTAGCGCGTGGCGGCTGATGAGAAAGGGAATCGCTCGTTGAGAACGAATCGTAAATTGCGACTGGTGTTGCACCTGATTCTGGTCGCCGTCCACTGTGTCGCCGCCTCCCGTGTCATTCATGCTGCCGATCGAACACTGCGAGGCCATTCCGGCTCGACGACCGGTCTGGCCTGGCACCCCGGTGGCAAATGGCTGGCCTGTGGGTGCTTCGACAAGACGATCGGAATCTGGGATGTGGAATCCGGTCAGCAACGGCAAACGTTCGCGGGGCACACGCATTATGTCTATTGCGTTGCATGGAATCGGGATGGCACAAAGCTCGCCAGTGCCAGCTATGACCGAACCGTGAAGGTCTGGGATGCGAAAACCGGCCGCGAGCTTTACACGTATCGGGGACACACGAGACCAGTGATGAGCGTTGTCTGGAGCCCCGGTGGCTCGAAATTGGCCAGCGGAAGTCAGGACAAGACGGTTCAGGTGTGGAACGCAACCGATGGAAAGACGCTTCACGTTCTCAAGGGGCATACGGATTTGATCATCAGCGTCGCCTGGAGTCCCGACGGAAAGATATTGGCCAGCGGTGGATTTGATAACGTGGTCAGGCTGTGGAACCCCATCGCGGGTGAGGCATCCGGAATCCTGAAGGGACATACGGAGCCCATTGAAATGGTGAATTGGAACCCGGACGGAACAAAACTGGCCAGCGGAGGACGCGACCTGACGGCGATTCTGTGGGCGATGCCCGAGGGACGGAAACTGCACGTGCTGAAAGGACACAAGCGCCGGATCGAAAGCGTCGCCTGGAAACCGGATGGTACCCAGTTGGCGACCGGTAGTCAGGACAAGACGGTCAAGGTGTGGGACGCGGCAACGGGCCAACGACTCCACACACTGAGCGGCCACGAGAAGCCGGTCCGAGGTGTCACGTGGTCGCCGGACGAAAAACTGCTGGCGAGCGGCAGCGACGACCATTCCATCAAGATATGGGACCTGTCTCGTCGCTGAGGGTCTTTCGAACAGGAGAATCTCGAAAAGGTAAGAGTCCAGGAACCGTTGATGCATCCAAGGCTCGTGATGTCCAAAGGGTTAAACCATGAGAATTCGATCGACCACCATTCTGTTCGTTGCCTGGCTGCTCACCAGTGGGCTGACTTCTCTGTCGGCCGAGGAAGCCAGAAACGACCGGGACAAACGCCAACCACGGATCATCCAGGTTCCAAAAGACTATGCACGGATCCAGGAAGCGATCGATGTTGCCGTCGACGGAGACACCGTCCTGGTCGCCCCCGGCGTCTATCGTGAACAACTTCGTCTGCAAGGCAAGCAGATCACGTTGGCCTCACGATTCCTGACCAGTCGTGACAGGAAGGATATTCAGCGAACGGTACTCGACGGTTCGATCTCGCGCGATGGAAAGACCAGCCGTGGAAATACGCTAATCACCGTGGCACGGGACGCGGGTTCCAAGACCCGTATTGTCGGCTTCACCATTAAGAATGGTGACGATGGGATTAGCTGTGCCGCGAGGATCGAGATCGCGCACAATCGTTTCATTAACAACGGCGACGCAATTGACTACGAAAGTGGCGGTGGCATCTGTCGGTCAAATATCTTCGAAAAAAATCGCGATGACGCAGTCGATTTGGACGGAGCGAGCGAAGTCGTCATCGAAGATAACGTGATGCGCAACAATGGAGATGATGGCATTGAAATTCGCTTGCACAAATACAGCGGCAAGATGCTCAACATCGTGATCCGCCGCAACAGGATCATTGGCAGTGGCGAAGACGGCATCCAGATCATTGATTACCCGGACAAGTCCAATCGCATCATCCGCATTGAGCGAAACGTAATTGTCCAATCAAAAATGGCGGCACTTGGCTGTATGGCGAACGGGAATACCGCGGAGAATTATGAAGCCGCCGATATTCCGGAGCGTATCGAGGTCATCAATAACACGCTGGTCGACAACCATTACGGCATCACCGGGGGCGATTTTCTGTTGGCCTTCAACAACGTGATCGTCGGCACTGAAGAGGTTGCCTTAAAACGAGTCGACGGCAATTCTGTCCTGGCATTCAACCTGCTGTGGAATAACAAAATCGATAACGAGGGAAGTCATATCGTGATGGAATCGACGATTGCAAAGAACCCCAAACTCGACAGCGATCATCGCCTGCGGAGTAACAGCCCCTGTGTTGATGCCGGGACGAGTCTTTACAGACGGCGGGACACGGTCCTTCTGAAGATTCCTCGAACATCGTATACCGGCAACGCGCCTGACCTAGGGGCGTTCGAACTTGCCCGCTGAAGTATACAGTCGGAAACAAAAATCCCGGGGAGATTCTGGACGGAGTGACTTGGGATTCGGCGACTACTAGCTGTGATCCAGCACGTCGGGTTCAACAAATGTTTCCGCGGTGAAGTTCGGCGTCACAAACGAGTTGGGGCGTGATTTCCGCGCGAAGAACTGCTGAAGTTCGACGTTTGAGATGCAGATCGAAGCAATCTGTGCAGTCAAGGCGCAGACCGGCGGCGCACGAATCATCGTAGTTGTGCGGAACATTCGGTGGGTGGTGTTACGCGACTTTTCGCTCGAATGACTTGACCAACCCCGTAGGCGGTTGACATGCCTCTGGTAATGCGGCAACTCGTGCAATACGTGGACCGCCAAGGCCGCGGGTCCTTCGTTTTGGCCAGCGGTTAACGGGCGAAAACCTTCCATTGTTTCGCGCGCACCGAACAGTGGTAGCGGATCGAGTAGTCGGCGAATTGTAGGGCGTTGGGCGTTGCGGCGGATGTCGCGGACGTAAGGGGCATGGTCGCCTTGACGAGCGGTAACGGGCCTCATAACGGCGGCAGACCATTCAGCTAATACGAGATCCTGCGCTGATGAGTTTTTGGATAGGACGTCATCGGCGCGACCCGAAAGTTGCAGCGGGGTGATCGCTTTCGACCGAGCATCATGATGACCTAAACAATGACGAAAAATGCGTCACAATCTACTGAGCGATGAGATAGATCTCAGAAGTCGTGAAAAATGACAGAATGAGGCGAGAAACCCGACATCAACGCCTCATCGCTACAAGCTAATGAATGGACGAATTCGTGTCATAATCTCTTGGTGGCGGAAGGCCATTAACTCGTCGCCTTTTGTGGCCTTCGCTGCGGAGCCCCAGTACGCTCAAGGGTACACTTTCGAGCCACGCATTCGCCTAATCCTTCAGGCGACAATCTGTCATAATGAGGGGAGGGAGTGCTGCGACCGGACGCGGGCTGAAGCCAGTCAACTGACTGTTTCGCGAGATGCCTTCCTCGTGAATGTCTGCTCTGTGGATTCATTCATCAATTGCAAGAGAAACGGAAATGCCTCCAACCAGTCCAGGAAAAGCATTGTGCCAAACGAAGACATCAGCAAGTTGGGACCAGCGTTGCGCGAGGAAATCAATGATCTATTTCGTAGTGTACGCTTACCGGCTGTAGCCAGGGTCTTGTGGGAGCGCCTGTCGGAAAGTGAAATCGCGTCTCTTCAGGGCGACCTAACGACGTATTGCAATCAGTTCGAAGGCGCCATAGGAATGTGGACGCACCTCAAGCACGTGCCGCGGCTACAAGCAGTTGTTGAAGTCGCTCACGAGACGGATCTCATTACTAGTGCAAAATTCAACTCGTTGCTAAGGAAATTGCCGGGGCACATCGCCGTTCAACAAGTACAAGCGCGACCGGAGTGGGATGCTTCCGCCGGAGAACTGTGGTATGGCGGCCAAGTCGTTCGCCGAGTTCGGTGCATGAAACTCCCGACAAAGATTCGACAACTCCTTGACGTGTTCCAGGCTGCGGAATGGCCGCGGAGTGTCGCCGCTCGGACTAGCTGGGATCAACAATCCGCCCACCAGACGGTTAACTCGCTCAATAACGGCCTTCTCAAGATTCGCTTCCGCGTTCGGGATGGCGGTCAGACCTTCGCGTGGCAGGCAAAGAAGTGATCTCCAAGTCACCTCCAAGTTATCTCCGTTAGATTTAATCTAGCATTCATCGGAAAATTCAACTCGCAAGACAGCAATTTCGATCGCCGAATCGATGAGCTTACCGAGTTGGATTTATGCCTACCGCCGATCAACTCCATTTGACGGATCGCGAGATCACCGCCGCCTTTGCGGATGCAAAGTGGGCAGCGGAATATCCTCCTGTCCTGTCGCTTCCCCAAGCAGCTGCGTTGCTGCATGTTCCCCTCCAGACGCTCTATCAGTGGCGTTCTCGCGGTTATCTGAGCGGGTGCTCACGTCGCGTCGGCAAACGCGTACTCGTGTTTCGCGATCGGCTTATTAAACGAGTCTTCAACGAAGGAATCAATGATGAAACATGATCAGTCACCAGCCGGTGACGGACAGCAATACGAAAGGGTCGGTGAGTTCGTTGCGATCTTTGCCCGCAAGGACGTTTGGTACGTCAACTACCAACATGGCAATCGACAGGTTCGCCGCTCACTTAAAACTCGCAGCAAGAAGGAGGCTCGCCGACGAGCACTGATGATTGAAAAGGAGATCCTGTCCGGTGAGCACAAACACCAGCGTCGCGCACCGCTGATCAAGGATGTTGTTGACCAATACATCGCCTCTCGGCGAGGCGAAGGGCGCTCTGAGAAGACGATCGGGAAGTATCAATACGGCTACGACTTGTTGCTAGAGGTCGCCGACCGCGGCAATCGCAAGCGAATCTCAGAACTCGACGTCGCCATGGTGGACCAATTCCGCGCAGAGCGTTGCCGAGGTGGTTCTGGTCGAAGGCCTGCTAAGCCCAAAACGGTTCACAATGATACGGTCTCCATCAAGCAACTCGTCAACTTTGCTCTCAAACGCCGAATGATCACGGAGAATCCGCTCCGAGAACTAGAAATCGACAAGCCGAAGCGGACACCTCAGCCCTGCTGGGATCGGGCACAAGTTGAGCAGATTCTCGCGAACACCAAGCCGCCCTACGAGTCACCATTGATATTCCTAGCGGAAACGGGAACTCGCGTGGGAGAGGCGAAGTGGTTAACCCACGATGACGTGGATCTTGAACGTCGATTGATACACATTCGGCCGAAGGATGGCTGGAAACCGAAATCAGGTGATCAACGCGCAATCCCTATGACCGACCGCTTGTATGCGATGCTGTCGACGATACCGAGGCGCGGTCGTTGGGTATTCACGGCTCGTGTCACTGCACGTCATCCAGAAGTTGGTCGACAAATCTCCGAACGTCGTTTGCTGCAGTATCTGAAACGCATTCTCAAGCGACTCGGTTACGTGGGACATCTTCACACGTTCAGGCATAGCTTCATTAGCTTTGCAGCCAACAGCGGAATACCAGAGCGAGTTCTCCGACAATGGATCGGCCATGCCGATCGCGAGATCCTGGACTGGTACTATCACTTGGCCGACCGCGAGTCCAAGGACGCGATGCAACGGCTGTCTGACGCCGCGAAGCTGTCAAAACCCGCCAATGACACGGATCCGAATTCAGCGCAAACTCAGCACAATCCCGAGGAGGATTAAAATGGTCAGAGCGCAAAGTAAAAGCCATCAACTGGTTAAGAAGATGTCTTCAACTCGAAGCGGAGGGCAAGGGACTCGAACCCTCAACCCCTGACGGGGCACCTGTACTCCAAACAGGCCGCTAGCCATTCGCATACCCTCCGGACTCGGCGCATTTTACAGCCTTCGGCTGAACTGGGAAAGATCGGGGTCCAGGCTAGTTCTCGCAGCGATGGTGCCCGTGGTTAGGACGCGGGAGAAGTGTCATAGGTTCGTTGTTGATTCGCGTTCCGAACTGGCTCGGTTGTGCTCGTTGGCGATCATCGACACAATGCGAACGTCGAGATCTTCGCGACAGAGGGAACTGACATGGCGACCATGCCCGACGTTGCGTCCAGAGGCAAAAGACCTGCTAAGTTGGATGTCATGGAAGTGCGAGATTACACATTTCTTGGGACGACTCAGAGTCTCTGCCCTGAATGCTTGACTTTGCTGCCTGCGAAGATCATCGGTCGCGATGGAAGGGTTTACTTTCGCAAGATGTGTCCGACGCATGGCGAACGCGAGGACTTTGTTGCAGCGACGTGACGCAGTACGATCGGCTTGAATACTCGGCGCCAGCGAAGCTTCCTGCGCAAGTCGGTATCGAACCCAACAAGGGCTGCCCATACGATTGCGGTCTTTGCACCGAGCACGAGCAACACACCTGTATCGGGCTTGTCGAGATCGCATCTTCGTGCAACTTGAATTGCCCGATGTGCTTTGCGTCGAGCGGCCCGAGTGGCGAGCATTTGTCCGTCGCAGATTGTTATCGCGCAATCGATCGGCTTGTCGAGGTCGAAGGCAAACCGGAAGTGCTGCAGCTTTCCGGCGGCGAGCCGACGATCCACCTTCAATTCGAAGCGATTCTCGATTATGCGATCGCTCAGCCAATCGACTATGTGCAGATTAACACCAACGGCATTCGCCTCGCGCACGACACCGAACTTATCAACAAGCTCGCCTCCTGCGGCAAGCGACTTGAGGTGTTCTTTCAACTGGATGGGTTCACGGATGAGATTTCGCAGAGCCTACGCGGCGAATCGCTGACCGATATCAAGTTGAGAGCGATCGAGGCTTTAGGCGCAGCGGACGTTCACGTCACGCTCGCATCGACGCTGCAAAGCGGCGTGAACGACGATCAGCTCGGCGATCTGATCAAGTTTGGAATCGAGCGGCCTTGGATAACCGGCATCAACCTGCAGCCGGCAACTTACTCCGGGAGACACGTCCTTCCGGAGCAACTCGAGCAGCGAATGACATTCCCGGACGTCATCAAGCGAATTGCAAGCAGACTGATGGTATGTTCCGCGAAGACGACTTCATGCCGCTGCCATGTGCCCATCCCAACGGTCATAGCCTTTCGTATGCGTATCGAGCAAACGGCAAGGCCACTCCACTGTTTGCGATTTATCGACGCGCGTAACAATCTCGACATGCTCGACCACGCATTTCATTCACACGACCCGCAGCTTGCAATGAAATGCTCAAGTACGTTGGGAAACAAGGGTGCTGCGGAGGAGAATGCGATTCGCCCGTGGAAATGAGCGCGACGTCATCTAGTTCACTGCCGATCCTTGCTCCTCCCGAGCAGGACCTTCCCGCGGCTACCGAGTTCTTCGAGAAGGTCTGACCGGATATCAAGCAGCAGCGATCGCCTTAGTGCCGTTGTTCGTTTAGCTCTGGTGGCGAGACGCGATGGCCACTTGCACCAACCGCCAGAGGTCTCCCCTTCGCACACCGCACGATTGCGTCTGATTGAAAACGTCGCGCCGTTGGCTTAGTGTGCGTCGCTTGCTACTCGCTCAATCAAGAGGCGGGCGATCACTGAAGCGTGCGAATCCGCACGAGTGCGGCTGGTTGATACGCGTCTTCGCTCGATAACGCGCGTTGGTCCGCTGTTTGGCGCGGTTCTTGCGTTTGGCTTCAGGGGACGAGACCTCCCAGGAGAAAGGCAAGCACATGAAAATGCTAACAACGGGCAAGATACTTGTTCCGGTTGATTTCTCCGAGCAATCGCTCGCCGCTGTCGATGTGGCACTGGAGGCTGCGGAGGATTCGTCCAACGTTCATGTCGTCCATATTCTGCCCGAACGGCAGTCCGGGCATCCGGACGCGATCTGGGTGGCAATCGATCATGCGAAGCTCCGTGAACACGCCATTCACGAATTGAGAAACCACCTGAGTGATCGGAAATACGAAGCGGTCTCACTACACATCGACTTCGGAGATCCAGGTGTTCGAATCGCCGAGCTGGCGGAAAATCTCGCTGCGAATCTGATCGTACTCCCTTCGCACGGCCGTACTGGCATCAAGCGACTCTTGATCGGATCTGTTGCCGAACGTGTCGTGCGTTGTGCTCATTGTCCGGTACTGGTCCTACGAGAATAGGTGTCGTTGACGGCAGTGCTCGGCGTATTGCAGTCACATTACTTGAGGAGATCGTCATGGCAATCGCAACTTCCTTGTTGATCGAACAACTTGACGAGACGGTGGTGATTACGCCAAGTCAGAATCTCAGCGAACTCGTTTTCGAACAGATCGAGCAGGACGCCGACCAGGCATTGCAACTTCTCGACGGAACGCGCGCGAAGAACGCTGTGTGGGACTTTCAACACACCGATTACTACGGCTCAACCGCGCTCAGCTTCTTTGTCAAGCTTTGGAAGTGTGTCCGCTGGTGGAAACATGGCGTTCTGCAACCTCTCAGATCACGAGCGCGAGATCCTAGCCATCACTAAGCTCGACTCGCTCTGGGCGATTTGCGATTCGAGAGAAGAGACGCTGCAGCGGGTCTCGCACTGACACGTGCTTCTGCCTGCTGATCCTCCCTTGCGATGGCTCAACATGCCACTTCTGACAACTCCCAGCCGTTGACCGCCCTGCACGACCAAAGGCAATAAGGAGCAAAGCGCGGGCTGTTGGACGCGAGCGAACGGGATCAGTAGCGGAACATCGCAGCCACCGGGGAGTCGCCCGGTAGTTCGTCGGTCTCGACTGTGAAGACCGTCCCGCCGTGACATGCCGTTTCGATGGCGGCCACCTCTAGGAGATCATCGTCACCAGGCTCGCGGCTAGGATGGATTTGGACGAGTCCGCTGTCCGGAAAATACATCCCCCATTCTTTCTCCGCACCGCGAACAAACAAAGTGTCAACTCGGCCTTCGTGAACGGCCGGAAGGATATCGCGAATCGAGTTGGTGACTCTTCCTCCGTTCAGTTCTCTCAGTCGAGTGATCGCTTTCTTCTGTCGTCTGGCTGACACGGAAGCAAGGACGGGTAAGGCAAGTTGATGGACTTCGTGGTCCGACAAGTGGTCCATGTTTCCGTGGACCCGTTCGTCCACGACATGTGAATGCCGGGTGATGGATCGAAACGATGCCACGTCAGCATCTACGCCAGCCAATACCAATGGCAAGGTTCGATCGATACCGAGCTCTCTCAGCGGAGTATCGACCATCCGGAGGAACTGTGTGGTCTCTTCCTTAACCGTGTCGGCTTGTCCACCTTGGCCATGAAAGACGGCAGCTTGCTTGCCACGGGTCCCCTGCGCAGCGGAATGTGTCTGAGAACCGCGATCGACCTGGTCTGTGTTCAGGGCGGATTTCAAATTGGTTGGCATCGTGGCGGGCGTGATGTCGCGGATTTCGTAACGAGTTGCCTCGAACAACCGCACACGATTGCGGCTGAGCGTCAGAAGCAAGCATCGCGAATTCGTTGTTAGCAACGGGAACAAGGGACGCAGCACGAAATGTTCGTTCACCTCCGCCAACTCAGGCAATTCAACGGGAACTCGGAACGAGCGGAATTGATTTGGCGACGCAAAGATCACCAGCCCTGCGCTCCGTCCTTTCCAGAACGCCTTGTCATCGACCAGTTTCCACGCGGGACGCAAGAGGCCGCTACATCCTTCCTCGCTGTCTGGCAACTTGGCTTCCGCCTTCCGCAGAAGATTGCTCAAGGCGACCGGATTCTGATGATGATCGGGCGCGGTAACCTGAGTCGGCAAGTAGATCGACACACATGGCTTCGACGCATCTCTCAACAATCCGCGAAGATCGGATGTCTTGAAGTTGTCCACGTTGCCCTCCTTTCTGGCTGCAAGCAACAACAACGAGAAGCTGTCGCAAAGGTCGTGCCACGGCACACGCAGCGTCGAGCGCCTTGCATCAACGCGGGCCAGTGTGCGAGCGGGCACACTCGCGCGCAAAATTCGACACACGAATGGCACGGTGATTGCAACAAGACGCCCATCGTTAAGTCAAAGTCCCCCAGGCGGCACGAGTAACATGCTTCGGTACGACGTTACTATGAACGATTGGGTCATCTACGCCCCCTCGCGGACAATGCGACCGGATGATTTTGCGTCGTCGAACTGCGACAAGGCTTCGGCGAAACGGTGCCCCTTCTGTCCTGGTCACGAGGACATGACTCCGCCGGAGATCGCGGCGTTTCGCGACAGCGGCGGTTGGAGCGTCCGCGTCGTACCTAACAAGTTCCCCGCGTTACGGATCGAAGAGCCGGAGGAACGTCATGAGGATGGCCGCCTCTTCCGTTTTATGGGCGGCTGTGGTGCGCACGAGGTCATGGCTGGCGCGTGAGCCGGCCGAGAACAAGTTGAAAGGAGGTGGATGATGTTACGCTCATTAGTTCCGTGGAGACAGAGGTCCTTGCTGCCGACTACCGATCGTTTCACAGGGGTGTTCGATCAGATGGATAGGGAAATGCGGGATCTCATGGACGGCTTCTGGGGAGCTGACGGCGGGCAACTGACCACCCTGAACTTCGTTCCCAAAGTCGATCTGGTCGAGAGGGAGAACGAGTTCGCGGTCACAGTCGATCTGCCCGGCCTGAAACCCGAAGAAGTCAAGGTCGAGTTCAAAGGCGTTGCCCTGTGGATCGTCAATCTGTCGCTCTTGGTCATCAAACGCCGCAATCCTGATCCCGAGGGAGAAGGTCCGCGTTACGCGACTTGGCTGCCCATCCTGGGCTTCACCGCCTGCGTGACATTCCTCGTCTTTCACGCGGTGTCCGGCCTGCTATAGCTGCAGCGAGTGATCGACTATTCCGCTCGCGGTTGAAAGTGGCACTTTCATTAAGCTTGTACGATGGCCTTCCAAGGCCATCGATACTACTCGGCCGATCGCAAAATCTGCTCGTAATCGACTCCGGCAAAGATCGGCAGGCCGAGTTCCAGTTATACAGCGGTCATGTGCCAAATGTGGTCATCGGCGTGCCGATTCGCACAGTGCATGCGGAGATGAAGCACAGACGCGACCGAATCAAAGTGCGAACCGGACTGGCGCGCCAGTTGCCCCAGGTCCTTGCATGGCAACGCGATTCAGCAACAAGGAGCCAGCATGTTCGGCAAGACTTTCCCTCTCTTCAAAGTGTTTGGCGTTCGGGTGCAAGCTGACTTAAGTTGGCTAATCATCGTACTGCTCGTCACGTGGTCTCTTGCAGTCGGTGTTTTTCCTGCCCAGTACAAAGACTTGCCGCCTGCGGTGTATTGGGCGATGGGCGCAGCCGCGTCATTTGGGCTGTTTGGCTCGATCGTCCTGCACGAGTTGGCTCACTCGGTCGTCGCTCTTCGACGTGGCATTCCGATGCGGCGGATCACGCTGTTTATCTTCGGCGGCGTCGCCGAAATGGGCGAAGAACCGAAGACGCCACTGGACGAATTCCTCGTCGCCATCGCTGGCCCCATCATGAGCGTGCTAATCGCTGGTGCTTGCTTGGTGTTCAGCATCGCCGGCAGCGCGTTACAGTTACCGGCGCAAGTCACAGGTGTCGTGTGGTATCTCGGTATGATTAACGCCATCGTTGTGATCTTCAATATCGTGCCGGCCTTCCCGCTCGACGGAGGCCGCGTGTTACGATCAATCCTATGGCGATGGCGAGGTGACTTGACTTGGGCAACCAAGATTACGGCGTCGCTTGGTAGCAGCTTCGGCATGTTCTTGATCTTCATCGGCGTATTTGGATTCATCACCGGCAATCCGGTTGGCGGGATATGGCAGCTCCTGATCGGGCTGTTCTTGCGCAACGCATCAGCGATGTCGTACCAGCATGTGCTCGTCAAGAATGCCCTACGTGGCGAAACGGTTGTTCGCTTCATGCGGCCGGAGGTAGTGACCGTTTCGTCGCACGTTACCGTCGCTGAACTTGTCGAGGACTACATCTACACTCTACACCATAAACTGTTTCTCGTAACAGACGGGACCGATTGGTCGGGTGTGTAACGACGCGACATGTGAAGGCGGCGAAGCATGAAGATTGGCCACGCCTGACTGTCGCGGAAATCATGTCGTCATGCTCCGCGGACAACACCATTACACCCGATTCGGAAGCGATGCAGGCTATCACGAAGATGAGTCAACACGACAATTCGCGATTGATGGTTGTCCAAGGCACTCAGTTAGTTGGAATCGTGACTTTGAAGGATCTGACGGAGTTCATTACGCTGAAGTTGGAGTTGGAGGGGGAAGGAACTCCCGCGAGTCGGCGGCCGCTGCCAACAGACCTATCAGAACTGCGAGACAAAGCACCGCAACGCCACACCACGGGTACTAGCAACGAACACGAGCTGTACCGATGAGAACGGCCCTCGCAGTGACTGGCATCGTGTTGAGAATCATGTTCTTCTCCGCCCTGCCACCCGGCGTTGGTACCGCGTGTTTTGTTCTCCTCGGATGGGGTGGCGCAATTTCGGCGTTTGTGCTGTGGCGACGGTACGGTGGGGACTTTGTGAAGTCGCTTGTATTCGGTGGGATCGCCTACACCTTGGGAGCAATCATACTGCTAGCGGAATGGCCGGTGCTGATTACCGGCGTCATTGGTCCGCACGAGGTGTGGCATCTCGCCGTACTGACCGACTTAGGATTCCATTGGCGATTCGTTTGGGAATTCGCAAGCGGAACGATGCCGGTTACTAAGCTTGCACAACGGACGATGCAGGAAGGCTACTGAAAAGCTTCGTCTGCCGTAACGATTTGCCGGGCCAACTCGACCAGCTTCAGGTTCTTCTCGCTGCCGAGTTCTTGCAGCCGCCGGAAGGCGGTTGGTTCGTCCAACATGGCACGCTTCATCAGAACGCCCTTCGCTCGCTCGATGACCTTGCGGTCTCCGATAGCTTGGCGGAGATTGTCAGCTCTTTCTGCAGCGAATTGAGGTTGTCGTCCCGTACATCCCCGACGTTCGAAACCGGTGATGTTCGGGGATTGGACCGGACCGTTGCATTCGTGCGAGCCCATCGCTGCGAACCCGCCGAGGCAATCATCCGTGCGCTCTACGATGAAGCACGCAGGTTCGCCCAAGACAAACCGAAGTCGAGAAGGTGCCGGACTGGGAACGCCGCAAAGGCCAACTCATGGAAGAGATTGAACAACTCGAACATGAACTGGAGAAAGTAAAAAAGCAGCGCCAAGAGACACCCCATCATGTGGAATGGGACGAGCTTGCAGCCGAGGACCAGTTCCAACGTCTGGCACCCAGTCGCAAGCGTCTCATGGACACCGTCAAACTGATTGCCTACCGAGCGGAAACGGCGTTGACGCGGATAGTGCGAGAAGTGTTGGCCCGCGATGACGACACTCGATCGTTGGTGCGAGACTTGTTTCGCTCGGAAGCGGACCTATCCCCCGACACGAAAGCGGGAGTGTTGACGATCAGCGTGCACTCGATGGCCAACTCTCGTTCCAACCGAGCGATCGACCATCTGCTGGGCGAACTCAACGCTGCCGAGTTGACATATCCGTGCACCAACCTCAAGCTGGTTTACACCCTCGTCCAAGCTGAAACTAGGCCAGTTTGAATTCCGCCTAGATCAGGTGTTCTGAGACTTCTCCGTCAGACTCCACGGCGCAAGCCAATTCAACGACGCAGTGGCCTGTGCCATAACCGATTTCGAGGATTCGCTCGCCGGGAGCAGCAGCCAGCATTCGCAAACCGGCCTGGCGCATCGGCTACTCGTTCCGCTCGGCGAGCAAATCGTAAACGCGCGCGATCTTGTCGTAGAAGGCTTTGCCTCTTCCTTCGTTTGCAGGACGCACGACACGCCAAGTTCGTATTGTTCGTCGTCCGTTGCAAGCATCGGTCGCTCCGCGTCCGTGGCAGGATGACTTCCCAAGACTCCAGTGGACAGCGGTCCTGACAACCTGCCAGGACCTCACGACACGTTTGCCGCCTACGGACTCGCGTGGGCCAACGCCAGCAACACCTCCCTGCGCGGAACGAAGCTGGGAGCCTACGAAGGGGCATCCGTACGCCGCTCGTGGTTCGCTGGCCTGCTATGATTCGCGACGGTGGCAAGACTACAAGACAGCCCGGACACGTTATCGACTTCATGCCACTTACTTGGATGTCGCCAGTGTCAGTTACCCCACTGAGTTCAAGGGTCGCAACCGTTGCCCCTGTTTCAAACTCACCGACACCGATACACTGCGGAAGTGATGGGGTGTCAGATCGAACTCAAGGAAACGGCATCATGAGAGCATTTTATTCTGGACTGTTTGCCCTCTTCCTGTTGCCGTGCCATGTCTTGGCAGCGGTGGAACTGTCGAGCCTCTTCAGTGACCACATGGTTCTGCAGCGGGACGCCGCCGTTCCTATCTGGGGTCGGACCGATGCCGGAGGAACGGTAACAGTTTCCTTCGCCAGTCAGAGCGTCAATGCGAAGGCGAACGCGCAAGGGGAGTGGCGTGCTGAACTCAAGCCACTGGATGCTTCCGCCTCGCCAAGCTCGCTTGTCGTTCAGGCTGGCGACAGCAAGGTCACTGTCAGCAACGTACTGGTCGGTGACATCTGGGTTGGTTCCGGGCAGTCCAATATGGCCGGGCGAGTCGGTTCCTACGCGAAGAACGACGTGACACTTGCCGCCGCCACCGAGAAAGCCCCTTATCCGGGCATTCGACTGATGCAGGGTGGACCGAAGCCGACGTGGTCCGAGGCGACGGGACAATCAATCACCCAGTTCTCGGCACTGCACTTCGCATTTGGGGAGCGGCTGCATCGAGACCTCGAAGTGCCGATCGGCCTGATCGTCGGCGCGGTCGGTGGCACACCCTCGGGTTCCTGGATTCCGCCGGCAACCTACGCGAGCAGCGAGAAGTGCAAAGCCGATGTCGCTGCGTTCGGCAAGTCCTATAACCGTGCTGCGGCTATGCGACAGTACGAAGCCAGATTCGCCGTCTGGGAAAAACGAGTGGCTGCCGCAAAAGCCAAAGGTGAGAAACCGAAAGGACGGAAGCCGGCTCCACCGAGTGGGCCGGGTGAGTCCACCCGAGGTAAGATCGGTAGGCTCTACGAGCGATTCATCGAACCTGTGGCTGGGTATCGCCTTCGCGGCGTGCTCTGGGATCAGGGCGAGTCTGGCACTGGTGTCGTTGGTGTTGGCCAGCACACGATGATGAGTGAGTTGATTCGAGGTTGGCGGGAAGCGTGGGGCCAAGGCGAGTTTCCTTTCCTCTTCGTCCAGAAGCCGAGCGGCGGTGGCTCTGCCTTCTCGAACGATAGTCCGATCACTCGGAACGGCGATCCATTCGCCGCGAATCTGCCCGACATCACCCGGAGCGGCTCGGGCAAACAGCGTTTTCTGTACGTCCGCCTGATGCAGGACAACGCGAACGCCTGGATGGTTCCGGCGAGCGATCTTGGGTCGGGCATTCACCCGACGAACAAGTGGGGCTACGGAAATCGAGCTGCGGAGATCGCGCTGAGTCAGATCTACAAGACCGGCGCGCAGGCTTATGGGCCGACCTACAAGTCCCACACGATCGACGGCAAACAGGTCGTCGTTACGTTTATCCACGCCGGCCAGGGACTCACCGCTGCACACGCTGCCAAACTGCACGGTTTCGCTGTGGCCGGTCCCAACGGCCAGTGGCACTGGGCGGAGGCCCGCATTGTTGGCGACACGGTTGTTGTCTGGTCAGACGACGTGCTAACTCCGACTCGCGTCCGTTACGCCTGGGCTCAGAATCGACGGTGGGCAAACCTGTTCAATAAGGACGGCCTGCCCGCCCTTGTCTTCGAGGCTGGAGAATGAACATGTGCAAACTGAATCGAGTTCACCGTCGTGCCATGACCGTGCTGATCTACATCTGCGTCTTGCTTTTCACAGCGGACCGGCAACTTTCCGTTGCGAATGACCAGGTGTCGCCACCTGCCGGATTGCGAGTGTTCTACACCGGGCACAGCTTCCACATGTTTGTGCCGAAACACGTCGAGCGGATTGTAGACGCAGCCGGCATCAAGGGGCACAAACTAGTCGGGACGCAGGGCATTGGTGGTTCGCGTGTTTATCAGCACTGGGATCTGGCAGACGGAAAGAACAAGGCCAAGCCTGCACTGGCGACAGGCGAAGTCGATGTCTTTACGATGGCGTCCCACCTCACGGTGCCGGATCGCGGCATCACGAACTTCACGGAGTTGGGGCTGAAGCACAATCCAAAGCTCCGCCTGCTCGTGCAGGTTTCATGGTATCCGTTTGATGTTGAATCACCCGAGAAACGCATCCGCGACAACTCTCAACGCAACAGCATGAAGATCGCCGACCTGCAGGCTGCTGTCGATCTGTGGCGAAAGAAGCTCGAAGCTCAGGCTGATGACCTCAACCAGAAACACAATCGCTGGGCCGTCTTCCTCGTTCCCGTCGGTGACGCCGTTGTCAAGCTGAGGGCGATGGTCGTGGACGGTATGTTTCCGGGCGTGATCTCTCAATCAGCTCTCTTCAGGGATCCGATTGGGCACGTCGGCCCGCACGTGCAGGCACTGGCTGCCTACTGCAACTACGCGGTGATCTATCAAGCCAGCCCTGAAGGATTGAAGCCGGAATTCATGGGCATCACCGACGAGCAGCACGCGATCCTTCAGAAACTGGCGTGGGAGACAGTCTCCAGATATCCGCACTCCGGAATCGCGTCACGGGCACTGAGTGCGACAATGGACGACAAGTTCCAGACGTTGGCGCAGCGATTTGTTAACGAGTCACCTTCACTTTCCCCGGTTGGTGCCACGGCCCTTGGCGATCATCGGTTTGACGACCAACTGGATGAGGTGAGCGCCGCTGCTCGCAACCGCGAACGTACGTTCTACAACGGATTATTGGGCGATCTTGATCAGATCGATCCCAACCAACTGGCCCGCGCCAACCAAGTCGATTATCAGTGATTGCGACACGATCTTCGTCGCCGTCTTTGGCATCTCGACCAACTGCAGGAGTGGGCTTGGAACCCACTGATCTATACGCGGCTGGCGGGCGGCTCGATTTACAACCTTGTCGCACGCGACTTCGCACCGGTCGAAGCGCGACTAGCAAACGTGGAGGCGCGACTCCAACAGTTGCCGCGCCTCTACGCTCAGATCCGAGAAACGCTTGAACCAGCACGCGTTCCAAAGGTGCATGCGGAGACAGCTATCAAACAGAATCGAGGCGCGCTGAGCATACTGAAGAATATGGTGCAACCTCACCTTGAAAAACTGCCGCCCAAGCAGCAGCGACGACTCGCCAAGGCCATGGAGTCTGCGACGGACGCCATTAACGACCATCAGAACTGGCTCGAATCCGAATTGCTTCCCGCAGCAGGCGGCGATTTTCGTTTGGGCAAGAAGTTGTACGACGAGAAACTCGAACTAACCCTCCAGTCCGATTTCACGCGCCAACAGATTCACGATCGTGCGGCCAGCGAACTGATCCGTGTCCGCGCCGAAATGTACGACATCGCTCGCACACTCCTCAACAAGCGAGAGTCCCAGAGTGATCGGCCGAGGAGTCCTTCACGTCAGCAACAGCAAGCGACGATCGAGGCAGCACTGGAGTTGGCCTACACTGACGCGCCGGGCCGTGATGAGATTGTTGAGACCGCCGAGCGTTCCTTGGAAATTGCTAGGGCCTTCATCCACGAGAAGGACCTCGTTACGATTCCGCCCGACTCTCTCGATATCATTTTGATGCCCGAGTTTAAGCGCGGAGTGTCGTTTGCCTACTGCGATTCGCCCGGCCCGTTGGAGGACGGCCAGAAGACCTTTTACGCCGTCGCGCCATTGCCGGCAGATTGGACCGATGAACAGTGCAGTTCGTTCTTGCGTGAATACAACATTCGGTCCGTTCACAACTTGACCATCCACGAGGCAATGCCTGGGCACTTCTTGCAATTAGCTCACGCCAATCGATATCCGGGGCAGTTGCGATCGCTTTTGTCATCCGGTGCTTTTGTCGAAGGTTGGGCCAACTATGCCGAGCTGATGATGTGCGACGAAGGGTTCTTGAAGAACGATCCGCTGATGCGTCTGATCATGCTGAAGTGGTATCTCCGCTCGATCGCGAATGCGCTGCTCGATCAAGCGATACACGTGGACGGCCTTCAGCGTGAAGATGCGATGAAACTGATGACCGAGAGTACGTTTCAGGAAGAACGAGAAGCGGACGCCAAGTGGACGCGCGCGAGACTCACCGCAACGCAGCTCTCAACTTACTTTGTGGGATTTCAAGAGCACCGCGACATGCGATCCGCATCGGAAACAGCATGGGGGCCAGACTTCACGCTCAAGCGTTACCATGACCAAGCTCTCTCGTTCGGCTCGCCACCAGTACGGTTTGTTCGGGCTCTGCTTCTAGGCCAGCCGATTCCCAAATGACTTTGGTCGGACGTGGTCGATGCATCGCCGCGATGTTCAACAGACGCGCGTCGCGCGCTGGGCGGCACGCGATGCGATCTACGCCGCTTTGCGTTGGAAGAATTTCACCAGTCCACCGACGTAAGACTTCACCTCCACCCGATCTCGTCCTAAGATCTCGTTCCGTAGCTCGCGCAAAAACAAACGGGCATTCAAGTGAGGCGCCCTTCGCGTTCCACCCACTTGTACGCCTTCTTTGAATTGATCGAAAAGAACTTCCTCAGCGTCTCCGCGCCGCGATCTTTGACGTAGTCGAGCACGATCTGCTGTTGCGTCTTGTAGTCGGCGGCGCGCTCGGATACCGGCCAGTCGCTGCCGTAGATCAACCGGTCGTCGCCGAACGCATCCGAAACAACATCCAGGTAGGGGCGATAAAAGGAAACGTCGGTTGGCGCCTTCCCACCGCCCCGCGAAGCGCCCTCGACCAGTGCGGAGGCCTTGCAGAACACGTTTTCGTGTCCGGCGGAAGCCTGGATCGCCTTTGCCCAGTCCGCCGGCGGGGGATTCTTGTCGATGCGAACGTTACCGATGTGGTTCACGACAATCCGCAACTCTGGCAACCGCTCCGCTAAGCGTCCGACAACCGCCGGCATAGTCGGACCGCCGTTCACATCCAGTTCGAGGTCATGCTCCTGGAGGAGCTTGAAGTCGGCGAGGTTGTCAGACTCTAGAAGACCCTCAACCAAACCTTGGCCGACGCGGATCCCGCGGAACAGTTTAGAGCGAGAGAAGCGTCGGACATGTCCTGCGAACTCTTTCTGTCCGGGCTTGAGATGCCCGACGATGCCAACAACGAACGGATCGTCTTCGGCGATGTCCAACAGCCACTGGTTGTCTTCGAGCCGGCTGCTAGCCTCGACAATGACCGTCCCGGTGACCTTCTGTGCATGTGGCAGCGCCCGCAAGTGCTTGGGCAACACTTGCCGATAGAGTGGAGACCCTTTGCGCGGCCAGGGAATGCCCTCGGGCCGCGTAGGATCATAGAAGTGAGTGTGACAGTCGATCACTTCGAGCGGCTGCCCCTTCTTTTCATCTTCGGCGTTACAATACAAACCCATCGCCGCCAAGGATACTCCCGTTGCTCCTTGCCATGATCGCTTCAAGAACGTCCGTCGTGTTGGCATCTTCTTCATCCTTACCTATCCGGTCCGGCTCATGGTATGTCAAGTGCAACAGCCGTTCGGCAGTTGCCGTGTTCGGTCTTAAACAGCATGCATCTGATGTCACACATGCGAACCAGGATACCGCCGAAACCGCGCAGGTTCCATGACGTCATAGACCCACCAGAGCGCCCCGACGATATAGCGTTCTCCGGTAAGTAGGAAGTGAAGCACATGACGAAGCCACACGCACTCGAATTAGAGCCGCTGGGCATGCGGCGAACGTATGCACTGCCACTCGATAAACTTCGCGCCAGCCCAGCATTCCTTCGATACCAATCCGATTGATGACTTTGGTCAGGTCTTCCCCGTCGATGAACTCCATCGCCGCCCAACAGTACGGCCCGTTCTTGCCTGCGTTGTACAGTTGCACGATGTTCGTGTGGCGTACGTCGATCATCGTCTTCATGGCCCGGACAAAACGTTCCCGCTGTTCATCTTCACAAGTCGGATCTAGGCGGTACCGACTGTGAGCATGTTTTGCCTTGGTTCAGCGGAAACAGGGATCCAGTCGCCTCAGCGTTAGCGAGATGACAGTCGAGCATCCTTAACTAAGGCGGTGGAAGACGGCGACCTGCAAGTGGTGGTCGGTTCTAGCACCGGAAGGTAGTTGTGCCCGTTAGATGCGACAGGTCGCGCGGTGACGCGTGAGCTTAGATACAGAACGTCGTTCCGAGCTATTCCGGCACAACTCTTAGCGTGTAGTGCGCTTCCGCCGGGAAGAGTTCGGCTCTACCGCGAGCGAGATTCTTCAGACGCAGTTCATACACGAATCCTGCTCTCATCTCGCCAAGCGTGATGGTCGCGCGGCGAGCATCTTCGCTCACCGTGACGGCTTTCAACTTCTCTTGCCTGCGATCGTGATCGTCTCCACCGTAGGCAGGCGTTGAAATGCGTGTGTACGAAGAGACTGCATAGCTCTCAAGCTTACTGGCGTTTTCGCGGTGGATAGGCGATGTAAAGTCGATCGTGAATCCGTCAGCGGTTGCGCGGACCTCGCTGATCCCGCAAGGTAGCCTGTCGAAGTCGGGACGCAGACGCACGATCTCGCCAATGTTGTTCGCACCGCCCCAACCACTATCGCGGATGCCGCCGACATACAGATCGCCTTGCGGAGAGACCGCGCATACCAACGGTCCCAAGAAAGGCGGGCCACTGGTCGGCGCGTCGTAACTAAATGCATAGGCAGCTCCCTGGTAGGTATCGCCCACCTTCTGCAGACTCATGCGGATCAGCCGTCGCGTATCGTATTCGCAGCCGATCAAATGGCCTTCGAATGGGCCGAATGCTCGGTCGCGCTTCTGGTCGCCGCCGGTTGGCGTTTCGAGGAAACAGATCCCGTTCACGCTGCGCGTCCAAGGATGCGGGATGTCGATTGCCGGCGGCGTCAGCGGCGGTTTGAAATCCGGTGTGCGATCAACCACGTTGATGAATCCGAATCGCTTGCCGGGGACGATGTGGTTGAGTTCGTTGAACGGGTTGTAATTGCCTTGGTTGTCCGTGACGAACATCTCTCCCGCACGGTTACGAGCGATGCCCATCGGGAACCGATGGCCTCCCGTTAGCGTCTCGATCGCGAACAGTCGCGGATCATCTTCCGTCGGTTCGCGCGGGACGAGCTTGAGCACGCTACCTCGCAGATTCGCCGCGACCTTATTTCGTTTGTCTTGCTGACATGGTAAAGCCATGTAGTAGTTCCCGTCGGCATCTTGCGGGAGCCCGACTGCCCAATCGTGATAGTCGGTCGTATGCCCCCAGCCCGACGCGATCGTCGTCATTCGTTCGACGTGACTATCGCCGTCTTCATCGAACAGACGTAGTAAGCCGTACTTGTTGACGACGTCGATGTGGTTGTCGCTAGCCGCGAGTCCGTAAGGCGCAGCCAACTCGTCCGAGATGGCACGTTGTTCATCCTCCAACCCATCGTCATCCGTGTCTCGAATTGTCCAGATGCGACCCTTTAACGACGCGAGGATAAGTGTTCCGTCCGGCTTCCAGGCGAATGCCGTCGGCATAAACTCGTCGCGGAGCGGAAGCCGAACCGTTTCGAAGCCGGGAACAGCGTTCAATGTTACCGGCGACGGTAGAGGCGGAGTTGGTCCGACGGTCGGAAACAAATCGACCGGTACACCCACCGTGTAGCGAAATACGACGCGAGCCATTCCGTCTCGATCTCTGGACAACTGAACTTGAGAGCCCAAACGGGTTCCCTCAGGCTCGCTCTGTTCGACTCTGCCGAGCGGCTGGCCCTTCCCATTATTAGTCTTGCCGGGTTGCAACACCGACAAGAGAACGGTCAGCCCCGAAGGGATTCGAGACATCTCGACAATCCGTTTGCTGACGGTGCTTGATACCGCGCGGTACGATTCCGCCACTCGAATTTGTTCGGTCCCTGCCGTCAGTCGATAAGTGAATCGAATGCCGCCATTGATGTGCGAAAGTTCGTCAAACTCCGTTAGAAACTGGCCCTTCGGAGTAGGGCTGAACGGCGAACCTCTTGCGAACGTTATCCCATCGGTCGCCGAGCCCAGTTCGTTGTCGGCAACTTCCCAGAACCAAGTCTTGCCTTCGGTCTGCTGATTGGCGACGTCTCCCAGCGACCACCGAACCAACGCAGCTCGCTCGAGATCGAACAGGAAATTCTGACGGTTCGGCAAGCCAATCAACAGTGGCTTGAGGATCTTGTCCTTGTTGAGGCGAATCACATCCGTGACAACAACGGCTCGTTCGTTCCGTTCGGCAATCCCTGATCGCCGGATGATGCGCACGGGGTCCGGCAGCGGCGGCTCAAAGCCTTCCGTATTGAGCACGTCCCAGACGGCGGTCAGTTGTGTTTCAAGATCATCATTCAACGCGCCTTTTACAGCGACCTGGAGGGACGGCATCTCCATCCGCGGGATGACTCGCAACGGGTTCCTCACAAAGCGGTCGAACCACGCACGGCGAATTCGCTTACTAAGCATCGACAGCGTCGGCCCGCGGGCGTTTAGCGGGGCTTTCGTCGGCTGTACAGTGCCAACCTGATGGCAACTCGTGCATCCGAATCCGTTGGTTGTTACGAGCCTCTTGCCAACGGAATGCAATACCAACGGATCGGTTGTCGCCAACTGAGGCTCTTCTTCGGAATCAGGAATGCGATCGGCTTCGATGAAGTGCCCGACGAGCGTTCGCAGTTGTTCGTCGGTCAAACGGAACTTTGGCATGCGGACGCGAAGATAATCGCGATACAACGATTTGCGCTGAATCGCCTGCTGAAGCGACTCTTCGTGCAGTTTGTCTCCGACACCGATCAACGGAGGAGGTGTCATCGCCGGTAACAGCGACGCCAGTTGCGAGTGAGCTTCCGCGACTTGCGGTAATCGCTCGGCAAGTCCCGTGGAATCGCCGCGTTGATGGCAGGCGAGACAGTTGTGTTCCGCCAGCAACTGCCGACCCGTCGGCTTCGGCGGTTCGCTATCCTCGCCGATCGAAGCTAGGACCGCGACAGCTTGCTCAATCGCTATTCGATCTTCCTTAGCCAGCCGAAAGACGGGGCGCTGCCTTGAGCGATCGGTAGCCGACAAACATGACTCGCTCCAATCCTTCGCGTCACGCAGAGCAATTCGCTTCACCGTGCTGACATCAACCGCTGTCTCATGACAACTTGCACACCGATGCTGCTCGAACAATCGCCGCCCGTGTTCTCGTTGTGCTTTGCTCGTTAAGACCTCTTGCTTCTCCGGCGCTTTGCCGAGCGTTGCCAAGTGAGCGGAGAGATTGCGAAGCTCCTCTTTGGACAGGTCGAAGATCGGCATGCGATGCTGGCGATTGAGCGTCTCCGGCTTGCTAAGCCACTGTTGGAAGAAGTTCGCGGGACGCTTCGCAGCGATATTGGTCAGGTCTCCACCGCTGAAGAGGTCCGCATTGCCGAGCGATCCGACTTGGTGGCACGCAAGACAACCGAGGGTCAACAAGAGCTCTTCCCCCGCTTTCCGGTCGATCTTCTTCTTGTCGATTTTGATGCGTTCTGTTGGCTTGGACTGATCGATCAGAAACGCGGCCAGTGCCTGCGCCTCCACATGGCCCAATTCGAAATGAGGCATGCGGCGCATCGTGCCCACCGGAACCTTGATCTCGTCTGCTAGCCAAGCGACAAGCCACTCGCGATGCAAGTTGCCGGCAACTCGCTCGAGCGATGGGGCGAGCAGGGTCTCGTCGATCCCGCCAATCGAATGGCAGCCAGCACAACGAAGACCGCGGACAAGCAGTTCCCCGCGTTCGAACGTGTCTTCAACCTTCGCGGTCGAATCGTGGAACAGCCAGCGACTGCCGACTGGTTCGAGTTGGAATTGTGGTCCGGACCAGAAGAGCTTAACGACGCTCGCGTCGGATGTCCGGCTGTAGCGAACTTTCAATGGATGGAAGGCGAACGAGAGCCTTAGTGGTTCCGACCGGTGCCACGCTGGCTCGGCGGCGTCTGCATCGATGACGACTTTGCCATCCAACTCGACTGTCGCGCGTCCCGCAAGGTAAAGGTGCAAACGATACTCGCCCTTTGCTTGGGACATGAGGTTCCCATCCCACCGCACATCGAACTTTGAGCTGACAATGCGACGATCTGGCTTCTCTTGGTTCCAGTCAAACGCGATCTGTCGGTCAAGCCGCGCGAACGATTCGTCACCGGCCGAGTAAGTGCCGATCAAGCCGGGTTGAAACTCATCGTCTTCCGGCTGGGCATGTAGCGTGCCGGCCCGAGCAAGAGAAAACGACAGGCAGAAAACAACTAGGTGGACCGAGGATTTCATGGCAACTCAGCAAGGCGAGAGATTACTGACAGTTGCGTCCCATGATACCCGGCCTAGAGCACGGAATCGATGATCTCTTTCAATTCGTCGTTCGAGAAGCCCATCTTCACTGAGGCGCTGGCGAACAGTTCCTTTTCGACATCCGCCAAGTCTCCGTCGGCCGCCATCATCCGCAGCAAATCCTGGAGCATCGCTTGAAATCGCGTAACGAATCGCTGCCGCGAACTCCTCCTCGGGAATCGACCAATTCTTCGCGCGATCTGTCAAGAATCTGATCTCGCGCTCCGTCATATTGCCGTCCGCGGAAGCCATCACAAGAAGATTACGGAGTTGGTCACTGAGGTTCATCTTGCGTCTCCCGAATCCTTGAGGCTGAGATCCTGCATCCGCGTGAACAGTATAGGGGATTCGGTTCGAATCCGCTCAATGCCGCCGGTCTGCTTGCGACAGAAGCCTATAACCGCAGCATTTCGCGGAGAGAATGAGCGACCGTGTCGGCATCGTTGACTAACCAGAACGTCATCGAGGCAATCATAAAGACGGCAAAGAACACCAGACTGAACCCGTACGGATTGCGGGCACACTTAATGCCTCGCAATTCAGCCGTCAGTGCGCGTTCGAGCTTGTACCACCCTTCGTAACTTTGATGCGGTCCCGCGGCGACGAGTTGAGTGTTTCTCATCGCGGCCGATGCTTCTACGTGAAGCTGAACACCGAGGCCTGGCATGATCAGACACTCACCCGCCCAGCGCGATGTGCTATCGAGTTGGCTGACCAAATCAGCCAAAAGTGGACGGACCTGATCGGTACGAATGTTATAGATCACCAGCCGTGGCCGCATCAGCAAGACGAGTAACGTCAGGCACATACCATAAAAGGCAAGCAGCAATAACCAAGCCAAGGCACCCAAACGCCAGACTGTCGCCTCCGGCAAAAACAACTCCATCGGCCCAACGACGATCAATCCCGAGATGCCGACGCCAAGTGCCGCTGCGTCACGTGCTCCATTGGTAACCAGCGGGCGGCGAGAGAGATTGATCACCCCCAGCAAGAGCAAGTACACCGACAGAGGTGCCAACACGATGCAGAGGTGAAGCGGATCCATAGAGCAATTCAGACATCAATCGGGCAGACACGAGACGCCGAGCGAGCGGTTCATCTTAGTTTTGTTACCGAACACCGTCAATTCACGCGCCGGCAGTTGGAACCACCACCACCGGCGATTCTACTCATCGACCGAATCGATCAATGCAAGCACGATTTGGCCGGGTTGTGGTGCCTCGGTCTGATCCGGCGTCCGGACGGAGAGTTTCTTCGCTTCGTCGATCGTGAATAACACGATGGCCGAATCGCCATACCGCTCGCGGAAATCATCGTACGTAAACTCGTTGGTTAACTTCGTCCCTTTCAACTGTCGGTCGCAGCCAACGTGCTGAGCCAACTCGTCGTGATGCAAGTCTTCGGCGAACAGCAAGCGGCCTCGTAAATGTTCGGAGATCGAAGTACGACGACCTGACCGATCGTCCCAGGGAGTGAGTTGATAGACGTTGGCTCGACCGAACAGATGGGCAAACTCGCGGACCGCCATCGAGTTGACTTCGTCGTTAGGTGTGAGCGCGAGCAAGCGGCCAATGCCCGCCAAATCAAGCTCGTCGCGAACGTGCTCCGAGAGGATGCTGGCGCATTCCGCCGGCAGCCCGCTCATGTTTGCTGCCGCCACATTGGCATAGTTGGTATCGACGAGCAGGACTTGAAAGCCCTCTCTTTGGATCTGCAGCGCGATCTCACGAATCCACGGCTCCGCGCCGGCGAAGAGGATTCCTTGAGGATTCGGGTCCGAGAGACGTAGACGTTTCGCAATCGGAGCGGCGAAGAAACCGTAAACAAACACGGTACCGACAATCACCAAGAACGTAATCGGCACCAGCGTCGTAGCCTGCTCGGCAAGTGCGGTCCCAGCCGTTTCTCCCGCCGATGCCGCCAACTTCAATGCAAAGACCGACGATACGGCTGCGGCCACGATTCCTCGGGGCGCAAGACAGGCTAGGAAGGTCCGCTCTCGAATCGACAGCTTGCCACCGATCGAAGCTAGGAAGACCGAAGCGGGACGAACGGCGACAATCATCACGGCCAGAAACACCACGCCTCCGATGCCCAGTTGGTAAACGTCGAACGGATCGATTCGCGATCCTAACACGATAAACAAACAAGAGATCAGGAAGACTCGCAGATGTTCCTTGAACTCCAAGACATGATGAATAGAGATGCTCTTTTGATTGGCTAAAGCGATTCCCAGCACCGTGACCGTGACCAATCCCGATTCTTCCTGCAGCAAGTTTGAGAGTGCAAAGATGCCCAGCGCGACCGTGAGGAACACGACACCATGCAGGAAGTCGGGAATCCAGTAACGCTTCACACACTGCACCAGCAGGCTCGCCGTAACGACTCCCAACACGCCGCCGATCGCCGCGGTCTTCAGCAACAACAAAGCCGTCGAAGCGGCGGTCGCCTGCCCACCTTCCGCAAAGACGAATTCGAAGACGAGGACCGCCAGCACTGCTCCGATCGGGTCGATCACAATTCCTTCCCACTTCACGATGGAAGCAAGCTTTCGCGAAGGCTGGATCTGTCGCAGCATCGGCGCGACGACCGTGGGTCCCGTCACCACGAGAATGGCCCCGATCAAAGCCGCAAGCCGCGCATCCAACCCCAAACAAAGCGATGCTGCAACGCCGGTCAACACCCAACTGACAAGCGCGCTTAACGTAACAAGCCGTAGCACGACCGAGCCAGCTTCCTTTAATTCCGCGAAGCGCAGCGTCAGCCCGCCTTCGAACAGAATTACCGCAACGGACAGCGATACGATCGGAAATAGGATCTGCGGACCGACGGAGGCCGCTGAATCAGCGTGGGCCAATTCAGCCAGCAACTCGTCTGGGTTCACCACCGAGCCAAGCGCTACTCCGAAGCCGAGCAGCAGCAGAATCGAGGGCAATCGCAAATGCCACGCCAGCCATTGCGCGGCAATTCCCAGCAGCGGCACGAATGCAAGGTAATAGAAGAAAAGATGCTCGTGAATGTGCTCGACGACGTGTCCCAAGTAGATCTCTTTCGGGGATGGTTGACTATTTCTCTGGCTAGTTGGACAGCGCCGCTTTGATTGAGGCTAGCATGCATAAGCCGCTTTCCATCAGTCGTTTAACCCGTAGCCGAGGTGACGCCGCCATGCTGCCTCGCCTACGGCTACGAGTTAAACGATTTGATTATAGGACTTTGCAGATGTTATCAGGCCTCAAAGTGGCGCTGTCCAACTAAGACACGTCCTGGCATCGTTTGGAAGGACAGATGCATACCCTACACTGCAGCCCTGACGATTGACTACCGGAGTGCTGCTGCCGACCCGTCGCCGGCGCAAGATAACGGCGTTGCCAGTGTATTCCACCAGCAACGCCGCATGGTTTTTTCTTCGACTAGAACTCGTCTTGATCAGACGTTTGGCGTTTCGCTAACAGCTTCGCCGTTCGTTTCGTTCTTGTCACCGCCGCCCGCATCACCCGCGAACCGGATCAGCGACTCAGGCAACTCGACGCCGCCAATATCCTTCATGACTTGCATCATGGGTGGCAGGGTCTTCGCCATGCCACTGATGAAGTCGGCGGTGTTCGTGCGACCGTTCTTGCCACCATTCTCCCAGACAACGATCTTGTCGAACTTGATGTTCGAGATCGCCTTCGAGGACGCTTCGGCCAAGTTGTCGAGATGCTCCAGCATCAACATCTGGAAGGCTTCCTTCGAGCCACCGCAGGCGTTGACAATCTGCTGCAGACCTTGGCCCTTCTTGGCCAGGATCTCGAACTGACCGCGAGCTTCCGCGTCCAGCTTCGCGAAGATCGCGTCGGCCTCGGCCAAAGCACCGATGCGAACCTGTTCGGCTTCGGCTTCGGCATCGACGATCGTCTTCGCCTTCTCAGCCTTGGCGGTCGCTTCCAATTGGGCTCGCTGTTCGGCCTCGATGCGTTCGGCTTCCGCCAAAGCGGCTTTCGCCATCGCGAGGTTCTGAACTTCCAAGACAGCCGCTTCGGCTTCGCGCTTCTTTCCTTCACCGATCTCATACGCTTCCGCCCTTTTGACGGCGAGTTCGGCTTGCGAAGCGGCAACTTTGGCTTGAGCATAGTTCTCGCCCTCGATTGCAGTCGCGTCGGCATCTGCCACACGGACACGCATCTCGCGTTCGGCGTCTTTGACTTGAGATTCTCGCTCAAACGAGGCTTCTTTCTCGCCAATCGTCTGTTCCTTTTCCAACTCAGCTACGCGAACGGCCTTGTCGCGTTCGGCTTCGCGAGTACCAATCGACTGGTCACGTCGAGCGTTTGCAACTTGGATCGACTTGTCACGTTCAGCACCAGCGACGCGAGTTTCACCCATCTTCTCGTTGTCGGCTACGTCACCACGAGCTTCTTGAATGGCCTGCGAAGCTGCTTTCTGGCCGATCGCGTCGATGTAGCCCGACTCGTCCGTGATGTCGGTGATGTTCACGTTGATCAGTTGCAAACCAATCTTGCTCAACTCAGGTTCCAGCGAAGTCTGAATATGATTCAGGAAAGTGTCGCGGTCGCGGTTAATCTCTTCGATTCCCATCGACGCGATCACTTGACGCAACTGACCAAAGATGATTTCTTCGGCTTGCTTGCGAATCTCATTGACTGGCAAGCCGAGTAAACGGATCGCTGCGTTTTGCATCACTTCCGGCTTCGTATCGATCGCGACCGTGAAGACACTCGGCACGTTGACACGAATATTCTCCGATGACAAAGCGCCACGCAGCGGCACTTCGATTTGAATCGGTTCCAGGCTTAGGTACTGGTAGTCTTGCAGGAGTGGCACAACGAAAGCTGCACCTCCATGGATCGTCCTGGACGCCTTGCCCTTACCTGTGCGTCCGTAGATGACCAAGACGCGGTTGCTAGGACAGCGTTTATAGAACCTCGCTACGACCATCAACATCATCACGCCGATGATAAGCGCAAGGACCGTTCCGCCGGCGACCCAGGTGAGCCAGTGGTTTAGCTCGAACTGGCCAAGTAATGTCGATTGGAACATTGAGAAACCTCCGATAATGTGTGTCCAGCAGACGGCTCGCGACAGTACTACGCTTCTACTTGAGCAGGTTCGGGGAAAGGTTCGACTCTCAGCGTGTTCCCAGAGACCACACCAACTACCACAACCTTAGCACCCGTTGCGAGCGCGTGATCGCTGGCGTTCACCGCGGCGAACTCCTCTAGACGATCCTGTACCTTGACTTGGACCTTGCCCTGTCCATCTACCGCGATTGGGATGTAGACTGTGGCGGTCTTACCGATGGTGTTGGTTATCCGCAAGTTGCCGCTTTGGCCAAGCCGGTAGATGCTTCGCATCAAGTAATAGACCGAGTACATCGCTCCCAGCCCCGCGGCGATCGCGATCGTTAGTTGCACCGGAACGATTAGCCCGCCAGTTTGGGCAGCCATGCCAGCGAATCCGAAGAACGTGAGCGCCGCGGTGATGGTGCGGAAGGAGAGCACTCCGAACAAGTCGGAAGATCCGTGTGGATCACCGACATCGAGGTCGCCATCCACGGCGTCGAAGTCCACGTTGAGCTCGACGGAATCGGGAAGATCGCCGGTACCATCAAGACCGCCATCACCGAACCCGGCAAATGTCAAAACAAACTGGAACAAGAGTATCGTTCCACCAACGACAGCGCATGTCAGAAAGATCGTTGTCATCTTGTGATCTCGCTCGATTAGGTTGTTTTGCAGTCAAGAGTTAATTCGTTGGAACACCGCGATTATTGGGAGCGTTCACCGAGCGATCATGAGACACAAAGTCAATGCTGTCAAATGTGTTAGGAGGATTCAGGGCAAGGAACGTGAAAATCGATGCTAGAGAATCGCCCCGTGAGACATTTGGCGGGAGGCGCTCGATTGCCTGACGCCAGCGAAGCGCTTCCAGGCTACTCGCGCGCGACCAGCCTATTGGAGGTACTGCAGGGACGTTGCACTCAATCCTGATCGTATCCTGAGCAAGTCTTCGGTCGCGATAGAGAACGGGGCAAATCGAGATCCGAAGAGGTATGCAAGCTCCGGGGGTCGATTTTCCGAAAGCTGTCATCTTGCGCTGCGACCCGTTAATGGCAAACGCTGGTCCACAGTGAGGCAGGCGCTTTCAAGAGTGTTTCACGTAGCTTAGGATCACGTTCAGCGAGTCTGCACATTTTGACTTCTGCGACCTCGATCAAGGACGATTCCATGGCTCTCGCCGATTGCCCCGGTTCGCGACTTCGTGATGCCGTCGAAGACGAGCGGCCGCTGCAGGTCGTCGGAACGATCAACGCGCTGACGGCCAAACTCGCCGAGCAGACTAGGTTCCGAGCGATCTATCTCTCCGGGGCGGGTGTGGCAAACGCTTCGTATGGATTGCCCGATCTGGGAATGACGTCGCGAGAGAATGTGCTGGAGGACGTGCGGCGAATCACAGCGGCGACTGACCTACCGCTGTTAGTCGATGTCGATACCGGCTGGGGAGATACTTCGTCGATCGCTAAGACAGCGTCCGAAATGATTTGTGCCGGAGCCGCGGGCATGCAGATCGAAGATCAGGTGTCTTCCAAACGCTGCGGCCACCGGCCCGGTAAGACTTTGGTATCGGCGGTGGAAATGAAAGCTCGTGTGAAGGCGGCTTCGGAAGCACGAACGGAGGACGACTTTGTCATCATGGCTCGCACAGACGCGGCGGCCAATGAAGGCCTGCCAGGTGCCATCGATCGTGCTGCAGCTTATGCCGAAGCTGGTGCAGACATGATCTTTGCCGAAGCCCTTACCGATCTTGATCAATTCCACCAGTTTACGAGCGTGGTCTCGGTGCCGGTTCTGGCTAACTTGACGGAGTTCGGCCGCACGCCTTTGTTCACAGTCGATGAGATGCGTTCGGCCGGTGTTCGGCTCGTGCTATATCCGCTCTCCGCTTTCCGTGCGATGAACGCCGCGGCGCGGCGCGTCTATCAGGAGGTGCGAGAGCAGGGGACGCAGCAAGGTGTGCTCGATCTTATGCAAACACGCGAGGAGTTGTACGAGATTCTCGATTACCACGGTCATGAACAACGCATTGACAAGTTATTGGAGAGCGAAGATGAGCAGTGACAAACCCAAGACATCAGGTGGACTGGCCGGCGTAACGGCTGGAACGACATCTATAGCCACGGTCGGTAAGGAAGGCGTCGGCCTTTCGTATCGAGGCTATTCGATTGAGGATCTCGCGGAGCACGCCTGTTTCGACGAAGTCGCGTGGCTGCTGCTGCACGACGATCTGCCGACGCAGAGTGATCTCGATAGCTTTCGCGCGCGACTGAACGAACGTCGCGGGTTGCCGGCTGAGTTGAAGCTCGTGCTGGAAAACATCCCGGGTACGGCCGCTCCGATGGATGTGCTGCGGACTGGCTGCTCGATGCTCGGCTGCCTCGAACCTGAGCCAAGATTCGACGAACAGGTGGCGATTACGGAGCGACTGCTCGCCACGTTTCCGTCGATGCTGCTTTACTGGTATCGCTTTCATCGCGGCGGAGAGCGAATCGAGACCAAAATCGACGCGCCGTCGATTGCCACCCACTTTCTGACACTGCTGCATGGCAAGCCGCCGACCGAAATACACGAACGCGCGATGGATGTGTCACTAATTCTCTATGCGGAGCATGAGTTCAACGCGTCAACGTTCGCGGCCCGCGTTGCCACCGCAACGCTCTCCGACTTCTACTCCGGCATCACTGCCGCGATCGGAACATTGCGAGGTCCGCTGCACGGCGGCGCGAACGAGGCGGCGATGGATTTGATCGGGCGATACGAGACACCTGACGAAGCCGAACAGGGATTGCTCGAAGCTCTTGCCAAGAGAGAACTCGTGATGGGATTCGGCCACCGTGTCTATCGTACTTGCGATCCTCGCTCCGACATCATCAAAGCTTGGGCTGGCAAGTTGGCTGAATCCGTGGGTGACAGGCAACTCTATCCGGTCTCGGAGCGGATTGAGCAAGTCATGTGGGACCAGAAGAAGCTCTTTCCCAACCTCGACTTCTTCAGCGCGTCGGCTTATCACTTTATGGGGATCCCCACTTCGTTGTTCACACCGATCTTTGTTTGTTCCCGCATCACCGGTTGGGCGGCCCACGTCTTCGAGCAGCGAGAGAATAACAAGCTGATTCGTCCCAGCGCCGACTACATCGGACCGGCACCGCGGGCGTACGTTTCGATCGGACAGCGTGGTTGATTCGTTACACGCACATTCGCCATTCTCTGCGGTCTCCGCGCCTCTGCGTTAAAAGAAGAGGAGGTAGAAACGCGGAGACGCAAAGGCCGCAGAGAAACGGCAATCCTCAGAATGGCAAGACCGCAGGTTACTGATGACAGACCGACAACCAGATCCCGTGCTGGCCGACATCGCCGATTATGTGGCGAATCATACGATCGAAAGCACGCTGGCCTATGACACGGCTCGCTGGTGTCTGATGGACAGCTTGGGATGCGCGCTACTGGCACTGAACTATCCCGCATGTACGAAGCTGCTTGGTCCTGTCGTACCGGGCGCGGAGATGGCGGGAGGCGTTCGTGTGCCGGGAACGGCTTACGAATTGGACCCAGTTACCGCGGCTTTCAACATCGGCTGCACGATCCGATGGCTCGACTACAACGACACGTGGCTGGCCGCTGAATGGGGACACCCCTCGGACAACCTCGGTGCGATCCTTTCCTGCGCGGATTATCAAAGCCGCCTGCTTGGCAAGCCGACGGTCATGCGCGACGTGCTGACTGTGATGATCAAAGCACACGAGATCCAAGGCGTCTTGGCGTTGAATCATGCCTTCAATCGCATCGGGCTGGATCATGTCTTCCTCGTTCGCCTTGCCAGCGCAGCCGTTGCCACGCGTTTGCTTGGCGGCTCGCAGGAACAGATTCGCAACGCAGTGTCGCAGGCGTGGCTTGATGGTGGAGCGTTGCGGACTTACCGACATGATGCGAACACCGGCTCGCGCAAAAGTTGGGCGGCAGGCGACGCCACCAGCCGAGGCGTGCGCTTAGCCCTCATGACATTGACCGGCGAAATGGGCTACGCGACGGCTTTGAGCGCCCCCCGGTGGGGATTCTCGGCTGTTCACTTGGACGGTCACGTGATCGAACTTGCTCAGTCTCTGGGCAGCTACGTCATGGAGAACGTCTTATTCAAGATTTCGTTTCCCGCGGAATTCCATGCGCAAACCGCCGTTGAAGCGGCGATCCAACTGCATCCACTGGTAAGGGACCGACTGGATTCGATCGAACGCATTCGCATCGAGACCCAGGAGCCAGCCATTCGCATAATCGACAAGACGGGAGCGTTAACGAATCCCGCCGACCGAGACCATTGCCTGCAGTATATGGTTGCCGTCGGACTGATTCACGGAGTGCTTAGCGCTGATCACTACGAAGACGAAGCCGCTCGGGATCCTCGTCTCGATCGCTTGCGGCAAGTGATGGTTGTGGTCGAAGACGTTCAGTACTCATGCGATTACCTTGACTCCGAAAAGCGTTCAATCGCGAACGCCGTGCAGGTGTTCTTTAACGATGGAACGGAGACACCGCGGATCGAAGTCGAACACCCAATCGGTCACCGGCGCCGGCGCGACGAAGGGCTCCCGCTGCTGAAGGAAAAGTTCGAGACAAATCTCGCCAGCAGGTTTGCCGACAAGCAATGCGAAGACGTACTGCGTGCATTCGATCAGCCGGAACAACTCGATTCGATGCCCGTTCGTGATTTCATGGGTCTGTTCAGCACGGACGATCGTTCTTAGTCACGCGCGTCGCCGGTTCGATGGTCAGGCGTCGTGGATTTCAACGCCGCGAGACATGCGGCAACGATGCTGTCGCGGTCGATCTGGTGCTTGCGGTAGATCTGGTCGAGGCTGCCCGACTGGCCAAACTCGACGACGCCTAGCGGCAGAACCCGTGTTCCCAATGCGCTGCCGATCCAGGCCAGCGAGTGTGGATGAGCGTCTGTTAACGTCACAACTGGTGCTTCCCGGTCATCCGTCGGAACGAGTTGGTCAAACACGTTGCTTTCAGAGACCATGCCATCCACTGCCGCATGGGATGCCTGCTGGAAGCTTGAATAAAGCGGTCCTGGTCCCGTCACATTGAAGACGTTGACGAAGATGCCTTCTTCGCTCAATAAGCGTTGAGCCGCCAGAGCCTCCGGCACCATCGCACCGCAAGCGAACAGATGCACCACGTTTTGGTCAGGCTCATACCCCGCTTGATCGCGGCAGTCATGCAACCGGTAGGCACCCGCCAGGACTTGAGTACGCAACTGCTCTCGCTGAGTTGGGTCGGTGCAATCGGGAAACAAGGCCTGGTCGATTCGCTTCGTTGTCAGTCGCAAATAGCTTGACGTCCCGCGCCTCTGGATGCGAGCGAGCGAATCCATCATGATCCACTCAAGTTCTTGTGCGAAACAGGGTTCGTACGACACCACGTCGGGTAACTCCGTGCCGATGGATGGTGTCATCAACGACTGGTGCGCACCACCTTCGCTGGCCAGCGTCACTCCAGAAGGAGTTCCGACCGCGATGAACTTGGCACCGGAGTAAACGCTGTAGAACAAAGCATCAAGGCCACGTCGGATGAACGGATCGTAAAGAGTGCCGATTGGAAACAACAGTTGCCCGAAGAGTTCGTGCGATAATCCAAGCTGTCCCAACATGAGGAACAAGTTGTTCTCGGAAATTCCTAATTCAATGTGCTGGCCCCGAGTCGATTCGGTCCATTGAAGAATCCCAGGTGATGTGTTTTCCGGCAGCTCTTCCTGTTCTGTGAGTCGCCAGACTTCATGCTTGTTGATCCAGCCTCCTAGATTCGTCGAACTAGCGACATCTGGGCTGACCGTGACGACCCGCCGCACTAACTCGGGACACTCACGCGCGAGTGTGCTGAGGATCGTGCCAAACGTTTGCTGCGTGGACCGCAAACTCTGATAGGTTGTTGATAGCTCGTTGGGGATCTTGACCGCGGCTGGCACGGCTTTGGGACTGCCGCCGAACAACCGCCGAGACACTTGTTCGCACTGCTCGCGTTCCGCGCTGTCGAGAGAAAACCCCGACCACGTTTCTTCCACGGGAATCTCCAGATCGGAGCGAAGCGATTCCATCTGTTCGTCACTCAACAAGACCGAGTGATTCTGGGCGTGTCCGACGGATGGAAGCTTCCAACCTTTCAGCGTGTAGGCAAAGATCACACTCGGTCCTGGCTGTCGAGTGGTTTTCGCTAGAGCCGCTTCTAGTTCTTCGATGTCGTGGCCGCCAAGGTTCCAGAACAGGTCGTGTAACTGCGCGTCGTCCCAGCGATCAAGCAACCGGCGAAGCTCCTGAGGATAGCGGCTTTTTCTGGGTAGCCATTCACGCAAGTCGGACGGTTGCAGACGTAGCAGTCGCTGGAAGGCATCGTTGGATAACTCATCAACACAGATTCGCAGAAGCTCACCATTTGGTTCGTCGAACGCCGCTTGCATGAGCCGGCCATACTTAGCATCGATCACATCCCAACCATTCGCCGCGAACATTTCCCTCCAGCAGCGCACACGAATGCCGGGAATCACTCGATCCAAGCTCTGTCGATTGAGATCCACAATCCACAGCACGTCGTTAACGCCCGCCATCGCCGGTTCCGCGATCGCCTCCCACACCGATCCTTCGTCCAACTCCGCATCGCCAACCAGGCTGATAAAGCGGCGATTGACATCTGACATGCCAAGCTGGTGCGTGCGCAAGTAGGTATCGACAACGCCGGCGAAGTTCGGCGCGACAGCACCCAGACCAACGGAACCGGTCGAGAAATCAACCTGATCAGGATCCTTCGTGCGGCTGGGGTAGGCTTGAAGTCCGCCGCAATCTCTCAGTCGTTTCAAGTACGATGCGTCGAGATTGCCGAGTAGATACTGAATCGCATGCAAAACCGGAGACGCATGCGGCTTGACCGAAATCAAATCACCGGACCGCATGAAACGAAAGAACAACGTCGTCATGATGGTGACGACCGAAGCACACGACGCTTGATGCCCGCCGACTTTCATCTGATCGGACTTAGGCCGGCCGGTGTTGGCGTGCTGGATCTGTTGAACGGCCAACCAAAGCACGCGGCGTTGAATCCGATTTAGCGACTCTGTTGCATTGCTTGAGGAGTCCATCGCTGTTACTCCGTTAGTTCTTTACGTACACGAGGCGGATATTGTGGTGAGATAGCCGGGAAGTGAAGGAGATGCCTGCTAACAAGCCCGACGATTCCCAACGACGCTGACACGATGCCGCTAATCCATCCAGATGCGATATTCTAGCAACTCCGACCCGAGAACTCACGGCTTGGCTCCAGCGTGTTTCAACGTGTCGCGACCCGACCGCTAGCACGGACGACCGATCGATTCCGCGGTTCCGGCATAATCCTCATGTTCCTCACGTTGGCGGTCCGATAACGAGGAGGGCGCTAGGATTCTGACACGCGTTACCGGTTTCAATTGGGCATCGAGGAAGTTGCAATGCTAGTCATCGTCAGTGACCTACACCTGAACGATCAGACGACCAGCTCGCCAATGGACGCAGGGGCATTCGAGATCTTTGCCGAAAGGCTGCACGAAACGGCCTTTCGAGCGTCTTGGCGGGCAGACGGACGCTATCGACCGATCGAACAAATCGACATCGTCTTACTAGGCGATATTCTGGACTTGGTCAGGACTAGAGAGTGGCTCCGCACGGACCAGCGCCCGTGGGATGATCCCGCCGCTCCGGAAACCGCCGACGCCATTAGTCGCTTTGTCGATCAGGTTCTTCACCAAAACCAAGCGGCCTGCCAAGTCCTTAGCTCGCTTTCGACGGACGCCGTGTTGCAACTGCCGCCGCCAACGCAGATGGGTGAGCCCGCTATGAACGCGGAAGGCTTACCGATCGCCGTGCGGACTTTCTACATGGTCGGCAATCACGATTGGCCATTGCATCTGCCTGGTCCAAGGTACGATATGATTCGGCATAAAGTCGCGCATCAGCTCGGGCTGGCGAACATTCACAACGCGCCGTTCCCCCACGATCCATACGAATCCGACGAGCTTCTGGCGGTACTTCGACGCCATCGAGTCGTTGCTCGCCATGGAGACATCTTTGATCCGATTAACTTCAGCGAAGATCGTGATATCGCCAGTTTGGGCGACGCCATCGCCATCAATTTGCTGACGCGATTTACCGTGGCGATTCAACAACAGCTTGGTAACGACCTGCCACCCGCAGTGCTTCACGGAATCCAACAGCTCGATCACATTCGTCCGTTGTTGCTCGCGCCGGTTTGGCTGGAAGGCTTGCTTGCGCGTTCCGCTGTTCGCCCAGCGATCCGCAAGGAAATCAGGCGGACGTGGGACGGCTTGGCAGACGAGCTGCTGCAATTGCCGATCGTCCGCGAACACGATTCCTGGAGCCCCTTCGACATCGTGGATGGAATGGACCGAGCGCTGAAGTTCAGTAAGCGGGTTTCGATCGGTTGGGCGGAGAAGATTAACAACTGGTTGCAATCGTTGCGGGGATCGGAAGGTGAATCGTATTGCCAGCATGCGATCTCCGAGCCGGACTTCCGCAATCGACGAGCACGCAACATCGTTTACGGGCACACGCATCTGGCGGAGAGCATCCCGCTGGACGCCAGCTATGCCGACGGCTATGTTCTGAACCAGATGTACTTCAACTCGGGTACTTGGCGGCGAGTGCTGCGACAGACACGCTGGACGTCGAGCGAGTACGAATTCATCCCGACGGAATGTTTGTCGATGCTGTCGTTCTACCACGGCGACGAGCGCGGTGGTCGCCCGTTCGAGACCTGGAGCGGCACACTGGCGACGGCTGGCGAAGTAGCGACTCATCGTGTTGACTCGGGACGGTCCCATGCCGCGGAACAATCGATTCCAGCATCAAAAGTACCGGTCCGAGCTCCCCACTTCCGACGTTCGCCTACTCACACCCGATCGCCCTCCGGCGGCTCCTTCTGAAGCGTTCCGGTCTCGAATGGCGGCTGTTGGCGAGGCGTTTCGTCAAGCCGACGTGCGAGCTATCTATCTGCTTCACGGCACGTTCGTTGGTGCCGATGCCTTCGGGCTGCTACGCGAAGTCGCAAGGGTCTCTCAGAAGGCCGCCGAACCTCTCAAGCGATTGCAGAAGCAGTTGCTCGATGCCATCGCGAAGGACGCGGGCAACTTCACGCGTGAGTACGCCGATACGTTCGCCGACGCGATCAACACCGGCCTTGAGGCCGTCATTCCTGTCCGTCTGTTTCACTGGTCGAGCGAGAACCACCACATTGGTCGCTGCGACGGCGCGGTGAGGCTGGCCGATGAACTTGCTTCGCACGAGGAACTTCGCGGCGGTCGAGCGCTCTTTTGGGGACACAGTCATGGCGGCAACGTTCTAGCACTGTTGACGAACTTGATTGGTGCGGATCATTCGGCGCTGGACCGTTTCTTTCGGGCAGCTCGCTCTTATTATCGCTGGCCGGTCGCAGGTAAAGTCGATATGCCGGCCTGGCCGCGCGTGCAGGAGTTGCTCAAGTGCGAGAGGCACATGCTCCAGGACATTCAATACGACTACGTCACACTCGGCACCCCGATCCGTTACGGTTGGAACGTCGGAGACGAGACGAAACTCCTGCACTTCGTGAATCACAAGCCAATCGAGGATCTACCCACGGATCGTGCTGCGTTTCCGCCCGATTGGGACGACCTGCTGCACGCTCGATACGGGGACTACATCCAGCAGCTTGCCATCGCCGGTACGAACTTTACGCCGGCCGCGTGGGCCTGGCGAGCTTGGTTGGCGGACATTCGGCTGGACCGCCTCTTGCAGGCTGGAGTCCGCAAGCGTGACTTGCTTGAACGATTGCGGGCCGGCATCCGGGCTCATGACGAAGGCCAGACGCTTCTGGTAGACTACGGACCGTCCGAAGGACATATTGGCCAGCATCTGGCTGGACATGCCGTTTACACCAGACTTGATTGGCTGCTATTTCACGCTGAGCAGGTCGCGGCGAGCTTTTACGCGAACGAGACTGCTACGAGTGAGACATAGGCGGTGACTTGAAGCCTTATCACCCTCTCACTCGTGAAGAGGCTTCGGAGGTTGGAAGGCATGACGGACGCAATCCAAGTGATGACAACTGTGCCGGACCAAGCCGACGCGAAGCGAATCGCGGCCTCTCTCGTCGCAAAGCGACTGGCGGCCTGTGTTCAGATCCGCGGCCCGATCGAGAGCACGTACCGCTGGAGGGGCGAGGTCGAGAAGTCACAGGAATGGGTATGCGCGATCAAGACCCGTAGCGAACTGTTTCGCGAGGTTGAACAAGCGATTCGCGACCTGCATTCCTATGACGAACCCGAGATTATCGCACTGCCAATCGTCGCTGGCAGCGAAGGTTACCTCGCTTGGCTGGACAAATCGACGAAGCCGATATCCGATTGATCCGTGGTGGCACATTGAAGGCGTTCCACATCATTGTGCATGGCTTCCCGAATGCGTCCTTAGACACCGCAAAACTCTCGGTAGGCCATATCGATCTCCAAACGCTTGTTGTTCCCTCGGCTCTCCAATCAACTCCATTGCCGGTGACATTCGATCAAGCGGCGGATCAACTGGAATCATTTCCGAGGTTGCACTTTGAACCGGATGGATCTTTCGTTTGGGTATCAGACAGTGATTCACCCGTCGCTTGGCAACTCGACGGCAACCTTTACGATCGAGGCGATTCAGTGAATCACGTCGAAATCAAAGGGTCCTGCGTACCAGATGAGTTGAGAAGGTTGCTTGACGTTTTCAGTGACGACGATTCACCCCTGATGTTCGAGCTTGTCTCCTTGGCAGTCTTCGTCGGAGAAGGAGAGCTGTTGAAGCTCGTCACGTGATGTCGGACCGCAGGTGGCCACGACTCTTACTCTTCCAACGAATTCTGGCTCGTGTCCGGCGCGAAGAAAATGACGAGCAGTCCCACCGCGTATATCAAACCGGTGATCTGACCGACCCGAGCGTACTCGCCCTTGAACAGATCCTTCAGCAGAGCTGCCGAAACCAGCACGCCAATCGCTGTCAGAATGCGGCCCCAATTGAAGCTGACTCCAGCTCCCGTGGACCGCACGCGAGTCGGGAACAGTTCGGGCAGAAACAACGGCAGCCAGCCGAAGAAGAAGCCGCTGAAGAAGCCGAGCGCTCCCATCCAGAATAGAAACTCGGTCGGCTCCCACGAGAAGAAGCCCAGGTTTAGCGAAAAGAAGACATCCTTGTTCGCTGGGTCGTCGATGCGGAAAAGAAATTGAGTACACACGAGGGCGCACGCACACAGAACTCCATAGCTGAGCTTTCTCCCGACGAACGAAGCGATCGCGCCGCCGAGCAGACTCGTGACGGATCCCATCATCGATCGATAGATCGTGGCACGAGACTTCAAGGCGGGGTCCGCCTTCGCGGCTGGTTTAGCCTCGGCATCTGCCGACTGTGTCGCAGCCCTAGCCTTGTCGCCAGCTTCGCTGGCCCAAGCCTGTCCCCAGTTGCTAACTCCCCAGCCACCGAAAAGCGGGATCGTCCCCAGCAGGATGCCGATGATCGTTGTCTTGAGAAGCGGTGGTTTGAAGATCTCGCCGAGACCAACCTTGTCGGCCGTATCGCCTTTCGACTTGTCCTTGCCGGCCTGCAAGCCGAGCCATTTAGGAGACTCCGGCACGAAGATCATCGAAATGAACGCCAGCACGATCGGCGACGCTCCGACGATCATCGTCCATCGCCAGTCGTCGCCCGTCACATGCCGAAACGTCGTCACCACGGCAAAGCAAAGGATTCCGACATTCGCGGCGGTCCCCATCACTCCCGCCAGAATCGGGCGCGACACGTTCGGCCATGCTTCGGCAATCAGAGCGATCCCATTGGGCCACATCCCACCGATGCCCATGCACGTTAGGAACCGAAGTAGCAGGAGGATGACCGGGCTATCTGCGAAATAAGTCGCACCGGAAAAGACAGAATAGCACAGAATGCTGGCCGCCATGGCTTTCGCTCGGCCGAAGCGGTCTCCCACGATGCCAAACAGGTAGCCACCTGTCGCCGCACCGAGCAGAAACGCGCAGACCAGCCAGCCGAACCATTGGCCGATGACGCCTTCTGCCGTACCCGCCGGCAGCAGGTCAGCCACTGCGACGCGCATAACGATACTGACGATCGACATATGAACGCCGGCAAAAGCCCAGCCTAAGAACGCGACGACCAGGATGATATAGCGGCCGCTCAATGAGATCGCAGGTTTATGGATCGCTTCAGACATCGTGTCTCGCTTGTGGTTGGTTGTTGTAAAGCTTGTGTTGCCCACGAACGCTAAGGTTGCTTGAGCGAGACACCTCGCCACTCTTCCTTGTTAGCGGTGACATCAATCACATTGCCGTCGGGGTCAAGCACTTTGAAAGAACGCTCCGGCGAAGTCTCTTGATCGGTTTCGGTTCGATCTTTGACATCTCCCTTGGAGATCTCGGCTCCCCATTCGCGACAGCGATTCCAGCAGGCTTCGAGATCATCGACGATCACACCGAAGTGGATGTACTCGTTTCCTTCTTCGATGTACGGCCGCTCCATGCCCTCGGGTTGTTGCAGTAGCGTGATGTTGTTGACACCGTCGCTGAAGTCGAGCCCCTGGCCGCTGGGCCGATAGCCGATGAATTCCCAGCCAAACGCGGCCTCGTAAAAGCTGCGCGCGTGTTCCATATCCCGGCAACGAATAGCAAGGTGCCGAAGTAACGTCATTTTGGTTGCTCTGTTCAACGAAGTTGCGTGCATCTGCGGCTGACAACTGTGAAGCTGGCAGAGGCGGACTCACCAAGTTCGGCAATATCTTAGTGCATTGCGCGCCCGTTCGCACGTGTGGAGCAGCGTGAGCAGATCGCTCGCCTTCCAACTAAAGACAACTCTTGCCGCCTTCTATGGCCGACTGTCGTTCGACACACAAAATGTAACGCGCCGGCTCACACAGCAGATAGCCTCTGTAAGCCCGCTAATCCAGCCTTCGAGAGGCCCGCGATAGATCGAACGCAGCGACATCGATACAGAGAAACGATGTCGATCTCAAGGCGAAACGATCGGCGCGTAGCTTACTTCGTCTTCCATACGTACCAGTTCGGAAATACGTACACCCAATGACCTGGATTCAGATTCTGATACCCGGCATAAGAAGTGCCGCCCCAGTAACCGCTGTCCTTAAACGCACCATAACCGTCGAAGTCCTTTTCGGATCGGACAACATGCAACAACTCACGATACTTACCTCCGACCGACGCCTTCTTGAGGCCTTCGACGTCCGGGAGTATTACCGCGACTTGCCCCGTCGGCAGCCACTGTTTGAAGCGGCTGCATAGTTCCAGGTGGACGACCTCCGTTCGTTGCTCCTTCTGTTGTACGACGCGAACGTCTTTCCATTCGCTATTCAGCTTGATCTTCGCGCTGCCTGAAGCTGAGTCGATCGCTCTCAACTGGTCAGTGATGTGTTGCTTGTTCACCGCTCCAGTTGCTTGGATCTGTCGCTCCAAGTCCTCGGTGCCGATCCTACGTCCCAAGTCGAACAACCAAGGATCGAGTGTCTGTCCATGGTGCGTGACACCCGCCGCTTGCGAGAAGACCGAAAGGTTGTTCACAACGACGTTGATCTCTCCCTGCAACTCTCGCCGCTCCCACCACATCCACCAACTCAGCAGGTGCTCGATGGCGTGCCGAGCGTCTTCCGCTTTCCAAGCAATGCCGGGAATGAAGAGCGGGCCGCCGTGCCAAGGAACGGTCTCGCGGTCGCCGTCGAACGCAAGCGAGTCGATTACCAGTCTTACAATGTTCGCTTGGTCTTCGGCCGTTGTTCCGATCGCACCGAGTACGGCCGCCGCCTGGCTGCGAACCTGCATGTCGGAGTTGGTGAGCAGCTCCCGAACGAGCGCCTTCGCTCCGTGAGCCCGAAGTGACGGAATCACCGTCGTATTCAGAAACGGATACGAACTCGACAACTCCAGCAACGAGCTCAGATCCGTAGACTCTTCCTCGCTCAGCAGCTCTGACAAACGGATCTGGAACGGACGGTGCACTTCATTGTTTCCCAACGGCATCGGGGCGTTGGCATAGCCGACCAACTGCTCGACGCTCGTGGCTTGCTTATATAAAGCGGCGATGCACCAACTACGAACGAGTTGTGGTAGCGAACTATCCTTGGCTATCTCATGCAGCCGACGAACGGCACCTTCACCGCCCAACTCGCCGAGGCAAGCCAGTGCCCAACCGCGCTGAGTCATTTCTTCGTGCTCCCGAGCTCGGCGGACCAGCCCGTCCAGCATCGGTTCGCCGAGTTCTCGCAGATTGGTGATCGCTTCCTCACGCGTGCTCGTCTGTTGGAATTGCTTTAAGGAGTTCTCGACGAAGTCAGAACTCTTTACCGCCACATCGGCTCGACCCGTGCCGGCGAACACGCTTATGATCAGCAAGCCGGCGAGAAGCATCAGCCACGTACCTCGCGCCCATCTGTGCCGTACACCGACAATCACAATGGCTCCGACCAGTACGATCGGTATCCACATGAACCTGGCCGGTTCGCCCACTTCGGTATCCATCAGTCGATTGATTCCGCGAAGCGTGGCGATACTGCTCGGCAATGCCTTGCCTTCCATAACGGCCGCAATGCTCTCGCGAACAACGGTGCCTTCCTGCTGCGGAGCCGGCCCGAACAGTCTCGCATCATACGCCGCCGCTGTGTTGCGACTCTTCGGCATCTGATGCTTGCTGAACGTGATGTTGTCTCGAGACAAGACATCACGAGGGAAGTCGCCGTCAATCACCGTTAACGTCATGTCTTCCAATGTGGCAAGTGCGGTCTCTGTCGATTTCCTCCGCTCCTCCTGAAGCACTTGTCGATGTAACACGTCAATTCCTGGCCCCCGCATGTTCAGCAACTCACCGATTCGCAGCAACTCTTTCTCTGTCTCCTCGTAGCCGTTCGTCAAGCGAACTTCATTCGCACAAGTGAGATCACTCGCGAACAGCTCACGCGCGAAACCGTTGTGCGGCTCCGCGTTGCGTTGGACCTTGAGCGAGTCGCGTTGCGGTTGCAAGATGTTCTCGACTGTTCCTCCGAGAATTCGCAGCGGTAGCGGGCCTGTAACATTCTGTAGCAGTTCTGCCCCTTCTATCTGCCGCACAACATACCTCTCCGGAACGTGATTGATCCGACTGGGCCGATCAGTCAACAGATAGACCACGTTGTGCAGATCACCTTCGTTAAACGTCGATAGCCGCATCGGCACGACCAACTCGTCACTGCGAAAGCGGAAACCCATCGCTTGAACATGTCCATCGAAGGATGCGTTAGGAGCGAGCTTTGTATCAACATCTTTCTGACCCGGTTTGGGATCGACTTTACTCTTGTGGCCGACCTGTGTGCGAACGGCCACGAAACACCAACCCGCTTCGACATAGTCATCACACGCTTCGTCCATCCCCTCGGGATAACGATACTCGTGGTCGTCCATCCAGCGTTTCAACGCCTTGGCACTCCCCGCGTCGAGCACCACGACTTCGTACATACCAACCGCTTCCTCGCGAATCACTCGAACTTCGTCCTCCGCAGCCTCAGTTGCCTGAACGCTGAGCTTGTCTGACCGGTCTGCCCAAAGACTAAAACGCCTAAAGCGGCCGCGCATCTGCCAACGCAAATCGATCACGACTTTAGGCGGATCAATTGCGGCCGCGATATGCGGGAAGACATCGTCGGGAACCTTGCGGATCGCGGGCGGCGTGGGGAAAGGAATCAGCATCCCGAACTCTTCCACTTTGCCCTCGAAACCAGGCCGGATCACCAGCGTTTCGAGCCCGTCTTTGTAAAAGACATACGTCTTCTGCAAGCCGACTCGTGTAATCGGAACGGTTCTCGTATTGAAGTAAATCGGTGGAACCATCCCGCAGGGGTCGGCCTTGGCAGGTGTGTGGCAGACAGATAAGCATGCCAGCGCAACGGTGATAAGAACGTTTCGTTTAGATGTCATTTTTCGCTTTCTCCAAGTCAACGCGTACTTGAACGCGTGCTTTACAAGTTTCGTTTCCGTTGCTGATCCAGATCGTGTCGAGTGTTTTCCAATCACCGCCGATTTCATGAACCGTGAACCACGGTCCGGCCACACAGTGGCGGCCTTCCATTCACAAACGTTGCCAGATGTGGTTCTTACCCACTCGTTTGACGGTGCCGCTGCAGACGAGCGGCTGTAAGTCGTAGACATCGCACTCGAAAACTTGCCGCACGTGTTGCGGAACTCCGGTCGCCGGCAATTCCGCTCGCACCTTTCCGTCTTGATCGAGCAAGCGAATCGACACAATCGCTCGGTCACGTGACAGTTCGTGTTCGAGATACGTGAGATGATCTGCGTCGAGCAGATCGCGGAGCGAGTCGTTTCGCAATTGGAAGCATATTTGCGCACCAAAGTACAACAGTGCGTCGAGCGATTCGCTTTCCTGGTCGAATGGTTCTTGCTGATACTCGGCAAGCAACGCCCGGGATCGGTCTTTGGTAAGGCGTGGCGTGGGATGATGACTGACTGCACACCCCGATGCGCAGGATTCATGTCCGTGCGGCTCGCTACGGGCGCGTGGGCTCTGCCAATTCGGGTCGCGAGATGGGTAGCTCGACAGATCGAGTGGCGGTACGACGCCGCCGAGCCGCACAGAATCTGGGTGGCCATCGCGAGCTGGCAACACGGCACTTTGCGAATGACTTGTTGTTTCCGTGTGGAGCGGAAGGCCGAGCGATGCTGCGACTAGCGCTAACCCGAGTAACGACGTATGGGTCATCAAGCCCTTCATCAAACGGTCGTCCTTCTTCTGCCCGCGCACACGGCGATCCGGGATTGAACACAGGTTTTTGGAAAGTGGAAAGAAGTGGCCCAGCCGCGCAAGTCAGTTAGGCCGACACAAGAAAGACGGCACGAGTCCGCAGACGGTTTCTTGGAAAAATTCGACGGCGGGCCGGCACGCGCCTATCCTGTCGCAAATCAAGCCTTCACGTCTATGCCGCCGGCTCCGTTCGCCGAACGATCGTTGCTTGCAGCAGGCTGAATAGGCTTGATACACCCCAATACAAGGCGACTCCGGCCGACAGTTGCCACAACGCAACGACCGTCATTACCGCCGGCAATAGCAGTAACAGGGCTTTGTTTTGCTCCGGAGTAGTCCTTGTCACCGCGACCGCTCCGCAAGTCGTAGCAGCAACAAGTAACGCCAGGATCGCGTCCGGTTTGGCAATGTTTTGCACCCAGAAGAACTTCCCTCCAAACGCCGCACACTTCCGAACTGCCGAGAACAGACCCAAGAAGACCGGCATCTGAGCAACTCCCCCGAGACAACCTGCTAGCGGCAGCGGACTTGTGCCCTCTCGTTGAAATAGTCGCTGTGTTTCCTCGGCAAGTCGTTCTGGTCGATCTTGAAAGCGCTTGCGGAGCCGATTGAGTTCCGGTTTCATTTTCGTCAGCACTGCTTGACGCCGCGCTGACATCTTCGCCAGCCAAAGCGTCAACGGAAACAGTGCCAGCCGCACGCAGACAGACACGATCAGAATGCCGCCTGCGATGTTGCCGCCACAAACTTGCGAAGACGCGAAGATCGCGGTGCGTAACGTTTCGACAAACCATTCCCAAAACATAGCAGCCTCCAGGTTTGGTACTTTGCGTGGCGGAAGAGCCTCAGGCTGGGTTCGCCAGTTAGGTGGGGGATCATTCTAGGCAAGTTCCGTGCCGCGTGCAATTTTAGCTCCCCCGTTTAACGCGACGCCAACGGCGTGCAGATAGGCGGCGAAGGACGAATCGGCAGACGATTTGTGAACGCACCGTGGATGTGCCGTTACTACGCGATTCCGCGAGGAGCGTTATTAGCTCCGGAAGTTGATAACGTAATTGCGATTCGCGTGCAGCGGTCATGGTTCGAGGGCGGGATCGTCGGGCCGGTGGTGATCGGAGATGCAAGCTTGATGGAACTGCCGCACTCGCCGAACGGCATTGGCCTGTCTGCGACTTCGCCCACTCGAATCCGCTCGCCTCGTGGACCTCGACACGCATCGCGGTGAGGAGATCAGGCCAACAGTTCTTCGATCACGTGACCATGCACATCGGTCAGCCGCCGTTCGATGCCGTTGTGATAGAAGGAGAGCCGCTCGTGGTCGAGACCGAGCAGGTGTAGGATCGTGGCGTGGAAGTCGTAGATGGTGCTGATGTTCTCGGCGGCCTTGTAACCGAATTCATCGGTCGCGCCGTAAGTGAACGGAGCCTTCACGCCTGCGCCGGCCAGCCAACCGGTGAAGCCTGATGGATCGTGATCGCGCCCGCTGGCTCCCTTTTGGAACGTCGGCATGCGACCGAACTCGGTACACCAAACGACAAGAGTTTCATTCAGCAAGCCGCGCTGTTTGAGGTCTTTGATCAGCGCTGCCGCCGGCTGATCAAGCACCGGGCCGTGTTTGCTGTACTGCTCGTGCAAGACTTTATGCCCGTCCCAGTTGCTGGTGCCTTCGCCACCGGTTTGATAGGAGCCGTTGAAGAGTTGCACGCAGCGAACGCCCTTCTCAAGTAAGCGGCGAGCGAGAATACAGTTGCGAGCGAACGCAGCTTTCAAGTCGTTCCCGGTGTCATCCGCCCCGTACATCTTCAAGATGTGTTCGGGTTCCGTCGAGATGTTGCTCACCTCAGGAACGCTCAACTGCATCCGCGCAGCCAACTCGTAGCTGGAGATCCGCGCGGCGAGTTCGGTGTCGCCGGGAAAGCGTTCGAGATGGCGGGCGTTCAGGCGTCTCAAGAAGTCGCGTGTCGCGATATCTATCTTGGCCGAGATACCCTCGGGACGATTGAGATTTCGAATCGGGTTGGCTGCGTTGAAGTCCGTCCCTTGAAATGCAGCCGGCAGAAACCCGGGGCCCCAGTTGTTCACGCTCGACTGCGGCGCGCCTCGGGGATCGGGAATGGCAACGAATGCCGGCAGATCCTGACTCTCGCTGCCGAGTGCATAAGTCACCCACGCTCCGATGCTGGGGAACCCATCCAATGTGTAGCCCGTTGACATGAAGTTCTCGCCGGGACCGTGCGTGTTCGTCTTGCTGGTCAGCGAGTGAATGAAGCACATTTCATCCGCGAGTTCGCCCAGATGCGGAACCAGCTCCGACACCATCTTGCCACTCTCGCCACGCGGCTTGAATTCCCACGGGCTCTTCGTCAAGTTGCCTTGTTGGCCCTGGAATGTCAGCAGATCATCAGCACCCGGCAGTGGCTGGCCATCTCGTTTGACGAGTTCTTCCTTGTAATCAAACGTATCCAAATGACTACACGCCCCCGCGCAGAAAATCACCAGCACGTTCTTGGCCTTCGCCGCAAAGTGCGGCTCGCGCGGAGCATGTGGGTTCGCCGAATCGATCTTCGGACGAAGTGGCTTCTTATCCGCAGCCAATAAGCCTTCGCTTCCGAGCAATTGCGCGAGCGCGATGCCGCTCAAGCCATATCCCATGTCGTTGAGGAACGAACGGCGGTTGAGCAGGTGCTGGCCAGATAGATCAGTCGTCGATGTCGTCAAGGCGATGTTTCCAGTGATCAGGATGTCTGCTGTGGTGGATCAATGCGTGAAGTTTCGCGTGGTCACTGAAGAGTGTGAAATACAAATCAAACGGAAATCGCTGAACACGGCAACGCCGGACATCGCCTTCAACGATTGCAAACCGCTCTGGATTCGTTTCAATCAGCCGTAGACTCCGCTTGATCTCTGTCTTCAGGTTCTCCGCAGCCGATGGTGAGTCCGCCTCATAGAACTCAACGGCATCACGAATGTCGGCGAATGCCTTGGCATGATAGATCAATCGCATTGCGCAGGCCGATTCAGGAACTCCATCACTTCTTCATGGCTGACCTCTTCCGCCGTGCCATTACGCATTTCCTCGGCTCGCTGCCGAACGACTTCCATCACGCGTTCTTGATGTTCGGGCGTCGGCTCTTCTTCGTTGATGCTGTCGTTCAGCTTGTGAAGGAGTACGACTCGCTGATCGACAGGAAGGGCGAGGGCGTGATCGGTGATCTGTTGAAAGTCGGCGGATGGTTGAGGTTCTGTGCTCATCGTGTGTGGCTCCTTTGCACTCATTATAGGCCCGTTGGCGGTCGCGAGGCTATGGATGACCAGTGATTAAATAGACAAGCGTTAGTCGTCTGCGGGCGATGGTGACGTGCCTTGTGGTGCACGGTAATCCCGAATGGCCCTAGCAACAGATGCCAGCGATTCCCTCAGGTGCTCGGTCCTTGCTTCGTTGTTGTTGGCAGCAGAAATCTCAAGCAACTCACGCACCAAAAGCCGAACCGTCTGAGGATTCTTTGGGGACACGAGATTGTGGAGGTATCTACCGGCCGGTTTTCCGTCACGGATTTGTTGAAGCGATTCGACAGCGACTTCGTGCGACAACTCTGAATCGGCGCGAACCACATCGATAAACGCCTCCGTTACGACAATGCGTTGCCAGTGCTCAGCCGACGCGGTGTTTGCGATCATTGGATTTCCGGCAGGATCAGTGATCTTATCAATATCATCAGCAGGCACCGAAACTGCGGAGCAAACGCTCTTGCTGCCTCTGGGTTGGCCTTGGCAACGCGCGAGATGGCGTGACGCGTGTATCCGTACTCCCGTTTTTCGAGCATCCCAATCAGCACTGGCATCACTTCGGCGGCACGGCTGGGATGATGGTGAGCAAGGTCGCCCAAGACTTCGGTAACAGCCAATCGAACCGAGACTCCCGGATCGTCAGCAAGTTGAATCAACCGAGGCAAACCGAATTCGACGGCTGCTTCGCTCGGAGCCCAGTCCTTACCGAAAGGGTGTCCGTATCGGTCGAATGCATAGACAGTTCTTCCACGGACGTGGGGATCCTCGTGATTCAACATTCGGTCCAGTGCCTTCGGAGTCTCCGAGTCTTCCCATCCATCTCGAACCAACAAGTACGAGCCGTATCGATTTAGGTATTCGACAGACCGAAGATCCGGCTCCGCACGCAACGCTTCAAGTAGCTTCGGGATATCGTTCTTCGTGAAGCTGTTAACTGCGAAAGCGAGAACTTCATGGCTAGGGCGCCCTGGTTCGCGAAGTCGTCGCAGGAACTCATCGACAGATTCAATCGGTTTGCGCTTCGGCGGATCGCCTGCTGGTTTGCTCGATGTAGGAAGAACGCGCGACTGTTTGTGACCGAAGCCGGATGAGCCAATTGCTTCGATCAGTTGTGTGACTTGTTTCGGATTCAACTCGACTTCGTCCGCAACAATCTCGACGACGCCAGCAAGTGTCTCCTCCCAAGTCGCGTCGGCAGTCCAGAGAGTCTGCCCGGATGGATGTTGCGCTTTCACAGCGCACGATTGAACGAGTGGGCTCAGAAGATCCTTCGTCTGCTGTCCCAAGCCGCTAGGCACGTGAATACGAAGGACCTGCAACGACTTCAAGGATTGAAGAGCGATGACGCTGTCTGGACTGACACAATCGTCGTCGATCTCCAGAGCGGTGAGGGAAGTAAGTCCGGCCAGCGACTTCAGGCCTTCCGAAGTGGCTTTGGTGTCGGAAACGTCCAAGCTTGCGAGGCTGGTCATGCTTGCTAGACGCGACAGACCTTCGTCGGTAATCGCCGTTCCACGGATCGACAACGCAGACAGATGCAATTCCGAGAGGGGAAGACCGTCGTCCGAAAACGTAGACTCGTTCAATGATAATCCTAAGTTGCGAAGTGTCGTTAGCCGGCCAACGGCGCGGTAGTGCTCACTCTCAAGCGTTGCTCCGTCGAGATTGAGCCGTTCGATTGTTGTTAATTCGCTCAGTCGATCAACGATCTCACTGGTGATTGCCGCTTTACTAAGATCGATGGCGATCACCGGCTTGACGACGTCTGATGGGCCAACTGGAGCTAGAACGACATGCCCGCCGAGTTGCCTCACGTCTTGCAAGAACGCTTCCTGTGCTAGTGCAAGCGTGCGAGTGCGCTGGTCGTGCCGCACTTTCGCCACGATCATGATCGAAACAGGGATTAACAACACCGCGAGCAAAACGCTGAACGGCAGAAAGCGGCTGCGTTGACGACCGGTGTCGCTCATGGGACGCGATGTTGCAGTTACGGGATGAATAGGAACTCGTTTGCATTTAGCAACGCACGCGACAGCGCAATCAGGCCGTACTCGCTGGCGACCGCGACTGCGTCGTGCAGTTCGCGTTCATCGGGCTGACGACCGAAGCAGAGTGAAAAAGCGAGTCGGATCTGTTCGTCAGAGATTTCGGCTTCGCGTTCGAGACGCTTCGCGAACAGCTCCGCTTGTTGAAGCACGAAGTGACTGTTGAACAGGTTCAATGCCTGCAACGGAGTCGTCGAGCGGCTTCGTTTGGGCATGACTTGGCTGAGGTCGGGGCAATCAAACGCGCCGAAGATGGCGTCGCGTTCTTGTCTGACCTTCGTCATGTAGACCATCCGCCGCCAGTCTTCCGGGCCGAACTTTGTCTTCGGAAAGAAGTGTCGCACGTTTTCCATCTCGACTTCGAAGCCACTGAAGCCCGGTCCGCCCATCCGTTTGTCGAGCGCGCCGCTCACGGACAGGATGCAATCGCGAATTGCTTCCGCTTCAAGGCGTCGCGGCGGGAATCGCCATAACAATCGCGACGCAGCATCGATGGCGATCGCGTTCGTTTGCGGTGCGCTATCTTGCTGAAAGGTGTTGGAAAGTAAGATCAGCCTGTGAATGTGTTTGACCGACCAGCCGCTTTGCACAAACTCGTCGGCCAGCCAGTCGAGCAATTCTGGATGAGACGGCAACGTGCCGTTCTTGCCGAAGTCGCTTGGTGTATCGACCAGTCCAGTTCCAAAGTGATGTTGCCAGATGCGGTTCACCATCACACGAGCCGTCAGCGGATTCTTCGGATCAGCGATCCACTCGGCGAGTGCGACTCGTCGCGCTTGTTCGGGGCTGTTTTTCTCTAAGCCAAGCGAACCGATCACTTCTAACGCATCCGGCGCGACTTCTTCGCGTTTGGCCAACGGATCGCCGCGATAGAGCCGATGCGTCGGCCCGGGCTGTGAGAAGCTGCCAGCGTAAACCGTCGAGGTCTTCGAAAGACGGTCGTGTTCCGCTTCAGCGGCTCTCAACTCGTCAAAGAGTTTCTTACCGACCTGCGCGTCATCTTTGGTGATTCCCTCGAAACTGAGCGGCGCGATCGATCCGTCTTCCGTGTAAGGAAGACGATAGTCGGACGAGGCAATTCGTTTCCACTTCCCCTCCTCAACGGCGGCATCAAACACGTAATTCGTCGCGACCCGGTCTGAGTACTTGCCTTCGCGATCGCGTCCCCATTCGATGCGATCGATCTTCGTGACCTTCGGCAATTCAATCTCGACCCAGCCAGCTCCCGATTCGTTCGAGATCCAGCTTCGTCCATTCCCGTACTTGCCGTCGTTGATGTGTTCCAGCTTGTGAATCTCGTAGCCAGGCAGCGCGCTCGAACAGCGAGCCTTCGCGCCGCGCTCGGCCAGCGCGACGTTCTTATCGCCGGCGAAGATCTCTAACTCGTCGATACAGGGCTGGTTGCTGCTGGTCTTGTGAATTGTGAAGCGCACAATTCGAGCTTCGACCGGAGCGAACTTCTCGACGTTGTGCAGGTGGCTCACCGGTGGGCGAAATCCCTGGTCAGCCCTCCACTGCCGCACCTCAGCCTGCAACGTCTCCGCTCGTTTCTTCGCCGCCGCGAACTTCTCTTCCGCATCTTGCGAGCGCGGCAACTCGCGGTCGGCATGCTGCACACCGGCGAAGACAGCTTGGATCGAGTAGTAGTCGCGTTGCGTGATCGGATCGAACTTGTGATTGTGGCAACGGGAACAACCAAGTGTCAGGCCGAGGAAGGTCGTACCCGTTGTGTCGATGATGCCCGCGAGTTCGTCTTGGCGTTGGACGAGCCGGTAGTTCGGGTCTTGGCCCTTCACGAGATCATGCGGACCTGCGACCAAGTATCCTGTGGCGGCATCCGCGCCCATCGCATCGCCGGCGATTTGCTCTTTGATGAACTGGTCGTAAGGTTTGTCTTCGTTCAGCGACTGGATGACGTAGTCGCGGTAATACCACGCGTTCGGCCGCTCGCGATTCGTTTCAAAACCATGCGTCTCGCCGAAGCGAATTACGTCGAGCCAATGTTGCGCCCAGCGCTCGCCATAACGTGGGCTCTTGAGAACGTTATCGACGAGATTGCGGAATGCGGATCGCGGATTGTGGATTGACTCGGCTTTGAAGGCAGCGACTTGTTCGGGAGTCGGCGGCAAGCCGTGCATGACTAGGTAGAGTCGGCGGATCAAAGTTGCTGGCTCGGCCTGCGCTGATGGCTGCAGTTTCGAATCACTCAACTTCGCGAACACAAAGGCGTCGATCTCATTCACCGCCCAGGCACTGTCGGACTTCGGCGGCGCCGGTCGCTTCAGCGGCTGGAACGACCAATGATCAGTCGTCAACTTCGCGACTTCGCCCTCCGGCATCTTGGCCCCTTCATCGATCCACGCTCGTAACAAAACAATCTGCTGCTCCGTCAATCGCTCACCCTCCGGTGGCATCACAGCATCCGGATCGACTCCGCTAACGAGCTTGATCAAGTTGCTCTCGGCACTCTTGCCAGGAACCACAGCCGGCTCGCCGAGGTCACCGCCCGTGAGTAACGTCGCACGGACATCGACTCGGAATTCGCTTTCCTGCTTCTTCGGACCGTGGCAACCGAAGCAGTATTGCTTGAAGATCGGTTCGATATCGCGGACGTAATCGGCTTGCTCGCGGTTGTCTTTGGGATCTTCCGCGAGCGTCGTATGGCCGAACGGAACCCAGAGCAGGACGGACAGGCAGATCGTTGAAAGTACGCGTGGCATGGCTGGTGGCAAGTCTTCAGGGAGGGAATCCCTCTATCATAACGCCTGTCCGGCTGTTGATTCCATATTGCGCAGTAATATCTTCACTAGCGATTCTTGCATCTTGTGGCCTGTTTGCGGGATAATGACGTTCGTGGATATCTCGGACGGAGCCATGTACTTGGTGAGCCCATTGATGGCACGAATGCTCGACGAAAGAACGATACTTGCGCTCGCGATCGCGTTACTGGCGACGGGCTCCTCACGCGGTGATGAGCCTCATTGGGCATACCAACCGATTGCGCGACCGGCGTTGCCGCAGGTTGAGGATGCGGAGTCGTGCGCCAATCCGATCGATCGCTTCCTATCACAGCAGCTAGAAGCGGAGGGGCTTCACATGGCTCCCGAAGCTGATCGAGCCACGTTGATCCGGCGAGTGAGCCTTGACTTGATCGGCCTGCCGCCAACGCCGGAAGAAGTCACTGCGTTCGAGGCTGACTCAATCCGCAACCCGCAATCCGCATTCCGCAATCTCGTCGAGAGACTGCTCGCCTCGCCCCATTATGGCGAGCATTGGGCGCGGCCTTGGTTGGACCTGTGCCACTATGCTGATAGCGACGGTTACTTGACCGACCAACTGCGGCCCGTGGCGTGGAGATACCGCGCGTGGCTGGTCGATGCGTTGAACAACAACTTGCCATTCGATCAGTTCACGATCCAACAACTCGCCGGCGATCTGCTGCCGAAGGCAACGATTGAACAGAAGCTGGCGACGGGCTTCCTTCGCCAGACGTTGAGCAATCGCGAGGGCGGAGCCGACCCCGAGGAGTTTCGCGTTAAACAGATCCTCGATCGGACGTCGATGGTCAGCGAGGTCTGGATGGGGCTGACGGTCCGTTGCGCGCAGTGTCACGATCATAAATACGACGACATCTCGCAACGTGAGTTTTACGAGTTTTTTGCGTTTCTCGACGCAGCCGACGAGATTAACATCGATGCTCCGCTGCCGGATGAGCGCGAGCCGTACGAAGCTGCGTTGCCCGAGTATCACCGCAAACGGCGGGAGTTGGTCGCACCACTTGCGACGGAGATCGATGAGCTTCAACGTCGCTGGGAGAAAAGGCTGCTTGAGGCTCGCGACAATCCGGGACAGGACTGGTTCTGGGATCGGCAATGGGAATTGGTTGGGCTCGTTTGGGGTGGTGGGCTCGGCGAAGGTCAGCTTGAAGGTTGGCAGATCGTCATGCTTGATCCGAAGAAGCGGTCGCGGCTTCAGAAGGATCGTCTGCTCGACTACTTCCTGCCCAAAGCCGATACGTTCGACCGCGCCAAAGCAAAGAAATTGAAGCTCGGCGAGTTGAGCGGCAAGCTACGCGAGCTAAAAGACAAGCTGCCGAAGGTGACTCGCGCGCCGATGATGATGCAAACTCAGAACGCGCGTACGACTTACGTTTACCTCGCGGGCGATTTTCGAGATCGCGGCGAAGATGTTTCGGCTGGAACACCTGGACTCTTGCCGCCGTTGAAGACAGAGCGACGCGACCGGCTAGCGTTGGCGCGCTGGTTGGTTTCGCCCGAGCACCCTCTCACCGCGCGAGTCGTCGTCAATCGGATATGGCAAGCGTTTTTCGGCCGCGGGCTAGTCGAAACGTCTGGCGACTTCGGAGTTCGCGGCACGCCGCCGACTCACCCCGAGTTGCTCGATTGGCTGGCCAGCGAATTTATTCGCAGCGGCTGGGATGTGAAGCACATGCATCGGTTGATCGTGACTTCGGCGACCTACGGTCAAACATCAAAACCCAATCCGAAATCCCAAATCCCAAATCTGCAATCCCCTCTCCGTCTCTCGGCCGAACAAATCCGGGATTCCGTGCTGCGGGCAAGCGGCTTATGGGACGCACGCCTTGGCGGACCGAGTGTCAAGCCGCCGCAACCTGATGCCGTTTCAGAGCAGGGATACCATAACACCTGGAAAGTCAGTGAAGGTGGTGATCGCTATCGGAGAGCCGTCTATACGTGGGTGCAACGCACGTCGCCCTTCGCAATGCACGTCACCTTCGATGCCCCGAATCCGAACCATGTCTGTACTCACCGCGATCGATCGAACACGCCGTTGCAAGCACTAACATTGTTGAACGATCCCGTGTTCTTCAAAGGAGCCGCGGCACTGGCCGAGCGTGTACAGCGCGAAGTTGACGGCAACGATGAGCAGCGGATCGTCTATGCATTCGAGTTATGCTTGGCTCGCGGGCCGAATGAGAACGAGATGGCAGTCATGACGAATCTTCTGCAGCAATTGCGTGACGATCCGGAAACCGAGCAACCTTGGGCGACGCTATGCAGCGTCTTGTTCAACTTGCACGAGTTCGTGACGAGGAACTGAGATGATTTATCCCGCGGGAACAACAGCATTTAGCCTGAGGCGTCAGCCATTGTTGTTTTACACAAGATGTCTTCTAGGCCGCGTTGCCCCGCAGGGGCCTTAACATATCAGCCCAGGGCAGAGCGCCGCGCCGTCCTGGGTTTGATGAGGATGAAGGAGAAGAGCCCTGAAAGGGTGAAACAACATGCTCGCTCGACCTTGTATCGCCCTTGTAGGGCTTGTGAACGTGGTGATTGCCTACCCAGGGCGGCGATGCGCTCTGCCCTGGGCTGATATGTTCCTGGCCCTTCGGGCCGACTTGGACAACAACCAGGGTGTCAGCTTAGCCTGTGTTCGGGGAGGGATCGCGTGAATCTCGGTGCTTCGGCTACTTTTCGGAACCGTCGGCGATTCCTCCAGCAAACGGCTGGCGGATTGGGGACGGTTGCGCTGTCGCAGTTGCTCGCCCGTGAGGCGCCAGCGGCCACAGCAACGAATCCCCTCGCTCCGCGAAGGCCGCACTTCATGCCTCACGCGAAGAAGGTGATCTTCATCTTCATGTCGGGCGCGCCGAGCCAATACGATTTGTTCTTGCCTCGCCCCGAGATGAAGCGACTGCATCGGCAGCCGGTGCCCGAGTCGTTCCTGCACGACCTTGACGATGCGCTGATCAAAGGGAGTGCACAAGTCTTTGCCAGTCCGCGGAAGTTCGCCAAGCACGGCGAGTGCGGGATGGAGTTTTCGGACTACTTACCGGATCTCGCCACGTGCGCGGATGACCTGTGCATGGTGAGGTCGCTGCACACGCATGTCTCGAACCATCATCCGGCGCAGCTCATTATGAATTGTGGCGTGCCGTTGTTCGGGATGCCGTCGATGGGTTCGTGGGTGACTTATGGGCTCGGCAGCGAAGCCAGTGATTTACCGGGCTATGTCGTGTTGCTGTCGAATTCGGGCGAAGGCGTCGATGGCGGATCGTCGCTCTGGAACAACGGGTTCCTGCCGTCTGAGTATCGAGGCACAAACTTCCGCGGCAAAGGCAATCCGATCTTGCACCTGTCGAGCCCGCAGGGCGTGAGCCCGCAGACTCAACGAGCGCGACTCGACGCGATCCGCCAATTGAACGAGTTGCGATTCAATGACACAGGTGATAGAGAAATCGAATCGCGGATCTCATCGTACGAGTTGGCGTATCGTATGCAACTGGCCGCACCGGAGCTTGTCGATCTGTCGGACGAAACAGCCGCAACTCGCGCGATGTACGGAATCGATCAAGAGAAGACACAGTGGTTCGGCTCGAACTGTCTGCTGGCGCGGCGAATGGTCGAGCGAGGCGTTCGCTTCGTGCAGCTTTATCACTCAACGTGGGACGATCATTCGAATCTGAATGCGAAGCTCAAGACGAATTGCGACATGACTCAGTTACCGGCTGCTGCGCTGATCAAAGACTTGAAGCAACGTGGCTTGCTCGACGAAACGCTCATCATTTGGGGCGGCGAATTCGGCCGCACTCCCATGAACGAAGTCCGCCGCGGCGTCAATCCTGGCAAAGAGGGGCGCGACCACCATCCGTTTTGCTTCACGATGCTACTCGCCGGCGGAGGCATCAAAGGCGGGCAGGTTGTTGGAAAGACAGACGCACTCGGATACCATCCCGTCGAAGATCCCGTCCACGTCCACGATCTGCAAGCCACGATTCTGCACTGCCTTGGCATCAATCACAAAGAGCTGACGTACCGCCATCAGGGGCGTGACTTTCGACTAACGAACGTTGGTGGAACGGTGGTCGATAAGCTGCTGGTGTAGAACTTACGTGCCAGCTAGATTGTTCACCTGACTGGAGCTTGCTGAGGCAGCCGCTGTTTCACTTCATCGAAGTTAGCCACTGCTCGAACTCGCATCGCACTTCGAACCGCTTCTCATAAGGATCTGCAGACTTGCTGAGACAACCGACGACGCGAGCTGTTGCGTAACGCGGATTGTCTTGCTCGCCCAGCATCACGACGACCCAGTCGCTGCTTGGCCAGCGAGTCGTGCTGAATGCGATCCCCGTTTGCGACAGATCCACCGCCTTGACCGGACGGAACTCGGAAGAATCGGGCAGTGTTCCGTTGTGTTCAATCACACCGAGCACGGATCCGAATGGAACGCGAGCCGAAGTCCGGCGATCAAGCGCTCCAGAGATGATCGCGGCCGCGATCAGAATCCAGATTACCAACTCGCGAAACTGCGCAAGAAACTTCTTCCACGCTGGCACCGGCGACTGCTCAGCCAGTTCATTCGACCCACCGTTCTCCAAACGTGAGGCCGCCTGATTGTCAGCGAGACCCTGTACCACATCGGTGCCCAACTCAGCGATCAACTGATCGAGCGGCAACGCGTGGGCCATTGAATGCTGGTTTGTTTTGACGTCTGAAGCGACCATTCGGATCGCTCTCTGTAAGAGAGCTACCAAGGAGAGATAATGCGCATGCTTATGGTTTGACGCAAACGCAATGCCATGCACCGATCAGACGATCATTGTTGTCGATCGCGCATGTACGCAAACAGATCGGCGATTTCGTCGAGAGACAACGGGTCGAGCAGCCCGTCGGGCATCGCCGATTTGCGGCTGGGTAGGGCTTCTTCGATGTCGCGACGGTCAACAATCGCCTTGTTGCCGTTCGCTTGCAATACAACGATCTTTCCATCCGCGGCTGCGAGGACGCCCGAGAAGATCTGCCCGTCGGTCGTGACGATCGTGGTCGTCTCGTGTTGGTCGGTGATGGATTGCGAAGGGAAAACCGTGGCTTCAAGGATCTGCTTGAGTTGGAACCGCTGCCGAACATTCGTCAAATCAGGCCCCATCGCCTCACCTCGCGCGCCGAAACGATGGCATTTGATGCACTGAGCCTTCTCAAAGACGTTGGCACCACTCTGTGGATCGCCTTTTGCTCCGCGCTCACCGCCTAGGAACGTCAACAGCTTCGCGTACGTGTAGCGACTGGTCGGAGAATCCACCGGCAAGATTGGTTCGGGAAGCTCTGGGTACTTCTCGTCAAACCATGCTTGCCATTGGGATAGCGGGCCCTTGGTAGGATCGCCGTCGTGAAGTTGCGATCCCGTCCAATGACTCAGCAACTTCGCGGCTTCACTCTTTCCTACATCTCCGCTCCGTAAACCGGCCAAGATCACTTCGCGTAGCCAGTGCGGTTTGGTGCCACGTTGCGGGAACATCTGGAGCGATTGCAGAATCACACGGGCGTCATCATCGTCAACGACCGGCAACGATCGAACTAATAATCGCCAATCGGCAGCTCTCCGTCGCTGGTCGATTGCAAACTCCGCAATCGCGCGTGCCGCGTCCTGCCTCCGCCACGGAACAGTCTCGAACACCTGATGCACATATCCGAGCGAACGCAACTCGCTGCTACGCGCCAATACCAACAGCAACTCACGAGCGAACTCTCGCTCAGCCTCCGTTGTGGGAGCTTCGAGGTTTCGATCCAGATGCTGCAACTCAACGAGATCGGTCGCACCCAACTGGCGCGGCAGCTCTCGCAACAAAGCAATCGCCACGAAGGGTTCTCCCGCAGCGGCCACAATTGCAGACGTATCGCGTTCCGGCGACTCTTTCGCCTGGTCTTGCGCCGCAACGAGAATCGGTGTGGCGATCACGAGGAGGAAAGAGACAGTAGCTTGTGCGTTCCAAACCACGGTTACGCCTCAAACAGTGCAACGGCCTCAAGGGATACACCGCGCACGTGCCGTCGTTCATTAGCACTTGATATCAACGTGCAGGTCCGTCGAATCGGTCGCCTTGGCCTTAAAAGAATCACCGCCGGTCTGCCAGACAGAAGATGGCTACCGCAGTGGCGATCCAAGCGAGGTGATTGGCGGCAGCAGGTCATGGCAAAACCGGCGATGAGTTGTAGGGGGTGGCCCCCGGTGTTATTGCAATGGCACCCTCCCTTTCATCCAAGGAGCGATAGGTCACGCGTTTTCTAGATTGCAAACAACGTGCCAACCTCTTTCCGTTGCCAACAGCAATCGACTTATGGCTCTTGCATGTGCGTCATCGCGCGCGATCGCGCCATTACGCGCAGGAGACCGTGTTGTCGCATCATGCAGCCAACCGCAGGTAATGTCGATTGATTAGGTCGTTCTGAATCCAAAGCAGCTTGTTAAAAGCGCGTGCCGTACGCATGACAGTGGCGGTGTCCACCGGCCACTCGGCGATAGACTGCATCAATGTGTCCGAGAGAAGTCCCATCAACGCGTTCATCTGAACTAGGGGGACGTCAATCGATGCGTTCCCGGCTCTTGGAGTGTGCATTTTGCCCACCATGTCCAGGTAGAGGACCATCTTCGCGTCGTAGGAACGCCCGATCAATTGCATGAAGTAGCGATTCAGATGGTCCTTGCGAAACTGGATCTGGGGATGTGTCGCTGAAAGGGCTGCGATATCGACAGGAACATCCCCGTCGTATCCATCTTGACGCGGGACGAAATGCCGGGCCGTCGTGTCGTAGCTGAGCAGCTTCTGATACGTCTTCTCGACTAGCTCCGGAATTCGCGGGCCAAGGTGTGGCGCGCTCGCCTGAATCAGCGACACTTCCTCTGGTCCGAACCCAATGAAGTCCGCCAGATAGTCGTAGCGGTACTGCAGGTCGGTTTCGAGTCTTACTTCATCGATCTGTTGCATGAGTTTGCTGTAAGGGAAGGGCTAGGAGTGTCGTGGTTCGCTCCGCGAAACAAATGTTTTGATCGCCGAGCGATCAACGACTATGTATCACGCAGTAAGTTGCACGAGTTCAGCCGGAGGTTCGGCTTCGATGACCTTCAGGTCGAACTTGTCCTGAAGGATCTTGAACACGTTAGGCGACACGAACGCGGGTGGAACGGGACCGATGCGAATCCCCTTCACATCCAATGCGAGCAGACTCAGAAGAACCGCGACGGCTTTCTGCTCGAACCACGACAGAACAATCTCCAACGGCAGATCGTTCACACCCACGTCGAACGCTTTCGAAAGCGCGAGTGCCACTTGGACGGCACCGTATGCGTCATTGCATTGCCCCATATCAAGGAACCGTGGCAAGCCGGCGACGGTGCCGTAGTCATGATTGCGAATGCGGTACTTGCCGCAGCCCAGCGTCAGGATGATCGACTCGTCGGGCGAGGACTCGGCGAGTCGCGTGTAGTAGTTACGGCCTACTTCAGCACCGTCGCAACCACCGATCAAGTAGAAGCGCTTGATGTCGCCCGCCTTGACTGCCTCGACAATTCTGTCGGCGACTCCCAGAATCACACTGTGATGAAAGCCGATCGTCGATTCGCGCACTCTGTTCTCCGGGAGCGGTGGACACTGCTTGGCTTTCTCAATCACAGCCAAGAAGTCGTTGTCTTTCAGCCGAGTCGCGCCAGGAACGGCAGTGACTCGGTTCGTGAAGAGCCGGTCTGCGTAAGTGTCGGACGGGATCAAGACGCAGTTCGTTGTGGCAAGAATCGGCCCCGAGAACATCGGAAACTCCCACTGCTGATTCTGCCAAGGACCGCCGTAGTGGCCAGCCAAATGCGAGTGCTTTTTCAACTCCGGATAGCTGTGAGCGGGTAGCATCTCGCCGTGCGTATAGACGTTAATTCCCAGACCGGCCGTCTGGTCGAGCAGGTCAGAGAGATCAAACAGATCGTGCCCCGTCACGAGAACCCCCAGACCTTCTTTCGTGCCTTCATAGACCGTCGTCGGCTCTGGCGTCCCGAATCGCTCGGTATGCCCTTGATCGAGCATCTCCATCACGCGGATGTTCTGCCGACCGCATTCGAGCACCATTTCCAGCAGGCTTTCGAGATCGAAGTTGACATTCGTCACGGTCGCGAACAGAGCTTCTTCGACGAAAGCGTCAACGTCTTCGTCAACCCGTCCTAGCCGCCGTGCGTGGTGGGCGTACGCAGCCATCCCCTTGATGCCGTACAGCAGAATCTCCTGCAATGACTGTACGTCTTCATCTTTTCCACACACGCCTATTTCGGTGCAACCAGTACCGTTCTGAGTCTGTTCGCATTGATTACAAAACATGTTAGCTCCTTCAGGGTGAGAATGAGGCAAGGCAAGTGATGTTCGTGTGGTGGGTCGTTATATCGCCGCTAGCCCACGGTTCCCTTGTGATAACCGGATGCTAGCGCGTGGCGGCTGATTCCTAGGCACTCGCCTCCGCGCCTCCGAAGTGTCCGAAGTGTCCGCCAACTCCGTACGCAACCAGGAACACGCCGCGATCCACATCCGCGACGCAGCGGTCTTCATTTCGCTGGCGGTACGATCCCGTTGCGGATCGCGAGCCCGCACAAATCGCCAGCCGTTTGTGACTGGCCAAGCGTTCTCAGCGTTCGGCGAACAGCGTCTTCATTAGAGGAAAGCGGCTGGAACGAGTTGCAGTTTTGCGGTGGGTACGTGCAGGCGTGGCAATCATGACTCGCCCCCTTTCTGCAGTGAGTACGAGCCGGATAGTGGGATGACGTAGTCAGATGCACGTCTCGTGCCGGTTCGTGAGGTAAGTTGCATTCGCCCCAAGTAGCAGTGGCAGAGTGTGCGATTCGCTGTGCGGCCGCGCGCATGCTGGTCGGCTTCGCACACACCATCAGAATGGGCTGATGAAATGGTCGGGAACGAGCGAAAAAAACTGTAAATGCGAGGGATGCAATTGAACCGCAGAATTTCGAACAAGGAATGCCGAATGATGAAGTATCCCATCCACTTCTGAATTCCTTGTTCGACATTCGATATTCAAAACTAGCGGCGCAACACTTTGCTGAAATCCCATTTACTCCACTATGCCCAGCGCTCGATCATTTCATCAGCCACCATCAGACACCACCGCGTGCGACCGAATTCTTCGCCAAGAAAGTTCTCGTAGGGCTAGGCGGGTTGTACTGCGAACTGCGCGACTAGCGGCTCTTCGATGCGGCGAAAGTCCTCGTAACGCATGCGGATCGCTTCGTGATGGCTGTTCCCTTCGAAGACAATCTCGTCGTCTTGAGTAAGACTTTGTTCGACGAGCGTCTTCATCGCGTACTGCGTTCCGAACGGTGGCAACGCTCCCATCTCGCAATCGGGGCAGTGCTGTTTGATTTCGATTTCAGTCGCCAATTCGATCTTGCTGCCACCGTATGCAGCAGAGACCTTGTCGAAGTCAATCGTCTTTGTCGCCGGTAGTACAGCGACGATGTACGTATAACCGCCATCGGCTCGCAGCAGCACCGTTTTGGCAACTTCACGACCCGGTGTGTGTAAGACTTGGGCGAGTCGCTGAGCATCGTACGTGTTGCGATGCGGAATCGCGTCATAAGCCACTTGCTTGTCGCTGAGGAATTTTTCAACGTTCATTGCAGGCCTCCTACGTCATTCTGTTGGCCGCACGAGCGTATTCGCACAGCACAGTTCGTCTCGGCTTCTCATCAATGAGAGATGCAAAGTATGTGCCGAACGCCCGCAGAGGATTCAGCAAAAAAAGGTGAGTGAGCATCTTCCGCTATTTCGCTGTCTCGAACCCCTCGGCGGCTAGCGCTGAGAAGCCTACGTTCAACGGTCGGATGTCATAACCAAGCCGTTCTAAGATTGGCGTAGCAGCGAGGACGCGGCCTCCGGAACGGCAGTGGCAGTAGATGATCTTGTTGCGAGGGATGATCTCCGAGACGATGGCGGGAAGTTTGTCGGAGGATTCACGGCGCAGCGCACTCAGGGGTAAGAGCTTGGCCGCGACGAGATGGCCGGCGTCCCATTCGCCTTGTTCGCGTACGTCGATCAACATTGCTGTCTTGTCAGCCAGGAGTTTCTTGACGTCGGCAAGCGAATCCGTCGTGTGGCCGGAGTTAGTCTTGCGAGGCGACTTCTTGAATCGCATCCAGTAGGAAGTCTTCAAGAAGCCCTTCTCATCGACGACCTCAAAGCCAGCGAGTCTGATCTCGTTGACGAAGGTCTCTTGATTCGCCCGCAGGTGGTTCAAGATCCAGTCAGAGCTCTTTCCCTCTTCGCGATGAAACTCGACGAGCACGACGTGTCCACCGGGACGCAACACTCGGTGGACGGACCGCATTGTCTTGTAGGGGAACTCGAAGTGATGATAGGCATCGCAGATGAAGGCGAGATCGATCGAATCGTCCGGTAGCTCGACCGAGTCTGGCTTGCAGACGACGCCCTTCACATTCGTTAGACCGGCTTCCTTGCAAATCGATGCGACATGCTGGACGAACTCCTTCGCGATATCGACCGCATACACGCGGCCGCGTTCGCCGACGCGCGGTGCGATCATTCGCGTAAAGAGCCCGGTCCCTGACCCGACGTCGGCGACGATCATGCCCGACTTGAGATCGCAAGCGGCAATAATCTCTTCGCGATGGTCGTACACCTCGCGCCCTTCTCGCTCGAAGCGTTCGACGAACTTCGTCACATCCGGCTTCTCGAACGATTTGTTAATCCCTGGCCGGACGCTCTTTTCCTGAGCCAGCAACTCCGGCGAAATCGCATACGGAGCAAGGATTGTGAAAGTCAGGACGATGGCATGCGTTGTTTTCATCGAAGGCTCCTTGGCACGAGAGCAAATATGTTAACGCGCTAAGTTAACACCTAACGCGTGACTCAACCACGTGGCAGACGAACGATAAACTGGGCACCGCGGTCCGGGTCGCCTAACTCTAGCTGGCCGCCGTGAGCTTCGATGATCCGGCGAGCGATGGCCATGCCGAGCCCGGTGCCTTTGGTCTTGGTGGTGAAAAAGGCCTCGAAGACTTCAGCACGCGTTTCAAGTGCGATGCCCGGCCCGTTGTCCTGGATCGAGACTTCGATCATGGAGCCTTCGTCTAGCTCGACTGTTCGGGAGGTGACCGACACGACGCCTCGATCCGGACACGCATCGATCGCGTTCTCGAAAATGTTGCGAAACACCTGCCCGACGGCAAACCAGTCAGCCGACCAACTGAATGCTGTGTCTTCTACGGACTCGACCAACTCGACTCGCTTCTCTTTGCGGCTCACCTCGGTCTGCGACCATGCTTCTCGCCACAACCGTGACAAAACGCACACCTGCCGATCGATAACAATCGGTGCCGCGTAATCGCGGACTTCCTCGTAAAGCCGATGCAGGTGGTCGAGAGCACGCTGGATGCGGGAGACAAGTTCGAGATTCTCTCCCTGCCCTTCGAGTTCCAGTTCCAATAGTTCAAGGCAGGCTTGGCTGCGCTGAAACGCGTTGCGACTCTCATGTGCCAAGCCAGCGACCGTTTGACCGATCGCCGCGAGTCGTTCCGCCTGTAAAGCTCGCTGTTCGGCTTTCGTGCGTTCGGTAATGTCTTGTCCGACCGCTAAAACAGCGGGTCGTCCTTCAAAGTCGTCCAGGCGTTGCGCGTTCCAGAGTATCCAGCGGTGCGTGTCGTCGTGGCACAGCACGGTGTTTTCGTACTTGCGAGTCGGAGTTCCCGCGAATACCTGTTGGATTTGCTGAGTAACGCCCGCTTGTTCTGGTTTAGGAATGAACATCGGGACGTAGTCCTTGCCCATCACCGCGGCCGCGGCATATCCGCTCAACTCTTCGGCGAAAGGATTGAAGTACGCGATCGTGTGGTCCTCACGAAGGATTACGATGATGCTGCCCGCCGCTTCGACAAGTTGACGGAACGCTGCTTCGCTTCGCTGCCGCTCGGCCTGCCGTTGTCGTCGGACATACTCGGCTTCATAAGCGTCCTGGATGATCGCCAAGTCGAGGTCGAACAACCGGCTAATCGCGCGCGATGTATCGCACAACTCCTTCGAGTCACCTTCCCACCGCCCCTCCAAACCTTGCAGCAAGCCATTGCGTAGCCGAGACATCGCGACGTTCGTAAAGGCTTGCTCCAGCCCAATCTCAACGTGCTGCCAGCCAACCCGCCAGCGAAGCCTCACATAATCCTCGTCGTAACGACCGCCGAACGACTCACCGAGCCACTGGATTAGAGTTCCCTTCAACCGCCCAATCTGCTCCGCCCCACCGGTGATCACTCTCATGGCGCGAGGTTGGCTCTCTATCGTCGCATAGAAGTCGTCAACCAACTCGGGCAACATATCGTGCAGGAGCGGGGCCACGTCCCGCACGCGAATGACATCGGCCTCGGTCCAGCCGACGTAGCGTTGTAGGCTTTGATAGCGTTCGAAGACATCGGTCGGAACCGTCGGAACCGGATTCTCACTCATCGCGTTTGGCTTGGATGATCGCAAAGAACGGAGATTGATACGGCGCTTCTCGCGTCCTTAGATTAGCATATCGGTTGCCAAAGAAGCAGCCGGACGATCAAGTCGCCCGGCTGTCGGAGACGAATCGTCGGGGCAAATGACGATTCGCCGTCAGAGCACCGAGTCCCACAGGTTCTTCCACGCCTTCCTGAGGGGAGCGATCTTGCTGGGTTCCTCTTGTGTGGCTTTCAAGTACGCCCGCATCGCATCCGAATGCCGCCCAGCATTCTCATACTCCTCGGCCAACTCGCTGTATCCGTACACGACGCTCAATCCGCCTGCGACCGCGGCGTCCATGTGCTGTTCGGCTTGTTCAAGCGAACCACGTTGGAGATACAAGTCGCCGAGCATGTTATGCGCTTTGGCGGCGCAGTTGTTGGCTCGCGTTGCCAGCAACACGTCGTGGACCGTCGGCGCCATCGCGGCTTCGGTGGGCCAAGCATCGGGCACCAGCGATTTGTACAAGTGGAGTTGCGGTGCGAACTTGATCGCGTCCTCGAGCTCCATCATGGCCTTGAGCCGATACATGCTTTGCGTATTCGGCACGACATCGTGCGGCGGGTAGGCGACGAGAACCGTGGTCCGAGGACCCTCTGCGTCGTTCCACTCGTCCGCCAAGTAGGCTTGCTGCAGTCGCAAGACTCCAACGAAGTAGTGCACCACCGGGTTCTCTGGCTCCAGCTTCTCAGCCATCGCCAATGCAGCCGTTGCGTTCTCAACTTCATCCGTCGCGAGATAAGCTTGCCCCAGCGCGACGTGCTTCCAGACTTCGGTCTCGCACGGCATCTGGATGGCTTCCCATAGCACGATTGCCGTATCGAAGTCTTCGTGATATTGAGCGTCAATTGCCTGCCAGACTTTCATGCTGACGTCCTCTTCGGCAACCGGCGGCTTCGTCTGCTCAGCGCTCATCGGCGACGCAAGTTCCGCGATGTTGCCCGGCAACAGAGCGGGTTCATCCATCGGTGGACGCAGCTCATTTGCTTCTGCGATTCCCGTCGCGAAAGCCAACGTTAATGCCCCGGCTAGTGCCAACAACAACATCCACTTCAATAACTCCACTTCTTGGTGCATGTGAGTTCTAACCAACATGACGCACCCCCTTTCGTTTCTTAGGAAGAACTTGAAGGCATAGGAACAAGTTTGCAAAGCGTATGCCGCAGCAAGATTCCCGGTTGCCGAGTCCCGATCCGTGTGTCTGGAGACGGTTGCGCAATCTGTGACGTCCCATCGCCGTGCGGAGTGTGTGCAGGATGTGCGATGGCGGGCGGGCGCTGGAGCAGAAGATGATGCCGAACCGAGGTTCCGGCCTACCTAATTGGACAGGTGCCACTTTGAAGCGTGATAGCATCTGCAAAGTCCTGTAATCAAATCGTTTAACCCGTTGCCGCAGGCGAGGCATCGCAGCAGCAG
>PBSM01000334.1 GCA_002726245.1 Planctomycetaceae bacterium | reverse complement strand
GCGTTCTATTTCCCGAGAAATGCTGGGAAAACAATTCCTGGCCGCTCTGCCTCACGGCCCCAAACACCGCAAATTGTCGATGCTCTTCCAGGACCTGATTGCCCTCGCCGCGTGATCCCCTAAAGTGCAGTAACGAAGGGCAGGCTGTGAAAGAAGTCTTTGCGTAAGGCCGGCGAAAGGCGGGGTCGTCAAACCCGGCTGCCGGGAGCCGTCGTCGTATGTCCGTTACACGATGATATCGCGGACGACGTTGCCGTGAAGATCGGTCAGCCGAAAGTCGCGGCCCGCATGGCGATAAGTCAATCGCTCGTGGTCAAAACCGAGCAGGTGCAGCATTGTCGCGTGCAGGTCATGCACATGCACACGATCTTCGACGGCTACGTAACCGAATTCGTCCGTGGCTCCGTACGCCATACCCCCTTTCACACCGCCGCCGGCCAGCCAGACGGTGAAGCCGTGATGGTTGTGATCCCGCCCCGTTGGCTGCTGTTTGCTATCGAGCGGAATCTCGACCGCGGGCGTTCTGCCGAATTCGCCTCCGCAAACAATCAATGTTTCTTCCAGCAAGCCTCGCTGACGGAGATCGGTCAACAGAGCCGCGATCGGGCCGTCGCATTGCTTGCCGAGATCACGATGCGCCGTCGCGATGTTGTTGTGAGAATCCCACGGCTGAACATCGCCGTGATAGCACTGCACGACGCGCACACCGCGTTCGATCAAGCGACGCGCGATCAACATCTGCCGGCCATGTACCGTGTCAGCCTGGTAGAGCTTGTGGATTGATTGCGGCTCGCGCGAGATGTCGAGAGCGTCGGTCGCTTCCATCTGCATGCGATATGCCAACTCGAACGATTGAATTCGTGCCTCCAGGTTTGGATCTTCAGAGCGTGGTTGTTGGTGCTGACGATTCAGTACGGCAAGCAGATTGAGCTGCCGACGCTGTGCGGCGGCTGATAGTGAGGCGTTACGGATATTGTCCAGTAACTCTTCCACCTTCTGTTTCCGCGTATCCAGGTACGTCCCCTGATACACGCCAGGAAGAAACGCGGACCTCCAATTGGAATAGTCCGCGACGGGCAACCCCGGACAAAGAGCAACGAAGCCGGGAAGGTTCTGATTCTCCGTGCCCAATCCATACGTGAGCCAAGCTCCGTAGCTTGGCCTCGGCAGCCGCTCGTCACCACTGTTCATCAACCGCATACTTTGTTCGTGGTTCGGCGTGTTAGCGTACATGGAACGAAGAACACAGATGCGCTCCGCGTGTTGCGAGGCGGTCTTCTCAAAGACTTCGCTGCACCACAAGCCGCTTTCGCCATGCTGCCTGAACTTGAACGGCGATCCTAAGGCAACCCCCGTTTTGCGCTCCGTCGTGAGATTGCCCTGCGGGAGTCGCTTGCCAGCCCACTTCGTGAGCGTCGGCTTCGGATCCCAAGTATCGACGTGTGATGGTCCGCCGTTGAGGTAGATGTGGATGACATGCTTAGCTCTCGGCCGAAAGTGCGGTTGTTTAACCGCCAGCGGATTGGAGCTGGCCTCCAGCAAGCCGGGCAATGCCAATAGACCAAGCCCCGTGCCAACTTGGCCGAGGAGTTGTCGTCGTGTGAATGGTTGTGGCTCGTTCAGCATCGGTTTAGTCGATGAACATCAGTTCGTTTGTCATTAACAGAACTTGCGCATACTCGTGCCAGCTTGCTTCTCCGATGAATTGCAAGCCAACGGTCATGTCGTTGGCTGTTGGAACTCGCCCCAACACTGCCTGGTGAAGACTGGCAATTCGTTCTGCAGGCTCTCCGTTCGTGTGATCGGCGAGCGCTTTCGCAGCTCGCGTGACGAATGCGGAGTTCATCACGAAGAGTGCCTGTTGCGGCACGGTCGTCACATTACGCCGGCCAACCGACGAATCGGGGCTGGCAAAGTCAAAATTACGCACGACGTCGGGTATCGTTTGCCGCTCGACGATTGCATACACCGTCCGACGAACATTCCCCACATCGATAATAGGAGCCGGACGCCCATACATTGTGAGATCAAGCTGCCCGGAAACGGCGAGCACGGCGTCGCGCATCGTTTCGAGGTCGAGGCGCCGCCGGTTCGCGCGCCACAGCCACCGATTCTGAGGATCTTCGCGGTGCTGTTTCGCCATTGGTTCGTCGCTGCCGAGCTGTGAACTCCGTTGCCAGGCGGCCGCCGTCATGATCAATCGATGCAGCGGTTTCACCTTCCAGCCGTTGCGAATCAATTCGCTGGCCAGGAAGTCGAGCAGTTCCGGGTGCGTCGGTGGAGGCGTTCGTAAGCCGAAGTCGTCGAGGTTCTCCACCAACGGCTCACCGAAGTGATGCATCCACATGCGATTGACGTGGACGCGAGCCGTCAGCGGGTTATCTGGAGACGTGATGGCCTTGGCTAGATCCAGTCGGCCGCTCCCGTTGGAGAAGGGTTTGCGCTCGGCGGGCGAAGCGACTCGAAGGAACTGTCGCGGCACGAGAGCACCGGGTTGCGTGGGATCACCTCGACGGAAGATCGCCGGAGCGTAAAGCTCTTCCGAATCTTGCAGGATCATCGCTCGCGGAGATGCATGCGGCGATTTGACCGCGCTCGCATACAGGCCATTCACCATGCCACGATATTTATCCTTGTCATGACGTGACATGTAATACCAGACTTGGCTCTTTGAAAACCACACCGGGCTGTCTCGCCCAAGTAACAAATGTCGTAGCGGATCGTCTTCGCCGAGCGAATCGTCTTTCGCGGCTCGTGTCAGCAACTCGCCGTAAACCGTCGCGATTCCGGCCGGTGTCGTTGGGTCGGCGTCGGTCAATGCCGTCACGACACGTTCGTCGATACCACGCTCACGCCACAGCTCCGCCTTCAGCGTGTGCTCCTGCATAAAGTCATGCCACGGCGCGAAGACCAGATCGTCGGAGTTAGAGCGTCGCTCGATTAGCTTCCGCCAGCGATTCACGATCTGAGGTCGTAGTTGATCCGGCAGCAGCGACAAGAAGAAGATCGCCGTTTCACTGACGTCGGGCTCCGTCGTCGCCACCTTTACTAAGTACTCAGTCGTCTTCCCGCGAGCCGCCGCAAGTAACAGCTCGTGCTGCTCGGCTTGCATCTTCTGAAGTTCGGCGGTCTTTTTGGCAAGCTCTTGCTCGAAAGCTTCACCCTCCTTCGTCGGCGTGGCGATGCGGGGACGATCGAATGGCTCGATACAACTGGCGAAGACTCCGTACAACGAGTAGTAGTCGTCCGTCGGAATCGGATCGAATTTATGGTCGTGGCAGCGGGCGCAACTTGCCGTCAGCCCTAAGAAGCCTCGCGTGACTGTATCGATCTGGTCATCGATCACATCGTGGCGGTTGTTGTCGAACATACGACCCAGCGTGAGAAAACCCATGGCTGCCAATTCCGGTGCGCCTTCCGGCAAGCCAAGTTGATCGGCGGCAAGCTGCTCGTGAATGAATCGATCGAACGGCTTGTCATCGTTGAACGCACTAATGACGTAATCGCGATAGGTGTACGCGAACGGGCGAATCCGGTTATCGCCATACATCAACACGCCGTCTTTCGTGTCCGCATAACGGGCCACGTCCAACCAATGCCTGCCCCAACGCTCGCCGTAGCGTGGCGAGTCGAGCAAGCCGTCAATAAGCTTGTCGAATTGATCGACATTCGTTGCGAGTTGCTCCTCGTTGGGCGGCAGGCCATGCAAGTCGAACAACGCACGTCGTACTAGCGTGCGTTGGTCGGCTCTTGGTGTCGCGACGACGCCCTTCGCGATCAACGCTCGGTCGATGAAGAAATCGACTGGATGTTTGTCGGCGGGAACATCCGGCCGGCGTATCGGTTGGAAAGCCCAATGTGACTTCGCGGCGTTCGTATCTCGAACAGTGGCAGGTTGGCTAGTCCTTGGATCGGCAGCTCCACTGCGCACCCACTTCGTTAGGATCTCGATCTCCGTGTCCGGCAGCTTGCCTCCCCCGTCGTCCGGCGGCATCTGCAACTTCTTGTCGGTGTAACGAATCGCCTTAATGAGTAGGCTCTGTTCAGGCTTGCCGGGCACGATGGGGGGACCCGTTTCTCCACCGGCTTGCCAGCCGCCGCGTGAATCAAGCCGCAGTCCACCGTTCGATTCATCCGAGCCATGACATTCGTAACAGCGTTCGACAAAGATAGGACCCACGCGTTTTTCGAAGAAGTCAGTGGACGGCTCCTCAGCCGCGGGCGCGCTCGCGATCGTCGAGCTCAGACAGATGATCAGGATTGATGTTTGGGTGACAGTTCGCATGAGCATTATGATACCACAAGCAGCTTCGCAGTTGCGCGTCGCGGCCCAGCTAGGTACGCGCTCATACCATCTTCGATTAGCCTGTCGAGGACGGCTTGGCGAACTTGGTTGTCGTAATGGCAACCCACTTCGACGCCAAGCGGCGTGGAGCGAAAGTCTTGCAGCAGTCGCATCGAGCTCGATACTGTGCGTAAGGATCGAACGATCCCAACTCACCGGTAGGTCGCAGATTTAACTCTTCATGAAATCACCAGTTACATTCCACTCCAAGCCTGTCGGGACCAGCGAGGAGTGTCGCAATTTGTGTAGTCGAAACCCGCGGCTCCGCATCTCGACGTCACCGGCCCAGCCATTTAGAATTGTTCTGAAACAGAATACCCGATCTTGTCACTTCGTAAGGCAGAGTCCGCGAACGCACGATCCGTGTACGATTGCTTTGTTTTCCCTTACGGCCTAGTAAACTCCGCTCTGTCATCGCGTATGTCCTCCGATTCTCCGCGTCGTGTCGTCGTCACAGGTGTTGGGCTTGTCAGCCCGCTCGGTAATTCACGCACAGAGTTGTGGGATGCGCTGGCGGCGGGGCGCAGCGGCGTTGCCGAACTGACCCGTGTTCCAACCGACTTTCTGCCGACCAAGTACGGCGCGGAAGCACAGGACTTTACGGGGCATATCAACGACTTCGGCGAATTGGATTCGGCGAGAAGAAAGGCCCTCCGCAAGGGGCTCAAGGTGATGTGCCGTGAGATCCAGATGGGAGTGGCAGTGGCTCAGCTAGCGATGAGCGACGCGGGACTCGAACCGGGTGGATACGACAACGATCGCACCGGCGTGGTGTACGGCTCCGATTACATTATGACTCTGCCGGACGAGTTCGCAGAGGGTGTTGCAGCGTGCATCGCAGAGGATGGTTTTCAGTTCAGCCGGTGGGCCGAGGAAGGACTGCCGAAGGTCACCCCTTTGTGGCTGCTCAAGTACCTGCCGAATATGCCGGCGAGTCACATTGCGATCTATAACGATCTGCGTGGCCCAAACAATTCAATTACTCTTCGCGAGGCTTCAGCGAATCTGGCGATCGCTGAGGCCTTTTGCACGATTTCGCGTGGCTGCGCCGATGCTATTATCGCCGGTGCGACGGGGACACGAGTCCATCCACTTCGCACGGTCCATGTTGCTTTGCAGGAAGAACTCGCTACCAACGGCGTGGCACCGGCCGATCTGAGTAGGCCGTTTGATCGAAACAGAAGCGGTTTAGTGCTCGGCGAAGGTGCTGGAGCGGTTATTCTGGAAGAGCTTGAACATGCTCAGAGGCGCGGGGCAACGATTCTCGGCGAGGTTGTTGGCTACGGATCATCGACGGTGTTGAGTCGAGACGGGACCGCCCAAACGGAAACTGCGATTCGAAACGTGCTTGAACAGTCGCTCCGGACTTCCGGACTCTCGACGAATGATGTGGGACACATCCACGCCCATGGCCTGTCAACGCGGGAATCGGATCGCCAAGAGGCGGCAGCGATCAAGTCCGTCTTTGGCGACAGTGACGTCCCGGTGACCGCGGCGAAGAGTTACTTTGGAAATCTCGGTGCCGGAAGCGGCGCGGTGGAACTGATTGCTAGCCTGTTGGCGATGAATCACGGTGACCTGTTCCCGATCCTGAATCTTGACGAACTCGACGACGAATGTGCGATCACACCTGCTCAACGCGGCTCGCCCGCCGGCAGCAGCTTCGTCAACGTGAACGTGTCTCCGCAGGGACAGGCTGCCGCTGTCGTGATACAGGCTCTTACGTAGCAGAAGCCGGGTGTCAGTAGGGCGATCTTTAAGAGGCAAGCTCAATGACACGGTACTCACTTCGCGCGTCGGTCCTGGCTCTCGGTCTCATTTTTCTCAGCCCAGTAGCTGCGGTCGCGGAAGAGACAGCCGGCGCGAGGTATCTCACTGACCTGAGCCGCTGCCAGCCGCAAGCGGCTCTCGCGCCCGAAGTCAAGAAAGGCTGTTGGCAACTCATCCCCTACGAAACGGTGGAGCCCCGCCCGAAGAGCGGCACGATGATCGGCGCCGCCTCGTTCATTGCTGCACCTGATGTGACGTTGCCGCTCAACGTTACGGACTGGCATGCCGTCTATGTGGGCTTCTGGAACCCCCACTTCGTTTATGACGGTGGGACGACGGTCAAGGTCAAGCTCAGCGATGATCCATGTTTCACGCGCATCCAGGAGCCCGAGCCGGTCGCAGACCTGGACGCCACCCACATCAAAGAAGCGCTGTTCAAAACCGCCGACCTCACCGGACGTACGTTGCAGTTCGGCAAGGTGCACGGTCCCTTCGCGCAAAAGGCCTACATCGCTTACGTCCGATCCCCCGCCGCTGACGACCATCCGCCTGAAGACGATCGGCGGTTTCGATGTGCTGCAAGGCCTGCGCGGAGCTGTCTATTCCGGCGGGTAGTGTGAGGCCCTTGCTGGTTTGTCATCGATCGCCGAGGTACGCTCACGTACGCTGCACATGCCACGTTCGCCAGCCCAACCTCCTGCGTAAGAGGAGTCGATGATATGCTGGAGGCACTGAAACAAGCGGCACGCTAGCGCGAAAGTCAGAATGGACGGCCCATGAACGGATGGTAGCTAACTCGCTTCCGAAACCATCGACCTCCACAAGCAAGAAGGTCGCCTACTGTCTCCGCCAACGGATGGTAAAGACTAGGCCAATCGAATGGCTTGTCTCATTTGCTCGAACGGGCTGGCGTGAACGCATGCGCTGCTACTTGTTATTTGTGCTGCTGATGTCGATTGCGGCCACGGCGTCCGGTGACTACGAAATCACGCCTGAGAGCGCACAAGCTCTAGAGCGAGGCCTCGAATGGCTCGCGAAGAATCAGGGACCAGAAGGGAACTGGTCTTCGACCGATCTTGGCTTGGTCAGCACAGGCGTTTTGGCTTTCCTTTCAGATGGCCACGCACCGGGACGCGGTCAGCATGGCGAAGCCGTCCAGCGAGCACTCGATTACGTCATTGACAACGCCAAGCCGTCCGGGTTGCTGAATATCGCGACGTCTCAGCGAGACATGTACAACCACGGCCTCTCGACGTTTGTGCTCGGGCAGGCGCAAGGCATGACCTCGACACCAGACAATCGACTCCACATTACACTTGGGCGCGCGCTGCGTGTGATCGTTAATACGCAATGCGACGACGGCGGCTGGGATTATCGCGCGAGACGGCTTGGGCGAGGTCACGATCTGAGTCTTGTCGTGATGCAAGCCAAGGCGTTGCGGTCGGCAACCGACAGCGGCTTCGACGTCCCGGAGGAAGTCGTAGATGCGGCTATCGCCAACGTGCGTGATTACTACTGGCCTCGAGACGCGGATCGAGCGGCTTCTGAAGAACAACTGCGAAAGACACCCGGCCAGTTCGCGTACAGCAAGGGCGGGGGTGGCGAGACAATTGCGATGGCGGCTTGTGGAGTCGTCTGTCTTCAGGAGTTCGGGCAGTATGATGACTGGCGAATCAGCAAGAGCATGGAGGTGCTGCTGCAAGCGATCGACGAATTGCCCGAACCGCGCCGCGACGGCACACTGCCCTTCGACGCCTATACATTTTACTACGCCAGCCAAGCCCTCTATCAAGTGGGCGGCGCCACCTGGGACGAACGTTATCCGAAACTTCGCGACTACTTGATCGCATCGCAGAACCTGGCGGCAGCCAACGAAGCCGCTCATGGCTCCTGGCGGGACAACGGTGCTAACGGCGGCGGTAAAGTAGGCGGACGCCCCGGTGAGCTATTCGGCACTGCAGTCGCTTGTTTTGTGTTGGCAATGCCGCATCGATACCTTCCAATATTGCAAGAGCCAGACACTCCATGAATTGGTTGCCGACACTTGCGGCTTGGCCGTTCGCGGCTGCGGGGCTCGCTGCCGCCGGGGTGACGCTGCTGATCCACCTGCTGAATCGACGGCGCCCCCGGACGATCGAGTGGGGCGCGATGGAATTCCTGCGCGAGGCTCTCAAGGAGAATCGTCGCACGATCCGCTTACGAGATGCGATCTTGCTCGCACTGCGTTGCCTGGCCGTCTTGCTCTTCGGACTCGCTCTCGCCCGTCCGCACTTCGCGGGGCAAGAAAACACTTCAGCGCTACAACCGGTGCATCTAATCATCGCGATTGACAACAGTCTTAGCATGGCGTTCGAAACGCTCGACGGTACGTTACTTGGACGGGCGAAGGAAGCTGCAACCGACGTGCTCGACCACTTGCCACCGGGCAGCGTCACTTCGGTTGTCCCCGCGGCCGGCTCCTCGCACGCCTTGCGTTCCGCCCCGTATGCGAAGGGCGAAAAAGCTGCGGCGGCAATCAGGCGGATCAAGATCGCCGACCGTTCGACGGAGCTTGAGTCGATGATCGCGCGCATCGGCCAGGTCGCGAAGCTGAGCGCGGATCTCCCCAAACGCGTGGTCTTCTTCACCGATCTCCAGAATGCGACATGGCGGGATGTCGCGGCGCCGGAACGAATCGATAGCGAGTTCGCATGGCAAGTCGTCGATGTTTCGCCGGCCGAACGCGACAACACATCCGTCGCGGTCATGACGGTGCTGGGGGGCTTCGCGATCTCGGAGGAGAAAACAAGGATCATCGCCACCGTACGCCGGAGTGGTGGAAAGTCCGAACGCGACGTTGAAGTTCAACTCGTCGTTAATGACGTCACTGTTGGCTCACGAACTCTGGAACTGCCGTCCGGCGACTCGGAGCGGCAGGTCTATTTCACGCATGCGTTCTCCGGCCAAGCCGGCCCAAGCGAGACGCCAACCGAGTCGATCGTGGCAATATCAGTGACTTCCGATCGGCTGCCTCAAGACGACATCCGTCACGCGGTCGTACCCGTCTTCAACCGCTGGCCCATTGTGTTTGTTGACCAATTGGGCGACGCGGAGGAAGATTCGAATCGCGGCAGGCTCGGCGAGACCTGGCCGTTGCGCCGATTGCTCGCGGCGGATGCGGCTGGTCGGACGAAGACAACGCCGACCCATGTCTCACCAAGTCAACTCCGCGACGAACATCTCGTCCAGGCCCGCGTGGTCGTTATTGCTGGAGTTCGGGATCCGGTCTTCATCGCCAGCAAGTTACGGGCCTTTGTTGAAAGCGGCGGCCAACTGCTAATTGCGGCCGGCGGCGAGTTTGATCCGGTCGCTTGGAACGCAAATGCATGGCTCGGCGGACGCGGCGTACTACCGGCAGAACTCGACGAGGAGTTGGAGGGCCGTACTCCAAGCGAGACACAAGAAGGACTTAACCCATGGCTGCTGGATGTTGGCGGCGTTCTCGATAAGGCGTTGTTTCGGCTCGAGGGCAATTCCCCGGAGGAATTGCTCGACCTTTACAGTGAGCCGCTGTTTTTCAAGCATGCCACCGTCGAGGCGCCGTCGCTTGGCCAAGATGCAGTTCGCGTATTAGCGCGTCTCCAATTCGTCGGTGGCGCCGAGCAAAGGGAAGATGCGAGCAAGCAAGTGCCGCTGCTGTTGGAACGGAGAATCGGCCTTGGGAAGACGCTTATGCTGACGACGGGCTTGAGACCGCAATGGAATACGCTTGCGAAATCGAATGCCGTTGTCGTACTCGACAGAATCGTGCGTCACCTGCTTCAAAACACGCTACCCATCCAGAACTCTGAAACTAGCGAGAGAATCGACGTACTCGTGCCCGAGAACGTGCAGCGATCGGCGATCTCCCTCTACCGCCCTGATCAAACAACAGCCGAAGCAATTGTTCTTAGTGACGATACCGACGGGCGCACCGCAGCAGTAATTCCGAATGCCCTCGGACGAGGAGTCTACCGCCTGAACGCGAGTTCTGACGACTCGGGCGATGTCTGGCAGTTCCCAATCGCAGTCAATGGCCGCCCCATCGAGTCCGATCTGACGAAAGCGAACGACGCCGCGATGGCGCAGTTCGCGGCTCGCCGCAACGTCTCGCTGACCACTTTCGGAGATACTGTCAGCGTGCGCGACATGTTTCAGCCTCATCATGGAATGTCGTGGTGGATCGCTGCCATCGTGTTAGCTTTGCTACTCGTTGAATCCTCTGTCTTAGCGGCTTCTACCATCCGTCGCTCAGCCACGTTTCGGAGCCCTTCGCTTCCGATCGCACTACCAATTCACACGCCTCAAGTTCGCGGCTAAAACGAACGCGCACAACACTTGTATCAGACAACATGAACTTCATTAGTTGGCTACTCGGATTCGATCGCGTCCGGTCTATCGACTCGATCGACTTCTCGCTCTCCGCGCCGTGGGCGGCGGATCGCGGCTTGCTGGTCTTCGGATGTTGCATGGTCGGCATCGTCACGTCGTCTGTTTTCTATGCGCGTTTCGAAGAGAAACGTTCAACGTTCGTTGCGCGATTGCTTACGGCAATCCGGGCGACACTACTTGTTCTACTCGTCCTGACTTTGGCGGCGCCGCTAGTTCGATCTTCTGCGACAATGGAACGACGGCCGAGAGTGCTGGTCGTGATCGATAATACCGAGAGCATGAATCTCGCCGACGCCAAGCTGCCAGGAATGAAGCCGATCCGTCGAGCGGATCGCGTGGTAAAGCTGGCGGCTGGCGAAAAAGGTTTCTTCGGGCGTCTCGAAGCCCAGCGTGGCTACGAACTCACTTTCGCGACGTTCTCGGGAGACGAGCAGCGTCCGCTAGAAACAATGGCGTTGGCGGATCTGGCAGGCAAACTGACATGCAGCGGAACGCGAACGGATTTGGCGGCGGTGATTCAGGAGTCGGCCGCGCGAACTGACGTTGCGTCTCTAGGGGCGGTCCTATTCATCAGCGATTTCGCGCACAACGGCAGTACGCCTCTTTCCCCGTCGAGCAGCGAGTTGGTGGATGACTTTCCCGTCCCGATTTGGACCATTGGAGTTGGACGAATCAACCCAGCAGATATTTCCGTCGCGATTCGCGGGGAGACCAAGGCTAAGCTCGGCGAGCCAACTTCGCTGCAGATCGATCTCTTGCAACAAGGACTCACCGACCAGCTCGCAGAAGTTACGTTACACGCCCACGCGTTAACGCGTGCGCCTGACAAAGAGAGCATCACTCGGCTTGTCTATTCAAGTGAAGTTGCTCTGTCGCAGGCAAGCCATACGCTCGACGTGCCGTTCACACCTGACGTGGCTGGCCCAATCGAGCTGACAGCCGCTGTGAAACAGCTCGGAGGCGAGCTGCTGCATCAGAACAATACAACTGGGCATCGCATCGAAGTGATCGCAGATCATCTCCGCTTGATGTTCGTTGAACACGAACCGGCGTGGGAGTGGCGATTCATCAAAGAAGTGTTTCATCGTGACAAGCTAGTCGGGCTCGATGGCTTTCGGACCTATCTCGGGTCAGCCGACAAAGCTGTGCGACAAACGAATTCGCTCTTCCTTCCCGAGCTTGCGGCTTCGCGAGCCGAGTTCTTCAACAGAGACGTGGTGTTGCTCGGCGACGTGCCTGCGGAAACGCTCACGCCCGATTTCTGCAGCATGTTGGAAGAATTCGTCGGCGACTTTGGCGGAGGTCTCGTTGTTCTTGCTGGTCCGCGTTTCGGCCCAACCCAATTGCTCGATACACCGATCGCTGGGATGTTGCCTGTGCGATTGGATGCCGCGAGCGAGTTGCAAGATAAACGAGACTTCGCGCTCCGCCGCACAAGCACTGCCGACCAGTATCCGTTCATGACTCTCGCTGATTCCGCAAGCGAGAACGATCGAGCTTGGAGAAGCCTTGAGAAGCTGCCGTGGTATTTTCCGTCCGCATCAGTTCACGAGCAGGCCGACGTGCTCGCGGAGCATCCGAACGACTTGTGTTCGGATGGCGAGACGCATCAGCCGTTGATTGCGATCCGCCCTTACGGAAATGGGCAAGTCGTTTACGTTGCCTTCAATGAACTATGGCGGCTGCGAAGCGGTATCGGGCAGAAGTGCCATCAGCGTTTCTGGTCGCAACTGATCTATCGGCTTGGCATGAGCCATCCCGTTGGAGGTCGCAAACGATTCGTCGTGCGACTCGATGACCGCGTCTTCCGCGTCGGCGGCACGGCGACTTTGACGGTCGATGCGTTTGATGAAGACTTTCAGCCGCTCGACCGGGAACTGTCTGCGAAGTTGTTTCCACCAGAGAGCAGCGGCTTGGTGAGCGAAACGATCTCCCTGACGCGGAACAATGCGAGTCGATACGAAGTGGCCTTTGATTTGAGCACGCCCGGCGAGTATCGTCTGGAGATCGCCGACGCGGTCGCCGACGAGATCCACCAAGAAGTGCTTCGCGTGTCAGCGGCGTCGGTGGAATTGCAGAACCCAGCGCGCGACGCAGAACTGCAAAGCATGATCGCTGAGCGAACTGGCGGACGCGCATGCCACATCGACGACGCGGAGCATATGCTAGACAATCTTCGTTTGCAGGCGGTGATGGAACGCGAGGAGCGAGCGATCACACTCTGGCACACGCCGCTTTGGTTCGTGCTGGTCGCCGGGTTGATGCTGAGCGAATGGACCGTGCGGAGGTGGGTGCATCTACCATGACGTCCCTTCAACCATTACGAAGGCGATTGAAGTCCGTTGGACGACAGCGGCTGGCACTCGATTGGCTGGCTGCCGTCTCGCGATTCACGGTGGAAGTCTGCGGCCTGTTGTTACTGCTCTTTGCCGTTGATGTTTCTCTGCGGCTACAGCCTGAGTCGCGTCTCTTCTTGCTGGCGACCGCAGCGTGCTTCCTTCTCTGGCGACTGTACGCGCTCACGTGGCCGTTCTGGCGATGGGCGGAGGGCGCTATCGACATTGCTCTCCTACTGGAAAAGCGGCAGGCATTCGGTGGCGTGCTTGTTGCCGGTTTACAATTTGAGCAATCCCGCTCGTCGGCTTGGGGCTCGACGCAACTCGCCGAACAGGTCGCACAAGAGGCCGCTGCTTGTGAAAACGAATTTGATTACAAGGCGATCATTCCGATAGCTGAGTTCCGCCGCCAAGCCTTTCGAGTCGCGTGCGTGTTGGCTTGCGTTGTGATGATCGCCATACTGTTTCCAAGCCACAGCAGGGCGTTCGCCGCCCGCCTGCTGCTGAAGAAACGGGATTACCCGACGCGAACGCAAATCGTCGAGATTTTGATCAACGATCAACCGCTACTCGATTCTCAATCAGCGAGAGTGGTCGAAGGGACGCCGCTATCGATCGCGGCGCGCGTCAGCGGGATCTTACCAACGACTGGTACGGTAGTGATCGAGAGCGTGACAAGCGAAGACGCGACTTCTCTGGTGATCACACGGGTTGGCGTCGCCACTGACAACGGTTGGGCAACGTATCGTGCGAGCGGCCCCAAGCTGAAGGAAGATGCAACGTTTACCGCCCGGTTGGGCGATGCTCGATCCGATCCGATCCGGCTCGCCGTGGTTCACCGGCCGATCGTCGGAGTCACGATCGAGGCAACTCCTCCTGAGTACGCTCAAGGAACGCTCGCGCCTGAAGCAACGCAAGAACGATACGTGAACTTCCTGCGTGGCTCGGCAATTAGCTTCCGTCTGCGATGTACGAATGGCAAGCTGCTGCAGTCGGCCATGTTGGAGTGGGCGAACGAATCCGCGTCGGGAACGGTGTCTTTCTCGCCACCGGATGCTGGAGCGTTGCTTTGGCAGTTGCCTTCCTATGCCGCTCCGTTCCAACGCTTGACCGAAGCGTTAAAGTTCGCAACCAACGTCGTGGACGAGGACGGCTTATCGATGCTGCAACCGATTGAAGGAAGAATTGAGGTACGGCCGGATCAATCTCCGATCGGAAGCCTGCGAACTGAGCACCACTTGGTTGTTCCGACCGCTCAGCCGGTCATGCGTTATGAAGCGAGCGATGACTTCGGAATTTCAAGACTCGTAATCGAGGTCTCCCGCGAACGGAGCGGCGATGTCTCCTTTGCTAAAACGGTAGAGTTGCTGACGACCGAGACCGGAGGCACGACGGTTGACGCAAAAGTCGCGGGCGAGGTGCCTGTCGATTTGACCGACATCGATCTGCGCAATGGCGACCGTGTACTTGTTAGACTGGTAGCCACCGACGAACGCGGCGAGTGGCCAAGCGCCAGCTTCACGAGCGAGGCGGCCCAGATCGAGATCGGCGATGAGGCTCGTGTGCTGAAGGCCATCCTCGAGGCTGATGCAACGGCGGAGCGATTATTGTCGGACGCGATTAAAGAGGAGTCGGTGGTGAAGGACGATGGTTAGGAATGTAGCCCTCACGCTCCGCATGAGGGTAGCGGAACAACGAGCGAGATGATCGATGATACGTGCTTACACCTTGCGTTTATCCACATTCACTCTAGTCCCGAAGGGACGAAAGGATGTAGCCGGGCGTATAAACCCCCGGAAATGGTATCGCGTGAACAAGCACAGCCCCGGAGGGGCGACATTCTTGAGATGGGGACACCTGATGTCGCCCCTTCGGGGCTTGGGCTCGTGTGGCAACCCGTTCCGTGGGCTAAAGCCCACGGCTACATCCTGTTGCCGCTGCGCGACTGAAGATGTGGGTAAGGATTGTTCGAGAAATAAGTGGCGTAAGCTTCCAGCTTGCGAACCCGCATTATCGCAAGCTGGAAGCTTACGCCACGGAAAACCGGACAGTTATTTCCAGAACG
>PBSM01000333.1 GCA_002726245.1 Planctomycetaceae bacterium | reverse complement strand
ATGCCGCCTAAAACTCATTCACGGCGTTGCCCTCCGGGGCTTTGTGTCCGTTGTGAGAACGTTTCCGGGGGTTTACACCCCCGGCTATTACCTATCGTCCCTACGGGACTGAAGAGACAGCCGTGATGAAACGCAGAACGTGCCTGTTTGTTTTGCTTGCGGCTCGGCCGCGCTAGGGGACTAGACTACAAAGACGCAAGCCATGCCTGCCACTCTAAAGACCGTTACCCTCGGTTGCAAAGTCAACCAGTACGAAACGGAGTATATCCGCGAGGGTTTGCTCGGCGTTGGGTACGAAGACGCTGCCAATGATCGACCCGCCGACCTGTGCGTGGTCAACACTTGCACCGTCACCAACGAAGGCGATTCGAAGAGTCGGCAGATCATACGGCGTTTGGCTCGTGACAACCCGGACACGCGGATTGTCGTGATGGGCTGTTACGCGACGCGCGCGCCCGACGAAGTCGCCGCGTTACCGAACGTTGTGGAAGTTGTCACTGACAAACGGGAATTACCGGACCTGCTGGGGCGGTTCGGCGTGGTCGATATTCCAACTGGTATCTCGCAGTTTGGCGGCCGTCACCGCGCGTATGTGAAGGTTCAAGACGGTTGCTTGTTGCGTTGCAGCTACTGCATCATCCCAAAGGTACGACCGAGTTTGTATAGCCGACCCACGGAACACATTTTGGATGAGGTTCGTCGTCTGCTCGACAACGGGTACCGCGAGCTTGTGCTTACTGGTGTACATCTTGGTCACTACGGAGTCGATTGGAATCAGGGACGACCAAAATCCGAATGGGTTCGGTTGTCTGATTTGTTAAGGCGGATCGTACAGCTTGACGGCGACTTTCGCGTGCGACTATCGAGCATCGAAGCGACCGAAGTGACGCGCGAGCTGGTCGCGGTGATGAGCGAGTTTGGTAAGAAGATCTGCCCGCATCTCCATATCTGCTTACAGAGCGGATCGGATCGAATTTTACGCAGGATGAAACGTCGTTGGGGAACAAAGCGATTCATCGATCGCTGCCGACTCGTTGCGGAAACGCTTGACAAACCAGCGTTCACGACCGACGTGATCATCGGGTTTCCGGGTGAGACCGATGAGGACTTTGAGGCGACGTGCAACACGGTCAGGCAAGTGGGCTTTTCGAAGATCCATACATTTCCGTTCAGCCCACGCCGCGAGACGCCGGCCGCCGAGATGAGCGACATGGTCCCCAAGCGGATTAAATCAGAGCGCGGCAGCCACTTGGCGGAAATCGAAAGCCAACTTCGCGGACAGTATTTCAACGGTTTGCTGAAGACCAAGTTGCGAGTGCTCGTTGAATCGGTCGGTGAACAGTCGCCGGAGCGAGTGGTCGGCACGTCGTGTCGTTATGCCCCGGTCGAGCTAGTTGGAAGCGAATCGCTGCAAGGTTCCTTAGTCGATTTCACACCGATGAAGTTGCTCGATGGCGTCCTTCACGGGGCGATCGATCTTGACCGTTGTGCTGGCTTGGCGTAATTACGCCGTGTCATGGTCTCGCAACGGCTGACGATCCCGATACTGCTTGCTGCTATCTGTGGTGGCGTTCTCGTATGCGCCGCCGCGGATTTGCGCCTCGGGTCATCCAATGGAGTGTTGTTGCTCCGCAATGGATCGGTCTTGCGTGGGGTGATTGCTCTGCAAGGAGATCACTACGTTGTCTCGTTTGGCAATTCAGGACGTGCACGAGTTGCGGCCAGCAACGTCGAACGTGTTTGTGACGATCTGGAGCAGGCGTATCGCTACAAGTTGTCACGCCTTGACGGCTCGCTAGCGTCGCGAACGGGCCTTGCGCGATGGTGCATCCAGCAGAACCTGTTGGCTCGCGCCGCGGATCAATTGTTGACGGCTGAAACACAGCACGGAAACAGCCCACAGCTTGAAACGCTACATCAGCAATTATTGCTAGCAGCACGGCCATCCGAGCGAGCGCGGCCTGACGCATCAGCACAATCGTCGCTGAATAGTTCACGTGAGCGAGCAGAATTGCTGAAGGACCTGACACCTCGGATGATCGAGCAGTTTACCGCCGAGGTGCAACCGTTGCTGCTGAATCGTTGCGCGAGCTCGGGTTGTCACAGTGTACGATCTGGTACCTCTTTGGTGTTGATACGGCCGCCTACCAGTCACTCGCTCACACGACGCTTGACGGAACAGAATCTTACATCGACGCTGCTACAACTGGACCGAGAACGACCGCTGGAGAGTCCACTTCTTCGGAATGCTCGGCTCGCGCATGGCGGTGCCTCGACTGCGGTGATCACGGATCGTGACGTGAAACAATTTCAACTCCTTGCGGATTGGGTGCACAGTGTTCGCGCGGCAACTCGGACATCCAAGCCAACAACAATCGTTGAACCCAACGATGTGCTGTTGCAAGCCCCCGCCGCGACACGTCGCGATATTCCGAAGGCTGCCGAGTCCGAACTGCCGCCGGCTGTACCGGCTAACGAGAATGACTACCAGCCGCTGGACCCATTCGATCCCGAAGTGTTCAACCGCCGGTATCATTCTGCTGACTGATTCTGCGTGTGGGACTGCGTTCTGCACCGGTTAGTCGGCCGAGAACTACCTCGTTCAGAGGTGGGTAGCCACATATCGGATGGTCTGCTCGACATTAGGCACGAAAGTTGTGTAGAGTTTAAGTGGCCAATACTGGGCAGACATTCAGGGGCGACATTATGAGCGAACTTCGCGTTCTCCATGTAAATGATGATCCGTTGGTCACAAGTTTGGTGGCTGCGTTGCTTTCACGTGAGGGCTACGCGGTAACGTCGATCAACGATCCGACGCAAGCCATCTCAGCAGTCGTTTACGAGAACTTCCGCGTCGTGATTCTCGACATTGAGATACCCATTGTTGATGGCCTGCAACTGTTACAAGACATCAAACGACATGATGGCGGAATCCAGGTTGTGATGTTGACTGGCGTCGTGACGACGAGTGCCGCGTTGGAAGGGATGCGCCTTGGTGCCAGCGATTGCGTGTTTAAGCCGCTCGACGGCAGCGAAAAACTGCTCGCCGCCGTGGCCGATTCCTTCGCGACGATCGATCGCTGGAGAACTCGCCTGCGCGAGCTCGCTCAGCGTCGCAAAGCGGAGCGCCAACTGTGCGATACGCCGTGAGAGTCGCTCCGCGCGGTGCTTACCAATGTTCGCGAAGTCTTCTGAACGACTGATACCCTTTCTTGGCACGACTTGAGGAGTTCCCGGTTGCGAACCTTGTACGTCGCGGCATGCTTACTGAACGGGGTCGGGAGTCTTTTCTCTTTGGTAGATGGAAAGTCTCAAACGACAGACCGGTTCACTGAATCTAATGAGTTCGCCCGCACCGGCCGCACTGGGAAGTGATACGGTTTCAGACGAGACTACTATACCTGACCGACCTAAGCAGTGACACGACTTGAAGTCCACGAGCCAACCTCGCGATTCGTGTGGTTCACAGAGCGGTTACGATCTTTGTCGTTGAGGTAGAGCTGTCTGTATGCTGACTCCGACCACGATGGATCAGAATGCGCCTATTCTTCGATCCAAACAACAGGCGAGCCTATAGACATTATTCTGGCGATCGACCTCCGCAAATACAACTCGAAGGCTGCTTGCTCGATTCTGACGCACGGGCGTATAGCTTCCAAGCAGAGTTGGCTCTCTGACAAAAGCACACGGGCAAGCTATCCGGGGGCATCCTTGACCGTCCGTAACGTCACTCCTAGGATGAATCCTCTGTTAGTAGCCGCGAAGCCTATCCCGAGAATTTGCTTCCGGCATGGGCAAGCAGAAGAGAACGCCTCGCAAACACGCTATTCGGAATCTGCCGCAGATGTCTACAGATACAACACCGCTGAAAACGGGCTCACTCGATGGCGAAGACGCGGTATCGGAAGCCAAATCGAGGGTAGTCGATATGCAGCGATTGGAACAAGCGGTTCGCGAGATCCTTGCTGCGGTGGGGGAGGATCCCGATCGAGAAGGTCTGCTGGAGACGCCGCGACGAGTCGCCCGCATGTACGCTGAACTATTCAGCGGGTTGCATGACGACCCTCGCCAATACTTGAAGAAGGTGTTCACCGAGAAGTACGATGAGGTCGTACTCGTTCGCGATATTAGCTTCAACAGCATGTGCGAGCATCACCTGCTACCCTTTATGGGAAAGGCCCACATCGGCTACATCCCGAATGGTAAGGTCCTTGGGCTGAGCAAACTCGCCCGTGTCGTAGAAAGCGTGTCGCGACGCCCGCAAGTTCAAGAGCGGATGACGGAAGAGATCGCGCATCTCTTGGAAAGCGAGTTGGATGCGAAGGGAGTTGCTGTGGTTGTCGAAGCGACGCACACATGCATGACCATTCGCGGCGTGCGTAAACCGGGGAGCTTGTGCGTGACTTCAACGATGAAAGGCCTGTTCCGGACGAATCAGTCTTCGCGCACCGAGATCATGCAACTGATCAATGGCGATCGACGGTAGGCAGCTGTGGAACTCTGGCAACTTCTGATTCAGTTTGTGTTCCGGTTGACGTTTGGCGTCGCGTTGGCGATGGGAGTGACGCCCGCCAAGCACGTCACTAGCGGTTTCTATCGTGTTCATCTTTGGGTCTTGTTGGGGCTGAACACCTTCGGGGCGCTCGTTGTCTATTCGCAACGCGAGGCGTTCGCCGACACACTGATGAACTGGCCTCTTGTCTTGGGGTTGGCAATCGATCTTGTGGTCATCACCTACGTCGGCTCTGTCGTTTGGCTCTACGAGAAAGTTCAACTCGGTTCGGCTGTGATCCAAGGAGTCGCCGCGTTGGCGCTCATGGCGGCGATCTTCGCTACACCTTGGGCGAACACGCGCGAACCGGTTGCGGTCGCGTTGGCGATCCTCGATCTGGTGTCAAGCGGTGTCCTGCTGGGGGTCACCCTAGCGGCGATGTTGCTCGGACATTGGTATCTGAACACGCCGACCATGGAACTGTTACCGTTACGGCGTTTGGTGATGTCTATGACAGTTGCGATTCTGGTCCGTACGTTGGTCAGCGGTGCGGGGCTTGCCTTGCAGCTTGGCAATGATCAATCGATCGACGCGGCATTCTGGATCTTCGTGACGTTTCGCTGGCTGTCTGGGCTGCTGGGGACGCTGACGGTGGCTTTGATGACTTGGTACACGCTGAAAGTTCCCAACACACAGAGCGCTACGGGCATCCTCTATGCTGGCGTCATCCTGGCTTTCCTTGGTGAACTCACATCGATGCTACTGTCGGTCGATACCCTCTATCCTTTATGATGAGAGTCGGAATTGGCGATTCGCAATTGCGGATTGCCAGGTTTCCCCCGACCAATGACCAATGACCAATGACCAATGACCAATATCACTTTCGCTTGCCCGGAATGCGACACGACAAGTCGCTTGCCGTTGGTTGATTCTGTCGCGTGCCCGGCCTGCGATTGGCATCAGGCGCTGCCGGCGAGCGTCTCGGAGTCGCAAGAGGTCCAGGAGTGTCTCGTATGTGGCTGTCAAGAACTCTTCCTCCGGAAGGATTTCTCCCAGCGACTCGGAGTTGCGATCGTCGTGTTTGCGGCTTTGACAAGCTCCATTGCGTGGGCTTACCACATGCTTTACCTGACATATGCGGTTCTGTTCGCGGCCGCGGCGCTCGATTTGGTTCTCTATTCCTCGGTCGGAAATCTATTGCAATGTTATCGGTGCAATACCGAGTATCGAGGATTGGCTGGGCTGGAGTCGGGCGAGCCGTTTAGCCTGGAAACGCATGAGCGATATCGCCAACAGGCAATTCGTCTGGCTGAAACTCAAGCGTCGCAGGCAAAGGGGGCGTGACCTAGTCACCGGCTCGAATGGATCAGGAACGCGAACGAATCCAAGCGGATCTCCGCGGTTTGATCGACGGCGAAGTCCGTTGTGACGATCTGTTCCTGCAGATGTACGCCTCGGATGCGAGCGTCTACGAGATTCGGCCCGCGGCGGTGGTCCGGCCTCGCAGCGTGGCGGATGTGGTCGCCTGCGTTCAATACGCGGCCGAGAACGATCTGCCAATTCACGCTCGCGGAGCAGGTACCGGTGTCGCCGGCGAATCCTTGGGACCCGGCCTGATCCTGGACTTCTCGTATTACATGCGCCGGCTCTTGAAGATCGATGGCGAGACCGTTCGCTTTCAGCCTGGGTTGGTCCACGCGCAGTTGAATCGTCACCTTGCGGCGGTCGATCGACTCTTTGGCCCCGACCCGGCCACTCGCAGCGTCACCACGATGGGGAGCGTGCTTGCACTCGACGGCAGCGGCAGCCATTGGCCACAGTACGGCTCGGCGCGAGGACGCGTTGTGAGCATGCAAGTCGTTCTTGCCGATGGCGAGGTTATCGAGGCTGGCAAGGTCCCGACCGACGAGCGAGCTCGCGGCGGCGCGGAGTCGAGGCGCGGAGAGATCGTTCGACGCCTGGCTGACTTGCTGGAACGAAGTCAGAAGACCATCGCCGAGAATCAACCGAAAGCAGCGGTGAACCGATGCGGCTACCACGTGCACGACGTGCTCCAAGATGGGCAACTTGATCTGGCTCGGCTGTTGGTTGGGTCGGAAGGCACGTTAGGCCTGATTACCGAAGCCACAGTAAAGACGGATCCGGTTCCTGCGTCCCGCGGCGTCGTTCTGCTCTTCTTCGACCGGTTAGAGAATGCCGCACAAGCTGCACAGGTGTTGGCCACGATGGTCGTCAGCGCGTGTGACCTGATGGACCGCCGGCTCTTGACGATCTCGCGAGAAGTTGATGTGCGTTTCGACCTGGTGATTCCGCGCGAGGCGGAAGCAATGCTGCTCGTCGAATGCCACGGCGACGATGTCAATGAAGTGCGCGAGCAACTGCGTCAGATCATCAATCGCCTGCAACGGCGCAAGCGCTTAGCCTTCGATTCGCGAATGACGTTGGATGTGGAAGAGCGTAACTTGTACTGGAGCCTGACTCGGCGAGTCGTCCCGCGACTGCACCGTCTTCGTGGATCGACGCGTCCGATTCCCTTCGTTGAAGACATCGCGGTGCCGATAGAAGTGTTGCCGAGCTTCCTCGTTACGATCCAAAACGTACTCAAGTCACATCAGGTGACCGCCACACTTTTTGCGCACGCAGTTCATGGCCAACTGCATATCCGGCCTTTCCTTGATGTGTCGAATCCTGACGATGTTCGCAAGATGCAAGGTCTTGCGCAGGACCTCTACGAAGAGATCCTCCAAGTTGGCGGCACGATCAGCGGCGAACATGGCGACGGGTTGAGTAGGACGTGGTTCGCCCAGCGACAGCATGGAGACCTGCACGAAGTCTTTCGATCGGTCAAGCGAATTCTCGATCCACAGAACATCTTCAATCCCGGCAAAGTTGTGGCCGACGCACCTCAGCCACCGAGTAAGAATCTGCGGCCCGTGCTGGCTGCCATGCCGGAGGAAGCCAAACCGGCAGATTCGCTCGAGCGTGCTGAGCCAGCCTTTCAACCGATCAAACTGCAACTCGCCTGGGATCATGCCGACGTTGCCTACGCGGCGCGAACGTGCAATGGTTGTGGTCGCTGCCGCACGCAGTCGCCAGAAGAGCGAATGTGCCCCATTTTCCGCTTCGCACCGCAGGAAGAAGCATCACCTCGCGCCAAGGCGAATCTCATGCGCGGCATTCTCACGGGGCGTCTCGATCCGGAACAACTGAGCAAAGACAGCCTCAAATCGATTGCCGATCTGTGCGTTAACTGCCATCAATGTCGTAGCGAGTGTCCGGCGAACGTTGATATCCCAAAGCTAGTTCTGGAAACCAAATCGCAGTATGTCGCCACCAACGGCTTGCAACCGAGCGAATGGCTTTTCTCACGCCTTGATCATCTTTGCGGTTACGGATCATCATTCGCGACGCTGTCCAATTGGATGATCGGCAACCGGCAACTGCGCTGGCTGCTAGAGAAAGTGGCAGGCATCGCGCAGGGGCGCAAGTTGCCACGCTTTGCGATGCGCCCGTTTCTACGCGAAGCACAGCGCCAACGCTTAACCAGGCAAGGGCGATACGAAGGTCGTAAGGTGATCTATTTCGTGGACGTCTATGCCAATTGGTTTGACGTCGAGCTTGCTTCGGTGTTCATTGCCGTCATGCGGCACAATGGAATCAATGTCTTCGTTCCTCCGCGTCAAGTACCGTCAGGGATGGCCGCAGTTTCTGTTGGGGCCGTTGACACCGCGAGACGCTTCGCTGCGAAGAACGTGCCGGTTCTTGCCGAGGCGGTGAGGCAAGGCTACCACGTTGTGACGACCGAGCCTTCCGCAGCACTGTGCTTGACCCGTGAGTATCCGAATCTGGACGATGATGACGACGTGCGGCTTGTGGCCGAAAACACGTCCGATGCGTGCGCCTATCTTTGGAAGATGCATCTGGCAGGCAAGCTCGAACTCGACTTCAAGCCCGTCAACGCGACCGTCGGCTACCATTTGCCGTGCCACCTCCGGGCGCTCGAAGTGGGCTCGCCTGGGGAGAACCTGTTGCGGTTGATTCCTGGCTTGAGCGTGCACCGCATCGACAAAGGGTGCTCGGGGATGGTGGGCACTTACGGGCTTAAGAAGAAGAACTATCGCAATAGCTTGCGCGCGGGCTGGGGTGTGATCTCGGCGCTCCGCGACCCCCAGATCCAGGTTGGCATAACTGAATGCAGCGCGTGTAAGATACAGATGGAACAGGGCACGACGAAACCTACGCTTCACCCCATGAAAATCCTTGCTTTATCGTATCGGTTGATGCCGGAGCTGGAACGACTATTGTCTGCTCGTGGCGAGGAGCTGATTGTAACATGAAAGTCGAAGTCAAACTCTTCGCTGTGGCCAAACAAATCGCGAACGCGGAAAGCGTTGCGGTCGAACTGGCTGACCGCGCGACAGTCGGGCAATTGCGCGATGCGCTCGTTGCGCAGTTCCCTGGTCTAGCTCCGGTGATGTCCCACATCGCCGTGGCCGTTAACGCACAGTATTCCGCGGACGATGTGATCTTAACTGCCGATTCGGAAGTTGCCTGCATTCCTCCGGTGTCTGGAGGCTAGTGATGATTGAATTGACCAACGACCCCATCGATCCCACTTCTCTGTTGCAGCAGGTCGCTTCGCATCAAGCTGGCGCGGTCGTCCTGTTTCTGGGAACGACACGCGAATTCACAGGCTCGCGGCAAACAGAATCGCTGGACTACGAGTGCTATCCTGAAATGGCCGAAAAGAAGCTGAATGAGTTGGAATGCGAAGCGCGCGACCGGTGGTCGATCGTCGATTGTGCGATCGTTCACCGTTTAGGGCAATTAGGGCTAGGTGAGGCGAGCGTTGCCATCGCGGTTAGCTCCGCCCATCGCAAGAATGCGTTCCAAGCTGGACAGTGGCTTATTGACACGCTCAAGGAGGTTGTGCCAATCTGGAAGAAGGAGAATTGGGCCGACGGAACGACTGACTGGGTGCATCCTGGCTTAACGAATGAAGAGTGACCCATGACCAAGGGCAAGCTAATCGATTCGCTCGGACGTATTCACAACAATTTGCGAATCAGTGTCACGGATCGCTGCAACATCCGCTGCTTCTATTGCATGCCGGATGAAAACATCCAATTCAAGCCGCGCAACGAGATCCTTACATTCGAGGAGATCGTTCGCTTCGCACGCGTTGCCGCACAGCAAGGTGTCAACAAACTGCGCCTTACCGGCGGCGAACCGCTAGTTCGAGCAGGACTTCCCAAGTTGATTCGGCAACTGGCCACGATTCCAGACATTGACGACATCGCGCTCACGACAAACGGCATTCTGTTGGCCGAGCACGTCGATGCGTTGAAGCGGGCTGGTCTGCGCCGATTGAACATCAGTCTTGACGGGCTCAAGGAAGAGACGTTTGAACGGATCGCCCGCCGCAAGGGACTCGATCGCGTGCTCCAAGGCATCTTTGCCGCCAAGGCCGCTGGCTTTGAACGGACCCGACTGAATGCCATCGCAATTCGCGGCATCACTGAATCAGAGATCGTGCCGCTGGGTGAGTTTGCCCGGCAGCATGGGCTGGAACTGCGGTTCATCGAGTTCATGCCGCTTGATGCGGAGGGCAACTGGAGCGACGATCAGGTTTTGTCGGGCGAAGATATTCGGCAGACGCTCCAAGAAGCCTTCGGCCCGCTAGTTCCGACGGTACGGCCCGATCCGAGTCAACCGGCGATGGACTACCGTTTCGCCGACGGTGTAGGAACGATCGGCTTCATCAATCCGGTTACTCAGCCGTTTTGTAGCGATTGCAATCGACTTCGGATTACGGCCGAAGGCAACATCCGAAACTGCTTGTTCTCGATTGCGGAGTGGGATGCTCGAAAGATCATGCGCTGCGGCGGCAGCGATGATGATCTTGTGCGATTGTTACATGAGTGCATCGCCGCGAAGAAGTCGGGGCACGGCATCGATTCGCCGGACTTCGTGAAACCCGAGCGGGCCATGTACCAGATCGGTGGATAGGTCGCTCGCTGCATTTTCTGATCTGACTCATGACGACAGCGCAACGTATCTATCTCGACAACGCCGCCACGAGTTGGCCTAAGCCAGACGCAGTCTACGCGGCTGTTGATAACTACATGCGTAAGCTCGGGGCTCCGGCGGGGCGCGGCGTCTACCGCGAGGCTGTCGAGGTCGAGCGGCTTGTCGAACAGACTCGACAATACCTCACGCGGTTGATCGGCGTTGATGAACCTCGTCGAATGATCTTCACGGCGAACGGCACAGACTCGCTGAACCTGGCTTTGCACGGTCTGTTGCGTCCCGGCGACCATGTCGTTACCAGTGTCTGCGAACACAACTCCGTTCTCCGGCCGCTCAAACATCTGCAGCAGAATCTTGACGTCGATGTTACGCGCGTCGGATGCGATTCGTGTGGGATTGTGTCACCTGACGACATCGCCCATGCTCTTACAGCGCAGACGAAAATGATCGCTTTGACACACGCTTCCAACGTGACGGGCTCTCTGCAGCCGGTTGCTGTCGTGGGGCAGATCGCAGCAGAACATGGCGTATTGTTCCTTGTAGACGCTGCCCAAACGCTCGGCCACCTTCCGATCAAGGTCACGGAAACGGGAGCACATTTACTTGCCGCACCGGGCCACAAAGGATTGCTCGGGCCGCTGGGGACGGGGATTCTATATGTCGGCCAGGAGGCAGAGAAGGCGCTCAACGCGACGCGACAAGGCGGAACCGGTACCGCCAGCGAGGACGACACGCAGCCGACAACATTGCCGGACAAGTATGAATCGGGGAACCACAACGTCCCTGGAATTGTCGGCTTAAACGCGGCTGTGCAGCACATCCTACAGCGAGGACCCGATAGTATCCGAGAACATGAAGAGCAGTTAACTTCGCGGTTGCTCGTGGGACTTGCAAAGATCGCGGGTGTCACGATTCACGGCCCGGGTGATGCGACACTGCAGGCGGGCGTAGTCAGTATCTCCATCGACGGTTACGATCCGCAGGAAGCGGCGACGATCTTGGACGATGCCTACTCCGTCCAAGTTCGCAGCGGATTGCATTGCGCGCCGCGAATGCACGAAAGCCTCGGCACGCTCACGACCGGTGGGACGATTCGTCTCAGCGTTGGTATCTTCAACGCGCCGGAGCACGTTGATATTACGGTCCACGCGATCAGCGAACTCGCTGCTTCCGTAGTCTAACCATCACGCATTGATGTCGATAAAAGGAATTCTCTTCATGGCGGAAGAACCTTGGTACAAGGATGGTTTGCGTTT
>PBSM01000332.1 GCA_002726245.1 Planctomycetaceae bacterium | reverse complement strand
GGGAAACCGGAATGAAATACCTCACCTTCCACAAGTAGAAACCCCGAAACCGATCTACTCGAATTTACAGAATGAGTGTTGCTTTATCAATTGTTTCCGGCAATTGTCGGCTTCTCAGACACCGTCATCCCGGAGATTAATATCGCGTTGCTCTCCGGTCACGACATTCTGTTTCTCGGCGAGAAGGGGCAAGCAAAGAGTCGGCTGATGCGAGGCTTGGTTCACTTTCTTGATGAGGTTAGTCCGTACATCGATATCGAGGAGGCACCATTCCACGACGATCCGTATCAGCCCATCAGTTGTGTGTGCAAAGAGTTCGTCGAGGCGCACTCGGAGGAAGACGTTCCGATCGGCTGGTGGAATCGCGAGGATCGCTATGCCGAGCGTTTGTCCCCGGGGACGAAGTTTGCGGACATCATCGGCGAGATCGACCCAGGGAAACTGACTGGCGGCGTCAGTATGGCGGCGGAACAGGCCCTTCACTTCGGCCTGATTCCACGCATGCATCGCGGCATCTTTGCGATGAACGAGTTGCCCGAGTTAGACGAGTTGGTGCAAGTCGGTCTCTTCAACATTCTCGAAGAGCGCGATGTGCAGATTCGCGGCCATCCGATTCGTTTCGACATCGACGTGCTGATTCTCTTTTCTGCTAACCCCGCGACTTACAATCGCAGCGGCAAGGTCATCCCGCAGCTCAAAGACCGGATTGGGTCAGTCATCCACACACACTATCCGCGCGACCGCGACCTTGGCATCCAGATCATGGAGCAGGAGGTGGACATCGACTTCGGGGGAGACTATCCCGTCGTCGTGCCGTACTTCATGCGGGAGATCATCGAGCAGGTCACGATCCAAGCTCGTAAGTCGAAGTACATCGATCAGCAATCCGGTGTGAGTGCTCGCTTTAGCATTGCCAACTATCGCACGATGGTCGCCTCGGCGAAACAACGCGCCGTCGTGCTTGGCGAAAAACCCGCCGTGCCTCGCATCAGCGACCTCGGCCATCTCTATTCGTCAGCGCTCGGCAAGCTTGAACTAGATCTAATGGGCAGCCACCAGATGTCCGAACGACACGTTCTGGACGCCGTCATCGCCGAAGCCATTCAGATCGTCTTCGATGAATACGTTGACGAGCACGGCCTGGCGGAGATCGCCGAGATCTTCGGCCGTGGCGTCAAGATCGAAGTCGGCGACATGCTGCCTTCCGCACGTTACGCCGAACTGCTGCGACGCGTTCCACCAGTGTGGGACAAGGCGTTTGAAGTCAACGCGGCCGATGATCCGGCCGTCCGCGCCTCCTGTGTCGAATTCGTTCTTGCCGGCCTCTACGCGATGGGTCGCATCTCGCGCTCGCAGCGTCACGGTCAGACCACCTATGAAGTTGAGTAGGTCATAGCTCGTCCGGTGCCACATCATGTTGTGCGGCGTGACGAATGACAAAGACATACACCATATCGGGCTTAATTGTGAACAGCGCCCGATGAGTGGCATGATGTCCGAGACCATAATGCAACTCTCGAACTTCAAATGGAAACGCTTCGTCTTCCGCGGCCAGCGGACACTGCTCAGCGGTGTCTGCGAGTTGGTCCAGCCCGTCAACAAAGCCGTCGAACCACTGCTCCGCTTGTTGAGCCGACCGATTCTGAGCCCACCACTCCGCAGCATCGCGCAAGAACTGTCGGGCCCGATCGTGGACGATTACGGGGCGTGTCATTCGGAATCGCCGAAGCCAAGTTCGCTTCGGATTTCGGCAGCGGCTTGCTTCAAAGGAATCCCGTGTCCAGCTTCCATGTCCGGAATACACTCCTGGATCGCCCGAACGGCCTGGCCGTGTTCCGACATCGTGCGCCATGAGTGAAGCAGTTCTTCCGGCGATTGGTCGCAAGAGCCCATTTCTAGCCGCTGGCCAAGAAAGGTGTAGAACGCTTCGGATTCGTTAAGATTGTCGGTTGACATCGATTCAGCTCCAGATCGCACACGAAACGCACTTCCATTATAACGGAAGGCCCAACACTTAGCACCTCGGTTCTCAATCCGAGATACGACATTGCCGCTAAAAGAGATTGACCTATCGTTGGACTGCGGTCCGTTACCTGATGAAGTGGCCGCGTTGCTCGAACAAGCCGACGCTGTACACGTACAGTTCATGCGCGACAATTCGGATTGGGGCACGGGCTTCTTCCCAAGCGACTACGTCACGGTCTATCACGCCTTGAACATGATCACGCGGCTTGATCTGGCAACCGGGCCTTCCTTCTGCGAGTGGGGCAGCGGATTGGGCGTAGTGACGATTCTCGCTGAGATGCAAGGCTTGCAAGCTTGCGGTATCGAGATCAATCGCGATCTAGTCGATGAGGCGATCGCGTTGGCGGAGGCCTTTGATTCGCAAGCCGAACTCGTACACGGCAGCTTCGTCCCGCGCGGCTGCGAGGCACGTGCCGAGAAGGCATACGCCGCGACGGATGAAGGCGTCGCCTGGCTCAGCACCGAAACGGATAATGCGTACGATGATCTGGGACTTGATCCGGACGACTTCGATCTGATCTTCGCCTATCCCTGGCCAGGCGAAGAGAACGTTATCGATGAACTGTTCGAGCACAGTGCCGCCGAGGGAGCTTTGCTGTTGACGTATGGCCAACAGAACTCGGTGCGTTTGCAGAGGAAGGTCAAAAGGCCGCGTTCGGTAGAATGGAAGTCGCAACCCGCATCTTTTTGACGGCACGAACATCATCGTGGTACGCTGGAACGAAGGAGACTCACCGATGCCATTCCAATTGCCACCCGATTTGCAGACTCGAATTGAGCTGCAATTGTCGAATGGGTCGTATCAGAACGAAGAGGAAGTCCTTCGCGAGGCGCTCGATGCGCTGGAACGCGATCAAACCAATTCACGGCGCTGGCACGAACGGAATGAACTCGCGATCGAGCAGAGCAGGCAAGAAATGTCCAAGCCGATCGATGATGAAGCGGTCTTGGAGCGGCTCCGTCAAAGGGTGGCGAAGGAAGGCATTGGCGACTAATGGCAGAGGTTGTTTGGACACCTGTCGCCGAAGCCGACTTAGACGACATCCTCTATTACATCGCAATGGAAGATGGCCGAAGGCCCACGGCTGAGCGCATTTACTTGGAAATCAAGAATGTCGTTGATCGTCAGGCACAAGAGCAGCGGTTGGGGCGTCGATATCCACAAGCTCCTGCCGGCTGGTTGTACGTCCAGCACAAACGTTGGCTAGTTGGACAGCGCCACTTTGAAAGAGGCTAGCATGCATAAGTCGCTTTCCTGTCAGTCGTTTAATTTAACCCGTTGCCGAAGGCGAGGTGATGCTGTTGCGATGCCTCGCCTTCGGCAACGGGTTAAACGATTTGATGACAGGACTTTGAAGATGCTATCACGCTTCAAAGTGACGCTGTCCGAGATCTGCCGAACCTGTTCGAGACAGAGTGATTGAGTTGTGACTGTTCGCAAGCACATCGGTGGGATCGTTCATACGTACCAAAAGTACGATCCGAAGAACTTTCCCAGCCCGACGCAGTCGCCACCCGACGCTGTGTCGCCGGCATTTGAGCATATGCTGATGTTTGGCGCCCGACATCGGCTGACCGATGAAGAACTGGCTCGCGCGATTCGGATTGATCCAAGTCAGATTGCAGGGCTTGGGCCGAGCGTCGATGCCCTCATGGCGATGCTGCTGGAGCGGAAGCGGAAGATTCTCGCCAAGTACGAGACCGAAACGGTCCAGGAACGAGCTTGGAGCTTGTATCACGAGACGGGATTGAAACTGGAACCCCCGCGAAAGATGCAGCCTCGGTACGAGTTGGCGTTCAAGGGTGAACAGCTTTACGAACTGGAGCGGCTTTGGTATGCGATCGGCAACGACCGGCACCCGTTTGCGCGCGGGATCGTGCAGTTGCTGCAGACGCTCGGCGACAAGTATCAGATCGACGAACTAGCCGCCAAGTGCGAGTTCACTGGCAAGACGCCGATGACGATTCCCGAGGCGCTCGCGATTAAGGAAGAACTCGAAAAGATCGACGAGCTGCTTGAGCAGTTGGGGCAAGCTCGCGAGAATGCGCAGATCGCGGTGATCGACATGGAGGCGTTGGCCGAGTTTGCGGACCCGGGCGACATCGAGCAACTACAAGTGTTGCAACGCATGGTCGAAGACTACGTGCGTGAAATGGCCGAGCGGCAAGGTCTGGAACAGGAAGGCGGATTCTATCTGCTTACTCCTAAGGCGTATCGACTTTTTCAAGGACGGCTACTCGAAAAGATCTTCAGCAACCTGCAAGCCTCTCGCAGCGGCCGACATCAAGGACCGATCATCGGCGAGGGCGCTGTCGAGATGCAGCAGACCAAGCCATACGAGTTCGGCGACTCGATCGCACACATCGACATCCCACAGACCTTCGTCAACGCCATGCTGCGGCAAGGCAGCGGAACACCCATCCGCTTGAAGACCGACGACATCGAAGTACACCGCACACGGAACACGCCCAAGTGCGCGACGGTCGTGATCATGGATATGAGTGGCTCGATGCGATACGACGGGCAATACATGAATGTGAAACGGATGGCACTGGCGATGCAGGGGCTGATCCGAAGCGAGTATCCCGGCGATTACATTCACTTCATTGAAATGTTCACTTTCGCCAAGTCCTGTCGGGCCGGAGAGGTGATCGATCTGATGCCCAAGCCGGTGACAATCCACGACCCGATCGTGCGGCTGAAAGCGGACATGAGCGACATCGACACCATCTCTTTACAACTGCCGCCACACTTCACTAATATCCAGCACTCACTGCAAATGGCTCGGCAGTATCTCGCCACGCAAGACACACCTAATCGCCAGATCATTCTCATCACCGACGGGTTGCCGACCGCGCACTTCGAGGGCAATTGGTTGTATCTGCTCTATCCACCCGATCCTCAGACCGAAACGGCGACCATGCGCGAAGGAATGCTCTGCATCGTGAAGGCATCACGATCAACATGTTCCTCGTGCCCAGTTGGTCCCAATCCGAGGAAGACATTCGTTTCGCTAATCGCTTGGCCGAATCGACGCAAGGCCGCGTCTTTTTCACAGCCGGGAGCGATCTCGACCGCTACGTCGTTTGGGACTACCTGAATCGCAAACGGGAGATCATCGCGTGAGTGTTGCTTGTGCCGCCTAGTCGGCGGCTGAAAGTCGAGTTACTTTGGCATCTCTTCTGAGCGACGTCGCTGCTCTTTAGGAGTATTCGCGACCATGCAGTTCGTACGCTTCCGCAAACGCCGAGGTTTTTACAGATGGGTCGTCGTGCCTTGCGTAAGATCGATCCCGCGCTCGATCTGTCCAATCATTTGTACTCGCTTGACGCTGTCCCGCAGCCGTTCGTTGCTGCGGAGTTCTTTGGCAGCGACGTGCCGCTAGAGGTTGAAGTTGGCAGCGGTAAGGGATTGTTCATGGAGACGGCGACCCAGGCGAATCCGCAGCGCAACTTCCTTGGCATCGAGATGGCTCGCAGGTACGCCCGTTACTCGGCGGCGCGGCTCGCCAAGCGAGGCTTGAACAACGGCAAGATGATCAGCGGCGATGGGCTGCGATTCTTTCGCGCGTGCCTCGGCGGCGAGACGATCGATGTTGTGCACGTTTACTTTCCCGATCCGTGGTGGAAGGACCGGCACAGGAAGCGGCGCGTGATGAAACCCGAGTTCTTGAAAAACGTCCAACGCGTCCTTGTTCCCGGCGGAAAACTCCATTTCTGGACTGACGTCGAGGAATACTTCCAAACAACGCTTGAGCTGATCGCTACCGAAGTCTCCCTCCAAGGACCGCTTGACGTCGCGGAACGTTGTGCCGAACACGACCTCGACTATCACACCCACTTCGAGCGGCGCATGCGCTTGAACGACCTGCCGGTCTATCGTTCCGAGTTCTCCAAGTCTCGCTAGAAGTCGCTCATCCGACCCTCAGGTTTTGGATTCTCCGGCTTGTCCTACTCTATCAAGGTCGGCGACAATGCGCCTGTGAAGTCGCGATGTTTCTTAGCACCAACGCGGCAGTCGCAAGTAATTCTCTGCACCGATGAGGAGACCTGGTCATGAGATTCGTAAGTGTAATCAGTGCGCTTGCCGCGATGTCGCTGATCGTGGCGGACACAACCAAAGAAGTTCGCTGGAGCTTTGAGGTCGCATCGTAAACTCCGACTACCATCATGCCGCCAGACCGGCCACCAGGCATTCTCTGGCAAGCGGTCGGCGTTGGCCTGGCCAATCAACCATAGACTGGCGATCACCGCCATCCAATAGATGGATTTCATTCGCTGCTCCTACGGGATTGGCTTTCACCGATTACCTATAACTTTCGTCTCGACCGGATGCTGCATCGCCTGTGGACTGGCTCCCGCACTGTATTGCGGCGGATAATGGACAAAGTGGAGCCAGGCGAGCAAGCTCTTGGCATCGCGCCGCGTGTCCACTGGACTCATCGCAAAACTCTTCCACGTGGCAACTGTGCCGTCTGCCGAAGTCGTGATCTGGTCCTCGCTGCTGCGTGCGAATTGGGAGATCGCCATTGCCAGGCAACGTTTGCGATCCATCACGTGTATCCACCCTTCAGCGCTTGCAACGGATTGTCTCGGTGCAAAAACGAATGGTTTCAACTGACCGGCGGTCCCACGAAAAACCTTCCATGGGAGCACTGATTCGTTAGAACGCTTCGACTTTTCGATCAATGTGGCCCGTGCCGCGATGAGTTCGATCCTTTGATCATCCACCAGCGATGTGTAGACCGTTCCTGAAGCGCCCATGTCAACGAGAGTCGGAAATCGTGCAGTCGGTTTGTCCAGATTTAAGCGTAGTTGCATTCCCAGTGCTGCCACGCGGTGATTGGGATCGTCTAACTTCAGAATCACCTCGACCCAACTTACGTTGGCGGGAAACACCAGATCGACGGTCCATTGCACGCCGGTTAGCGTTCGACGCCGTCGGGTACGGATCGCTGGCGTCGCCGCGGTTGGCGTTCTTGTTCAGATCGCTCCGGCCGTCGGACTGTTCGATATCGACCAAGTAATGATTCTCGTTGGTGTTGTTCGTCTGGTTGTTGTCGATGTGCTCGATGATGCAGCCTTCGCCGGGCAGATGCTTGTCGAAAGCGGTCTTCTGTCGATTGGAAAGCAGAAAGTACTCTTTGCTGTTCATGTCGCCGATGGGAAGCTTGACGACGTCGGCATTCGTCGCGTAGGGACGCAACGTAATGCTCTGCGACGCGTTGAAGACGGTTGTCGGCGTGACCCAGCCGACTTTCTCCTTGCACCAGGCCGAAGGATGCGCGGGTGTGTTACCGTTGTTGTTCCAACTGCCACCGGCCATCAGGTCCCAGCGACCGGTGCCCGCCGAACTGTAGTCGGTGTCGAACAGGTCGGGCCAGTCCATCAGCAGATGTCCCAACTCGTGCGCCATCACGCCCACGCGGCCGTCTTCGGGGGCCATGAAATAGCGATTGATCGTCACGCCGTCCACGGTCTTGGGAGTGATACTCCATTTGTGCGACCAAATGTCGTTCACGTTGCCCGTCACTTCGCCTCCCGAACCAGAAAAAATGATGACCAGCGCTTCCACGGATCCGGTGCCATTGTCGTACTGGGAGAAGTCCACGTGCGGAGCTGCCGGGTCGATGACGTCTTCAGCCAGTTTTTGCGCGTTCCTCGGATAGTCGTTGAAGCCGTAGTTGCCGTCGGTGTAATAGGCCTCGTTTGCGGCGCACGATACCATCCGGCCGTTGGTCCGCCTGTCCCGCTGACAGCGCCGGTGACATCGAGGTTGTTGTACGAGGCTTCGCGATAGAAGTCGCGCATGCTGCCGCCCGCAAGGGAACCCGTCGAGAACAACATCTGCTCGTAGTGAGACTGCGACTGGCTCGCGCGTGGTCCGAGAAATCAACGAGCAGCACAATCGCCTTGCGACCCCCGTTACCGGCGCGAAGTCGCGCGTCGGCGACACGAACGTGTGCTCTCTGGTCTTCTTCGGGCGCGTGGCAATCAGCGTAAAGGTTCTGCTATCCAAAACGTCAGCGTCGGCAGTCGGTTCACCCTGGGCGGGCAGACGCGCACCAGACAGCAACTGGCGCTTGGTCTTGATGATCTTATCTTCCAATTTCGGAGCAGGCGGCATTACACACAATCGATTGCACATGCACATGCACATGGTTGTTCCTCATTGCAACTTGGTTGCTCGTGCTAGAACTCGCGGACTTGTGAGCCGAACGGCCCACGCGCGCGGACATGGCGCCGCTAAATTCATGCAGACGAGAAGTTGAAGTAGCCCCGCCATTGTTAAGCCGCAGCTTGCAGATCATTGATTCGCAGTGCCCCACGGTTGCGGATGCGCAAGGCGAATTCAACCAAAAAACAGCGAGGATCGAGAAACTCGCCGCAGCCTCGCGAACTGATAGGAGATTTGATTTCAGTACCATCGCCAGTCTCTCCATGCATCGCAAGTCCGCTCGCCCCTTTCTAGACCGCGCGTCGGGCTGTACGATCTCTGCCATGTCCGATGGATTGAACGACGCACAAAGGAAGGCCGTGCATACGTTGTCGGGCCCGTTGCTGGTCTTGGCGGGGGCCGGGACAGGCAAGACGCGGGTCGTGACGTTTCGAATCGCGGAACTGATTCGCAATCGCATCGCTCCCGATCGCATTCTGGCGGTTACCTTCACGAACAAAGCCGCCGCCGAGATGAAAGAGCGCATCGGCGGCATGTTGGGGAAGCGGCTGAAATCCGCGCCGGTCGTTTCGACCTTCCATTCCTACTGCGTTCGTATTCTCCGTCGGCGGATTCAGCACCTCGGTTACCCCGACAAGTTCGCCATCTATGACCGCGGCGATCAGGAAAGTCTGGCCCGTGGCGTGCTTCGCGATATCCGTGTGCCGGGCGAGACGCTTCGCCCCGGCGATCTATTGAACATCATCGGTGCTTGGAAGACAAAGTGCATTCGCCCCAAGGATGCGGCTCAAGTCGCGAGCACCGACAAAGAACATCTAGCCGCGATGGCCTATCGTCGCTATCAGCAGGCGCTGAAGAATCGAGGAGCCGTTGACTTCGACGACTTGTTGCTGCTGACGGAAGAGTTGTTCGCGCAGCATGAAGACGTGCAACGCGAGGAAGCGAAACTGTTTGACCATCTCTTGATCGACGAGTATCAGGACACCAACGGCAGTCAGTATCGAATCGTGAAAGGATTGGCGCAGGATCATCGAAACCTTTGCGTGGTCGGTGACGATGATCAATCGATCTACGGCTGGCGGGGAGCCGATGTCGAACACATTCTGCGATTCTCGCGCGACTGGCCCGACGCGACGACAGTCTCGCTCGAACACAACTATCGCTCGACTGAGGAGATCTTGGAACTAGCGAATAGGCTAATCGCCTTTAATAAGAAACGACACCCGAAGGAATTGAAGGCGGCGCGCGCTGGTGGGCAAAAGCCGCGCGTCGAGCAGTTTCCCAACGAAACGAAAGAAGCGGAAGGCATTGTTGCAGACATCGCCCGTTCGCTGAAGAAACCCGAGTGGGATCCCGGCGACTTCGCGATTCTGTTCCGCACGAACGAGCAGCCTCGGGCGTTCGAAACAGAGCTCCGCCGAGCCAACTTGCCGTATGTTCTGATCGGCGGCATGTCGTTCTTCGATCGTAAAGAAGTTCGGGATGTCTTGGCCTACCTGAAGACCATTCAATCACCCGATGATGAAGTTTCGTTGCTGAGAATCATCAATACACCTCCGCGCGGCTTTGGCGCTAAGAGTGTCGAGCATTTGACGCAGGAGGCCGTCGAGCAAGGCAAGACGATCTGGCAAGCCATGCAGCAGCCCGCCGTCGTCGCTCGACTTCCCGAGGCTGCGCGGCGTGCCACGGATGAGTTGCTTTCGCTTGTCCAGACTTTCCAACAGCGATTCAAGAAGGGATCGATGGTTGACGCACTGCGAGCGTTACTCGAACGAATCAACTACGAAGGGGAACTGCGGCGTCTGTACAAGGATCCGAACGACCAAGCCGTTCGCTGGGCCGCGGTCGAAGAAGTCGCCAATGCGTTGGGCGAGTATGAATCGAAGCGCAAGAAGCCGACCCTGCCCGGCTTCCTCGACGATGTCGCTTTGGGCGGCCAGGACTTCGACAACGAAAAGGACAAGCAGCTTCAACGCAATGCCATCGTGTTAATGACGATGCACAGCGCGAAGGGACTCGAATTCCCGCACGTCTATATGGTGGGGATGGAGGAGGGGCTGTTGCCACATCATCGCAGCGTCGCCGTCGAAGGCGAGGCGATCGATGAGGAGCGACGACTCTGTTACGTCGGCGTCACCCGAGCGCAAGAGTATCTGACACTCACCATGGCTCTGACGCGAAGGAAATGGGGCAAGCCGCGCGATACGATCCCCAGTCGCTTCCTCTTCGAGTTGATCGGCCAAGCGGAGAACCCTCATCAGACAAAGGGGCCTAAACGGGCGACTCGCCCATCCGCGAAGCCTGCAACGAAGACGAAACGCTCTACCGGCGCGGCAAAGCCAACGCCCAGACGTGGCCAGCCGAGGCGAAAGGAGTGAGCAGACAGCGATTTCGCGTGACAAATCAGGCAGCGCAGGACCGTTGGAGAAGGCGAGGTACTTAGGCCCGGATGAGAAGCCTTGTCCTTACCCACATTTCACCTCCGACCCCGTGTCGGTGGACCTCATGACGGGACATTGCTTCCACCGACGCAGGGTCGGAGGGGAGCCGTTTCTCGCTTACCTCTTAGGTAGCTTGCCAATCGTTGCCCCGCCGACACGGGGTCGGAGGAGGCGAGGGATGTGGGTAAGGACAAGGATGAGAAGCTGCTACTTCTCCGGCAGCAATTTCCTTGTACGCTTTCCGCAAAGCTGCTACTCTAGACCGGTGAACCGGGTTTAATCTGCAGTCGCGGTCTGGCCAACTAAGTCCTTTCGCTGTAACCGGTTCGAATTACGGGACACAGAAGATGACCATACGCGCGAGACGGAGACGGCACCCTCGTCGGAAGACACTCTTCGTCGAGACGCTCGAACCGCGGATCGTCCTGGACAGGGATCTGACCGACGCTGTGACGGACCTACCCGACGCAATTGCACCGGCCATCGAGCAGTTTGAATCGGCTGCTGAGCTGCGGCAGTTCCTGCTCGTCTTCCGGCGTCGGAGCTTCCCCAACGAGATCAAAGAACACACGCCGTAGGAACGTCTCGTCGTCGGCTCTTGGCACCGTTTGCCCTGGTTCGGCCACCGCCTCTTCTGAGAGCAGTCGGTTCACTTCGTACGCGGTTTCATCCGCGTCAGGCTTTGCGCATGAATGACGTTGGTTGCTAGAAACGCTGCCAGGACTCCCAGGAAGAGAGGCCACGGTTAGACATGTTTTGAACCTTTCGCAAATGCCTCTGAGGCGATCGTCAGATGGTCAATCTTGTGAAGTCATAGTTTTAACCCTGTTTTGCGACGAGGGTTCCGGTGCTCTGCCGCTCGCGAGCGATTTTTCTGTCGATCTGCCTACGCGCACCCAGTTGCGGACACCACGTTGCCTTTTCGCAACATCGCAACATCCGCTGGACGCAGGAACGGAGTAAATCCCAGGGAATAGGCTTCACGACGGATCGGGCACACTGATTGCGACTACCGAAGTATACCCCTCTTCAGTCGGTTTGTCGGACGCCTATTTCTCTGGGAAACATATGGCCGAAGTTCTCGAAATCAATGACATCGAGGAACTTGAGTCACACCGGCTCTGCTGGGCGGCATTGTTAAACGAGACACTTCAAGCGAGCTTCTTTCAGTCACTCGACTGGCTGCAGGCGTATTGGAGGCACTTCGGTCACGGGCAACATCTTCGAGCGCTCGTCGTATTCAACGGTGGCCGCCCAATCGGGATTCTGCCACTGGCCGTGCGACAGGAGCGAACGCGAATTGGCAGGACAGCGGTGCTCACCTATCCGCTTCATGATTGGGGGAGTTTCTATGGACCGATCGGGCCGAATCCAACCGCGACGCTGCTTGCCGCAGTGCGGCACATTCGGAAGACCGAACGGGATTGGGACTTGTTCGATCCACGCTGGGTCAATGCGATCGAATGTGATCGTGGCCGAACCGAGACGGCGATGCAGGCGGTTGGACTACAACCACGCAAGCAACATTGGAATACAACCTGGATCATCGACTTCGCGGACACTTGGCAGATATATCTCCAGGGACGAAAAGCTAAGTTCCGCGAGAACATCCGGCGAACTGAACGAAGAGCTGCCGTGGCCGGCGAAGTCACGTTCGAACGATACCGACCGCTCGGGGTATCATGCGGCGATGCTAATCCTCGATGGGACCTCTTTAGCCAATGTGTCGATCTCGCGGCCCGATCTGGGCGGAGTGACACGACGACCGGCAAAACGCTCAGTCACGAATCGGCCCGCGCATTTCTCCGCGACGCGAACGTGGCGGCTGCCAATCGAGGTGCGCTGGATGTGTGTCTGTTGAAGTTGGATGGCCGACCGATTGCGTACGCCTACAACTATCAACTCGACGGCAGGATTGAAGGTCTTCGCATGGGATATCATCCCGCGTTCGCCGCAATTGGACCAGGGACGCTCTTGATGAGCCACATGATTCGCGACAGTGTCGAACGCCAAGACACATCGCTGGATCTTGGTGTTGATCACGCGCAGATTAAAAGGCGTTGGGCGACGAGGGGCTTGGGTAGTTATCGTTACACGCACTACGCGCCTACTTCGCCGAAAGCGCAGATCTTACGCGCCAAGCATTGGTGGGACGCAAGGCGACGAACCGGCGCAAATGAATAACGAACATCGAACAAGGAATGTCGAATGACGAAAGAAGCCAAGATCACTTCGTCATTTGACATTCCTTGTTCAGTATTCTGCCGTTCCGATCACTGAACTTAGTCTCTCGAGCCGGGAATCAGCTCTAGCTTAACGCGTTTCCCCTTCCGCTCGACGACGACCTTCACTTTTTGCCCGATCTTGAGAGCTTCGATGGCGTAAGTGTAGTCGTAGATGTTCTCGATCTTCTTGCTTCCGAGCTCGACGATGATATCGCCAGACTTGATGCCGGCTTTGTCTGCGGGACCACCCTTCGCGACACCATCCAGTTTCATCCCTTTGACGTTGTCATCGGTGTAATTCGGAATGGTTCCGAGATAGGCCCGCAACCTGGCACGTCGTTGTCCTTGACCGGGAGCCTGCTGGGCGACGTAGTCAGGTGTATCTTCACGCATCGTCAGCGATCGGGTGACCAGGCCCATGAACTTCGCGACTTTGGCAGCACCCTCATAGTTCAGAGTGTCCGGTGTGTCGCGCGGCGTGTGATACTCGCCATGCGATCCAGTAAACGCGGACAAAACGGGTACGCCTTGCATGTAGAACGAGCTGGCATCGGTCGGCAGGTAACTATCTTCTTGCAGCGTGATAGGTAAGCCGATCGGCGCGTTCCGCCGCTCGATCTCCGACTTCCAGATACTCGACGATCCGACGCCTTGCAGTACAAGGTTCGTTTTGAGTCGGCCGACCATATCCATGTTGATGCAAGCAACGATTGCTGGATGCAAGCCATGACCGCCGTGAGAACGGGAATCGGAGCCATGCGATTCGCCGGTCTTCGTGAGTTCTGCTTGGTCCTTGTCTCGCAGTATCTTGCGTTTGCCTGTGCGCTTTGATGGTTTCTTTTCCTCCGCTGCCTCTGCTGGGGCGTGATGGGCATGGTCGTGAGGCATAAGCTGGTGGGCGTAGGCTTTGACGAAGTGGTTCGATCCAATCAAGCCTAACTCTTCGCCGGACCAAGCGGCGAAGATGACGTCTCGTTTCATCTTCAGCTTGCCGCGCTCACGCTGATCGGAAAGATACTCGGCAACTTCCAGCATCGCGGCTACGCCCGAGGCGTTGTCGTCCGCGCCGTAGTGGATCAGGTTCGATTCATCGTCGCGGGCGAGCGATGAGGAGTTGGCTCCTTTGCCAAGATGGTCAACGTGCGCACCGACGATCAGCACCTGCTTGCTGGGCTTGTCACCGGCCTGAAGCCGTCCGAGCACGTTACGACCGTGGCCTTTGAGATGCTTCACGCTGATGGATACTGTGAGCTTAACGTCTTTGAGTTCAAAACCCATCACCAGATCGCCGGTGTCAAGTTTCTCTTGAAGTTCCTTCAGATCCTTACCTGTCCCCGCGAGCCACTCGGCCGCGACACGGTTGCTGACGCTGATCACCGGTAGACTCGAACCGGCCAACGTGCCGTCTAGGCGTAAGGGCACTAATTCACTCTTCGCCTTCGCGCTCGGACCGGTGACGATGATCATTCCTCGGGCGCCGCGATCGCGCGCGAAGGTTGCTTTGAAACGTAACTGCGATGCTCGCGACAAGTGTTGTCGCTGCTCGACCGAGATGTTCTCTGGCATATACCGGAACACGACGACCCACTTGTCCTTAACGTCCAAATGCACGTAGGAATCATACTCCTCCAGCTTGTCCCTCTTGGGAACCGACATCCCATATCCTGCGAAGACAACGGGAGTCGCTTCGAAGTCGCCGACGCCAGAGAAGGAGAGGGGCCGCCAGTCTTTGTCGAGTTGATAACGAGTTGCGCCGCTCGTTAGTGTGTTCTTCTCACCCAAGGCGACTCCGGAAGTGAACTCGAATGGCTGGAACCAGCCTCCGTCATCGCCGGCCGGCTTCAAACCGAGACTGTCGAGATACGCCCCTACATAGGCGGTAGCAAGCTTCTCGCCTCGAGTGCCGGTTAGTCGGCCTTCCAATTCGTCGCGGCAGAGGTAACCGACGTGTCGGATGATGTCCGCTGGTGCGAAGTCTGCAGTCGCTTGTTTGCGGGATGAAGTTGCCACCTCGCGAGCTTCGGCAGTTTCTTCGTTGTCGAGCGAGGCGACTTTGTCCAGGCCGAGCAACTCTCTTGCCTGTCCGTGATTCCAGTCCGCGATAAAGATCTGCGATTGCTTCGTGGGAGTGCGGTTCGTTGTCCACGCCAATCGCTTTCCATCCGGCGTGAAGACAGGAAGGCCATCGAAGCCTTTCGTGTGGCTGACGCGCACGGGCGTCGATTTGCCTTGGGCGTCGATCAGATACATCTCGAAGTTCGCGAAGCCGTGTCGATTGGTCGTGAAGATCAAGTACTCGCCCGACGGATGGTAGAACGGAGCCCACGACATCGCACCCAATCGAGTCAACTGGCGTTTGTCGGAGCCATCAATGTTCATGGTCCATACTTCCGCAATCGCTCCGTTGGGCGTAAAACGACGCCAGCAGATGCGTTTGCCATCCGGAGAGAAGAACGGACCGCCATCGTATCCGGGAGCCTTCGTCAAGCGTCGAACATCCGATCCGTCTGCGTTCATAAGGTAGAGATCGTTCATGTAAGCCGCATCGATCTCGAAGTTCTTCTTCTCTTCGTCCGTCAGTTCGCCATCGTAAGCTTCGCGGTTCGACGTGAACGCGATCAGCTTCCCGTCAGGTGACCAAGAGCCCTCCGCGTCGTAACCGCGAGCATTCGTCAGATTCTTGTACTTGCCAGTCTCGCGATCGTAGTCGTACAGCTCGAACTGTTCGTCGTAGTCCCATGAGTAGCGGCGTTCTTTGCCGGAAGCTCGCAGATCGATCTCTGCCTGCTGCTTCTTCTTTGCATCCGGATCATCCTGCGTCGAGGCGTAGAGGACCTTCGCGCCGCTGGGATGGATCCAGGAACAAGTTGTCTTGCCATGGCCTGGCGAAATTCGCTCGACGTCACCCGTTTCCAGATCCATCACGTGAATCTGAAAGAACGGATTTCCTGCCTCGCGTTCACTTTGAAACACGACCTGCGATCCGTCTTGGCTGAAGTAGCCTTCGCCAGCTCGGCGGCCCTCGAAAGTTAGTTGGCGTGTGTTAGACAGAAACGAGGCTTCGCGCTTGGCCGCAGCCTTCGGATCGATATCCGTGATGTCATCGCCAGGATCGGCGTGCGGGTTGGCTTGCGCGAAAGCAGCCGAAGTGAGTGCGCCCAGCAAAGTGGTCGCAAGGAGAAACGTGCTGACGTTGAGAGTTCGCATCGGTTCAAACATCCCTTATGCAGTTTTCGTCGTATTAGTTTTCATTCCGGTATTGGCAACATCGAGTTGTACGATCGATTGATCGACGCCTGGCGCCGCTGTCGGACAACTGCTGCATCCGGCTCCGCTGCAACTTGACCGCTCAGGTGCCACAAACAACGAGACCGCTCTCCGCGCGAGAACGAATACCGCCCACGCGACAATCACGACTGTCACAACGAGTTGCCAATTCGATCCGTTCATCGTTATGCGAAGAGCATTCCTACTTGATAGGTAATCAAGGCACCAACGTACGCGAGCCCGGTCATATAGACGAAAGCAAACGCGGGCCATCGCCAACTGTTTGTCTCGCGTTTCATTACCATCAGTGTAGCAGCACATTGTGCGCACAGGGCGAAAAAGACCATGATCGACAGCGCGACCGGAATGTTATACACCGGCCGCCCATCCGGCCACTTCGATTCAAGCATCGCTGATTTCAAGCCCGTATCTTCCTTATCGACGTCTCCCCCCAGGCTGTAAATCGTTCCCAATGTGGCGATGATCACTTCACGAGCTGGGAACGAAGCGATTGCTCCGACGCCAATCTTCCAATCCCATCCGAGTGGCCTGACGGTGGGCTCAATCGCATGTCCGACTCGACCAAGAACGCTCGAAGCGATGAGCTGGCTGCTCAGCTCGTTGCGTTTTTCTCGCAGCGGATCGACCTCGGACGCTAGCGGGCCAGACTCCCCGGCCTCAGCTTCGAGCTGCTCGATCTGTGCGGTTACCTGATCCAGCTCGCTGTGATCTCCCGGGAAATATCCCGCGGCCCAGACAACGATTGTCGTTGCAAAGATCAACGTGCCGGCCCGGGTGATGAAGGCTTTGCCGCGATCGTACACACGATGAAACACGATTCGCGGCGAAAGCCACTTGTAAGTCGGCAACTCCATCACGAACGGCGGTGTGTCGCCTTTGAACCATGTCTTCTTTAACAACCAAGCAATCGGGATGGCCACCAAGAGGCCAAGGGATGACATGCCGAATAACACAAGTCCATGCAGTCCGACCCAGCCGCGAAGGTACGTGGTCGATGGGATGAAGACACTGATTAGAAGCATGTAAACGGGCAGCCGAGCGGAACAGCTCATCAGCGGAGCCACAAGAATCGTGACCATCCGATCCCGGCGGTTTTCGATCGTGCGAGTTGCCATGATGCCGGGAACGGCACACGCGAACGAAGACATCAGCGGCACAAACGATTTGCCGTTCAAGCCAACTTTCGTCATGAGTTTGTCCATCAAGAAAGCGGCTCGCGCCATGTAGCCGCAGTCTTCTAGGATCGCGATGAATAGGAAGAGGATAAGGATTTGCGGCAAGAACACGATCACACCGCCAACACCCGCTATCACTCCGTCAACAAGGAGGCTTCGCAGAGCTCCCGGGGCGAGTACCGCCTCGACTCCCGCGGCTAACAGCCCCTGCCCTTCTACGATGCGTTCCATGAACGGGCCGGCCCAGCTATAGATCGCCTGAAACACAACAAACATCACGGCAGCGAAGATCAACAAGCCGATGATGCGGTGGGTGAAGATACGATCAAGCTTGTCGCTGAACGTATCAACTCCCTTTTGTGGGCGCGTGGCAATTCCATCAAGCAGTTCGCGCGCCCAACCGTAACGTACTTTGGCTTCGACCGCGGGAATTCGGCAGCCTGATTCTTTCAAGCGTGCTCTGGCGGCGTGCAGTTGTTGATACAGTTCGCCGTCATTCAAAGCGAGTTCCTTTTCGGCTTGTCCGCCAACATCGAGAAGCAACCGTTCCGCAAGATAGAGTGGGATCTCTTGGCCTCCGGCATCGCGCAGCTTCTCCATCAAGCCGCTTGTCTCTTCGTAGAACTCAGGCGGGAACAACTTCGGTGCCGGTTTGGCTGCTGACTTCGCGAGTTTCTCTACTGCGGCACGCAATTCAGCAATGCCGTGCCTACGGTGGGCTTCGGTTTTGATGACCGGAATCCCAAGCCGTGTCTCTAACGCTTCCACGTCAATCGAAATGCCGCGGCTTTGTGCAACATCCCACATGTTCAGCACAAGAATGGTTGGCAGCCCAACGTCAAGGATCTGACTGAGCAGATAGAAGTTACGTTCCAGGTTCGACGCATCAACGATACAGACGACTCCGTCGAGTTTCGCGAGGTCTTTTTGTCGGCCGAGCAGTACATCGACTGAAACCATCTCGTCTATCGTGCGCGGCGACAGGCTGTACGTGCCCGGCAGATCAACGAGATCGATGTGCATGTCGCCCCATTGGACTCGCCCAACCTTTTTCTCGACGGTGACGCCTGGGTAATTGCCAACACGGGCCCGCATTCCGGCGAGCGCGTTGAAGAGCGTGCTCTTGCCAGTGTTCGGGTTGCCGATCATGGCAACCGTGAGCGTGCGAGATGATTTGTCGATAGTCGGCATACGGGAAGAGTCCGAACAGGTCAGGGGAGTATCTCGACTTCAACCCGCTTGGCCTCGGTGGACCGGAGCGAGAGTCGATAGCCGCGTACTTCAAACTCGATCGGGTCGCCGAGCGGAGCGAAGCCGACCAGTTCAATCTCTTCATCGGGTGTCAGCCCCATCTCCAAGAGTCGAACGGCGATGCTGTCGTCACCATCAACATCAACGATTCGAGCGCGATCGCCTTCCTTGAGTTCGTTCAATCTGGACATGAGGTACGGGCGGGTCAGACGGCTGGCTTAGGCTGGGCGAAGGTGGAGACAAAGATCGTTGTCGAGTCGTCGAAGCGTAAGGAAAGCCGCTGCTCACCGATCCGTATGATGCAAGGACTGCCTTCTTGAAGCATCTCGACTTCCGCGCCCGGCTCAAGTCCCATCTCACGCAACCGGTGCACGACCACGTCTGGGCCATCGAGTGCCTCGACAACTGCTGGTTCACCGGGGTGTAAGAACTGAATCGGGAGCATCGGAGCGTTTTGCTTATCGAGACTCGGTCTCATCTTCTTCTAGAATAAGGTCACGAGGCGATTTCAGCCAGTCGCCGCGTCATGAAATAGATAAGAATCCGGCCCTTTTTGCGAAGAATCCGCACGCGGCTCGGTCTACTTGTCGGCAACCGCGTCGGTTTTGTCGGGCTCATCCGCCAGTGGCTTCGCGCCGCTGCCGGCGAGGACGTAGCCTGCCCAGAAGAATGGATGGTCACACTTGATGTTAACTTCCGAATCGGTTGGCTTGACTCGCGGCTCGCGTTCCAGGAATAGATCGTCCTGCATGGCGAGAAAGACACTGCGCTGCCAGGCATCTGAGGCGGTGGTGTAAGGCAGCTCTTGCACGAACTCACGCACGAGATCGTAACTCGTTTTACCACCGGTGCGCCAACGACTGATAAGCACGGTTCGAGATCCGCTGGCCATCAAGCCGCAGACCGCTAGAAAGACTTCTTCGCCCTTGCTGCCTCGTTTCATTGCCGATTCGGCGGAGCTATGGAAGCCGGGCAATATGACTTGATCGGGGCTGCCCCAAGGCAGTGTCATCCAGTGACTCAGCGTGCTGCCCAACTTGCCGCGGTCCATCTGCACCGGTGACCACTCGTAGGCCCCTGATGCTTCACGCTGAATATCCGTCAGCACGACAAGACGATCGCTGACGGCCGCTAACAGTGACGATGGAACTGTCAACGGATCGGGCAGCCGTGTTGCATCAGGTAAGGATGTTCGTAGTAATTCGAATTCTGATTCAGCAATCTCGCGCGAGTCACGTGGAAAAAGCGCTCCCACGACAACCGCGGTCTCTGCAGCGCGCTTGGCCGGGCGAGTGTCTTGCTTCGCCAACGCGATGGTGGGTGCGTAACGAATTCGCGTGCGTGAGATCAAGGGAACGGTTTCGCCAGCCTTGCCGACTTGTAACGCCTCGAATGGCGTGTACCAAAGCGGACCATCGGGCACGATGATCAGTTCGTCTATCTTCTCCCAAGTGGAGGGGGTGGCATTGTTGGTGAGGGCGGCAAGCAATTCGCGAGCCGGCTCCTTCCACGCATCGTCTTGGATCGCGTCCAATTCGACAGGTTGGTTTTTGTCGTAGTGCCCGAGTTGTCGCAGAAAGTCGGAGATATCTTTCGTTAGCTTCGCGCCCTTGTCGATTTGCCAGTGCAGATACTCTTCTTTACCAAAGCTGAAAACGTGGATTGTGCCGGCCGCCTCGATGAACGACAGCACCATACTGCGATCGGGCATCTCGTCCTTGAACTTCTTGAAGTCCAAAGGTGGCGGAAACACAAAATCAGCCGGGACTCGCCGCAGCGCGATCTCGCGAAGCACAATCTCCTGGTTCTTGCTAACCAAATCGAGCTGCTTCAAGAGATCGACTTGTTTTCGCGAACGTTCGTCATCGTCTGGCACCAACGGCAGCGTTTTCACTTCTCGCCGCAATGCGGCTGCTTGCTTGGCCAACGCCGCGTACTTTGGATAGCGAGCCAGGATATCTTGTCTCTGAAGCCGAGCGCGTTCGCTAAGCGACTCGTCGGAGGCTTCGAGCACCCAGCGGAGTGCAACAAGCCGCCCACCCATCGGCAAGGTCGTAAAGAAGCGATGGCGGCGAATGCGGTCCGTGATTTGGATCGCGTCCTCGTTCTGCTTCCGTTTGAGCGCAATCTGGAACCAATGTTCGAGTGGTGGCAGGTGAGGCGTGAGGACGACCGATAACGTCTCGACGGGCTGGATTGCCCAATCCTGAGCTGTCGGTTCACGCAAGGCATACTCGTACAACTGACTCGCCTGCCGCTCGGTGATCCGCCCCGATAGTGCAAGTTGATCGATCAAGCCAAGTTCGAACAGCCGGAACGAATTCTTCCTCTGATACGCCATCAAAGCCGCGAAAGCAGCATCTCCATTTTGCACGTTACCCGCAGCGTAACTCGCCAGGGCGAGCACATATTGTTGTCGAGCGCCGACCGCACCAACCCTCATGTCCGCTCGGGCCATCGTTCGTCGCGTTTGCTCCAGCAAAGTAATCGCTGCCGCGGTTTCGCCGGCAGTAGCAGCAACTTCGGCTGCGCTGACGACAAGCGACGCCTCCAGGAAGTCCGCCTGACGCCGAGCCCAATTCGCGGCGGGCGCGAGGGGCGGATACAGGCCATTCTGTCCGGAAACGATGTGCGTCAGAGCCCCATGCCGCAGCGACTCTTCGACGAGACCGTATTGCGAGAACCAAGCAGCACTGTAACTGGCCTCCAAGAACCACTGCGACGCCTGGCCGTACTGCTCATGCGCAAAGGCCAGCTTGCCGAGCGCCAGGAGCGACGTTGCAGTGAGAGGATGGTCATAGTTGCCGCCCGCTGTGAGTGACTGACCCAGCTCCGCCTGAGCTTCAGGGACGCGGCCTGCCGATGCGTAAGTCAATCCAAGCAAGCTGCTGATCCAAGCTCCTGACCAATGGTTTGGCGGAGCTGGTCGAACCGCCAGTGCTTGAACAAGCAGGCCGGTGAGCGGATCATGAGCGGCCGCGCGGCCCATGATCTCGCCGCGGCGCCGGATTGCCAGCCCTGTGCAGCGCATGATTTCGTGTGCATTGATCAGATAGAACTCGGGCAACGCGACAACGCCACCCTGTTGAAGCACGCGTTCGTTGTCGAATCGACCCTGAAGGATCGGATAACGATTTGGGAAGCGAGCCGGCACCGTGCGTCGCGTCGTCACTCCCCAATTGACGGGCCGACGGGGCCTGCTTCGATCAGGCTCAAGCCCGGGAGCCATTTCGACTCGCAAGAGCCAGTTACGGTGAGCCAGGAAGAGATTCAGGGCGGCTGTGTACTCGTCGAGTGCGCTGCCCAACTCGCCCATCTGATAAAGTGACTCGCCGATCATCGCGTGATAGCAAATCGAATCAACCCAGCGGCCTTCCGTACTGCGAATACCAAGACGCCCAGCCTGACCAAACGCGCGCGCCGCACCGGCAAAGTCGCCGTCGTCGAAGATGTTGAAGGCGAGGTAATACTCGCTAGGCGGGTATTCGCGCGTCTGCGCTCCTTGTCCGTAGCTCATCGGCGCAAAGACAGCGGCCGCGATGGCGCCTACGACAAGTGTAAAGAAGTGACGAGATCGAATAGCCTGGAAGCGACGGGCGATCATCGACGGGCTCCAACAAAGGTCAGGGCTAGCACTGTTCCGGAAGACGGCATTAGATCTGGCGACGAACTCACCTTGCCCAGCTTCACTCATCATAACGGATTGCTTCACGACCGGCGACCATTTGCTAGGCGGGAGCGTTAAGTTTTCCAAATGCGCGGAGTTTTCTGAGGATTGGGTGGAGCGGGCCTTCCGACCTTCCGATAACTTGTGACGATTGGACCGGTTGTACGGAGAACGCTGACGATGAAAACCAGACAAACTAGCAGTTGGTTCCGAGCGATGGTGTGCGGTGTGTGGCTCGCCGCCCTTAGCGCGACCGGGTGTCAGGTTCATGTGGCCGGACAAACACTTCCAAGCCCATGGTACTTGCAGGATGACGTGCAATACTTCGCTCCGGGACCGGAGTTCAAGTTGTCCCGCGAGGCGGCGGCTATGAAGGCTTACAAGGCCGATCGAGAGGCGCTGCGGCCGTAGCCGTAACGATAGCAAGAAAAAAAAGGAGGCTGTGCTAGCACAGCCTCCTTTTCTCATGCGCGTCTGAATCTAACTTAGTTCGCAACTAGCAGGCCAGCGTCCGTGTTGATTCGCGTGATTAGCTCACCAAGGACCTGCTCGGCTGCTTCGTTTGGAACTTGGCAAGTGCCCGCCGCCGCGTGGCCACCGCCATTGTATTGCAGGCAAAGCTCGCCAACATTCGTTGTACAGCTTCGGTCGAAGATCGACTTGCCGATCGTAAACACCGTGTTCTGCTTCTTCAGTCCCCAAATAACATACGTGGAGATATTGGTCTCTGGATGTATCGCGTAGATTAAGAAGCGATTGCCGGCGAAGATCGTCTCTTCCTCGCGCAGATCAAGAACAGCAAGGTTTCCGTGAACAGTCGTGCAGCGTAGGATTTGCTCGACGAACTTTCCTTCGTGTTCGCGGTATAGCGCGACGCGTTCCTGAACGTCGGGCAGAGCCAATATCTGCTCGATCGAGTGATCTCGGCAGTAGTCGATGAGATCCATCATTAGCTGATAGTTCGAGACACGGAATTCTCGGAAACGTCCAAGGGCTGTACGGGCATCTATCAGGAACGAAAGGAGCTCCCAGTTCTGCGGACTAAGGATGTCTTCACGCGTGAAGCGAGCCGAGTCGGCTTTGTCTACCGCTTCGAGCATCTCGAGCGGTAGCTTGGGGAAGCGCTCGGCACCGCCATAGTATTCATAGACAACGCGCGCCGTGGAATCGGCATGTGGGTTGAGGACGTGGTTTGGTGTTTCCGAGCCCGCGTTTCGCAGTGCTTCGCTCTCATGGTGATCGAAGCACATGTGGCATCCAGGTGCGTAAGGCAAATTAGTCAGAACATCACGGTCCGTGACCTCAACTTTGCCGTCTTGGACGTCCTTTGGATGCACGAACTTGATCTCACCGAGCATGCCGAGTTCTTTCAAGAGCATCGCGCATACTAAGCCATCGAAGTCGCTGCGGGTGAGCAGGCGGAATTGTTCTGTACTCTCAGGCATCTCTCGTCCCCATCCAAATTGCCGAGTCGTGACTTAACGGAGTATCAGAATCACAGGTTACGGCGAGGGGCCGAGAGGTTCAGACACGTTTGTCGAGGCGCCGATTGCCTGTCGTGCTTCGGCTTGTCCCGGTTATGCGGCCAATACCGCTCCGCTTGTCGCCTGCCATTCGTTGATCCTCTCCGGCGATTTGCTAAACTGATCGTTCTTCTCGACGGAGCGAGCGGGTGGCGAATCGCCGATCTTGCTTAGGATTCAATGCACTCACCACCAAGTGAACGACGTGTCTGGTACTCTTCCTGAAAAGGACATCCACGGAACAGTTTTTTCCGACGACCACCCTCTCGCGGGCTGCGACGACGAAATCGACGGCCTGCGAGAGACTGGCTCGCTGTTCTATCAGCGGGGTTGGTCAGTGGGCACCAGCAGTAACTACAGCGTTATTCTGGGGGACGATCCGCTGGAACTGCTGGTTACGGCGAGTGGCAAAGATAAGAGTCGTCTAACGCAGCGTGACTTCGTCCGAGTGAACGCTGACGGCGGTCCGGTCGTTCCCAGTCAACCGAAATCTTCCGCCGAGACGTTGCTGCATGTCGTGGTGGCCAAGGAGTTGAATGTGGGAGCCGTCCTCCACACGCATTCCATCTGGTCTACGCTGTTGTCGAATCTGTTCTTCGATCAAGGCCACATCTCGATCGAAGACTATGAAATGCTGAAAGGCCTCGCGGGAATCGATACGCATGACTACAGCTATCGGCTGGAGATCTTCGAGAATACGCAAGACATCCCAACCTTGGCCGCTCAAGTCCGTGAGCGTTTAACCGACCGAGCCAATCCTTTGAAGTACGGATACCTCATCCGGCGACATGGCTTGTATACCTGGGGCCGTGACTTGGAGGAGGCTCGGCGGCATGTTGAGATCCTCGAGTTCCTACTCGAATGCGAGGGCCGGCGACTGATGCTCGAAGGGGCAATCGGAGCAAACTGACTGAATCAACGATCACTAGTACTTTCGGAGAGCAATCATGGCAGCTATCAACATCCCCGACGAAAAACGCGCGATCCAAGACGTAGACGAGATTCGTGAGTTCTTGGCTCACTTCGGTATTTGGTACGAACAGTGGCCAGTCGAAGGTCGCATCGATCAAGCGGCATCGAGCGAAGAGATTCTCGATGCCTACGCTGACGAAGTCGCCCGCATCAAGGAAAAGGGTGGATTCGTCACGGCCGACGTGATCAATGTGAATCCCGAAACTCCCAACGTCGATGCGATCTGTGCTAAGTTCGCTGTCGAGCACACACATAGCGAAGACGAAGTTCGCTTTACGGTGAAGGGTCGCGGTGTCTTCCATATTCACCCAGACAACGGCCCGGTCTTTGGAGTGACCGTGGAAAGCGGAGACATGATTAACGTGCCCAAAGGGTCGAAGCACTGGTTCAATCTTTGCGAAGACAAGACAATCCGCTGCATACGTTTCTTTCAAGATCAGGCCGGCTGGACGCCTCACTACGTTGATAATCCTGTCAACGAGAAGTACGCACCCGTTTGTTGGGGGCCGGACTGTCTGCCTCCCGCGAAAAGCAAGGATCCCGTCGTGAAGCTGTGATGTTGCTCTTCCTCCCTCTCCCTTTGGGAGAGGGCCGAGGTGAGGCGCGTTACAATGTGCTTGCCGCTCCCAACGCCGTCGCCCGAACTCGAACGCATCTGGCCGCGTTTTCTCTTCCAGACAAGAACTGATCATGCTTGAATTCTCCGGCCGTGCGATTCTGCTCGACATCGAGGGCACAACGTCTTCGGTGAGATTTGTTTATGACGTCATGTTTCCGTTTGCGCGACGCGAGTTAGAGACCTATCTACGCGAACATTGGGGCGAGGACGATTTGGCCGACGCGTGCGAACAGATTGCACGCGATCTGGGACACGACTCGCTTCTTTCGTGGGCCGGCGATGGGGATGGCCATGCTAGGCAACTGGTCCAAGGTGAAGTGATTCGCCTAATGGACGGCGACATCAAGGCAACTGGCCTGAAGCAACTGCAGGGACTCATCTGGCGTTCGGGCTTTGAAAGCGGCGAGATGAAGGCTCACGTCTATGATGACGTCCCCGCTGCCCTCGCAGCGTGGAACGAAGCAGGGCTCGACGTTCGCATCTATTCTTCAGGAAGCATCGCGGCCCAGAAGCTATTCTTCGGTCACACGATTGCGGGCGATCTGTTGCACCAATTCCGAGGGCACTACGACACGACAACGGGGCCCAAGAAGGAAGCGGCGAGTTACGAACAAATCGCTTCGGCATTCGGTCTGCCTGCCGACGAGATCCTCTTTATCAGTGACGTTATCGCCGAACTAGAAGCAGCCCGTGCTGCAGGCGCTGCAACCGCCTTGACTTTGCGGCCAGGAAATGCAGAAGTCGCCGCTGACCACGGGTTCGACGAGTTGACCAGCTTCGAGCAAGTCAAGCTAACGGTGCCGCGGTAGACGCGGGTCTTCCGATTTGGGCTAGAGTTGCTGCCCCGTTAGCGAACTCAAGAAGGCCAACAGGTCGCGTAGGTCGTCGGAAGTGAAGGTGCGTTCCAATCCTTGCGGCATGATCGAAACCTTCGAGGCGGCGATCTCTTCGATCTCCGCGCGGGGAACGCGAACTTCCTCGCGTTGTGACGTGTAAATCGTAATCGCATCGTCGGTTTCGTCGCGGATCACGCCTGACACGACTCGACCAGAGTTCGTCACAATGGTCTTTGGTTCGAAACCGCGAGCAAACGAAGCATTCGGCACGAGGATTGCCTCCAGCAGGTCGCGATGGCTGCGGACCTCGCCGATGCGTCGCAGGTCAGGGCCGATCTCCTTACCCTTTTCAGATCCCGCGCGATGACATGCTGAGCACAGGGCTTCCTTGCCAAAGAAGATCTCTTTGCCCCGCACCGGATCACCGCCGAATAGGTTGAAGACCGTCCTCAACACTTGCCGGCGCGATGTTGCATACTCGGCCTTCAGCCGACGAAACAGTGGTTCGGCAGAGTTGCGAGCTTCCGTTGGCGCGTTCTTGAAGAGCGTCGCAAGCTGGTCTTCGTTCAGGCTCGAGAATCCAGGCGATTTTTCGAGAGCAAGGATAAGATTTGGGCCCGTCTTGTCGGAGTCATGCTGCCAAGCGTCGGCAAGTGGCTGAAGGAGCAGTGGAAGTTCGAGCGGTCCGGCTTGAGCGATGAGCGCAATGACGGCGTCAAGCTGGGCCGGTGCGAGCTTTGCCTTCGCCAGAGCACGGGCCGCATCGAGGCGAGTCTCGAAGGCGTTCTCCCGGCTGCACTGGCCTCGTAGAAACTCAAACGTCGCGTCAGGTATGGCGAGTCCATCGCGCGACAGGATACTAACGGCGCGGACGCGCAAAGAGAGGGGACGAGTCATGTCCTGTGAATACTCCACGAGCCCTTCGTCGAACTGCCCAACATTGGTCGAAGCCATCGCGTCGAGCGCCTTCCTGGCCACGCGGACATCCACCGATTCGAGATTAGCGAGCACTTGCTCCAGCCAAGTCGCCGGGAACTCGCCAAAGCCGCTATCAATCATCACATTCAACAACAGGATGCGTGCCTCTGGCGAAGCGTCCGGTTGTGACAGTACTTCGGCCATCACGGCTTGGCAGGCAGGTTCACGGCGCAACCGATACATGTTCTCCCGAAGCATCGTCCGACGCTCCGCAGCGAACTCCGGTGCGAGTAACCACGACCGGAGCAAGGTTGTGACCAGCTCGCCCCATCCGGTGCGCCGACTGACGACATCAACAACCGCTTCCAACAACGCCGTGTCATCCGTTTTCAGAAGGGGCGAGACGATCTCGCGCGTGAGAGCACCTTTTTCCATCTGGTCCAAGGCAATCAATGCAGCTCGGCGCACCGCTGACGAAGAATCTTGCAATCCGGCAAGCGTTGCGTCAGCATCATCGATCTCAATGAGAGCGTAGATGATCGAGTGTTCTAGGATCCTCTCATCAGCATCCTTAAACAACTCCAGCAAGGCTGGCACGGCTTCTGACTTGCCGATGCGTCCGACAGCAGTGGCGGCTTCACGGCGGACGGCGGCTTCGTCGTCGTTGAGCAACGCAATGAGTTGCTCCAACGCAGCGGCGTCGCGATGAGTTGCCGCACACGTGCAGGCAACTAAGCGAACGGCCGCATCGGCGTCTTGGATCGCGAAGCGTGCAACGGCGCAAGCCTCTGGTGTTCCGATTCGCGTCAGGGCCCAAACCGCATTACGCCTTGCGCGGACAGGCCCGGTATGCAGAACTTCGCGCAGCGACGCGATGGCCCGTTCGCCACGTTTGGCAAGCGTTGCGATCGCGCGGTCACGAACGGCAACTCGACTGTCGTCCAGGAGGCTTGCCAGTTCCGGACTCGAGTCGTCCCACGCGATCTTCTCGCCGCGGGGATCTAATGCCGCCGGCTGATTCGCCCGATGGATGCGATAAATCGCGCCAAGTACTTCGGGCTGCAAGCTACTGGTCGGGCAGCCGATCTTGAACCAGCCTCCCGTGTCGATAACGAGAATACTGCCGTCGGCATCCTCGATCACGTCGCAAGGGTGAAAGTCCGGATTCGTAGAGATCAGAAACGGTTCGTTCTCGGCCCTAAAGGTCGCGCCATCGCGTCGCAAGCGAGCACGAGTCACGCGGCGGGTATTGAAGTGTGAAATGAAGATGTTCCCGCGATAGTCCTCACCGAACGCATCCGCGCGATAACACCTCAGATTCGACGGGGCGCTCATGCCGAAGCGAGTCACTGCCGGGAGCAATGGCCCGGTGAGCTTGAACTCGTCGCGGAGCAGCCCAACCCGCCTTGGATAGACACCGCCGTAGACGCCGTGAAAGAAGGCGTCATGTCGGATCCTGTCTTGCGAGTTGTAATGGAAGAAAGTCGTGGCCCCGAACATCTCGCCTTCCTCGGTGAACGTCACGGCAACAGGATTTGCCATTCCGCCGCCGCAGAATGTCTCCAAATCGCTACCATCCAGCCGCGACGAAAACACTCTCGCCAATTTACCCTTACTCAATACGCGACCACTCTTATCCCGGAGCTCGTGCCCCATGATTCCGTCTACGAAATAGAGCCGTCCGTTCGGCCCCAGATAAGGACCATGCACATCGCCGGCATGACCGCGAAAGGTGAAGCCGGTGATGAGTTCGTCGCGCCGATCCGCCACGCCATCGCCGTCGGCGTCTTCCAGCCGCCAGATGCTTGGTGCACTAGCAACGTAAAGGGCTCCATCATGCCATGTCGCGCCCGTTGGCAGAGTCATCTTGTCGGCGAAGATCGTGCTCTTATCGAACTGTCCATCTCCATCTGTGTCTTCCAACATCCGGATGAAGTTCGGCAGTCTCGCTAGCAGTTGCTCCGCATCAAGATTCTCACCAGTGCTTTCGCAAACGAACAAGCGGCCTGCGTCATCGAAGGCACCCAGCATCGGGAATTTCACTAACGGCGGTCCGGCAGCCATCTCAACGACAAAGCCGTCCGGCACCTGCAGGGATGGAAGCCCGGCAGAGGTTTCGTCAGCCGACGCTGATAGGACGGTTAATGCGACGACCAACGTGCCGAAAACAATCGGCCGAATGTATCTCTCGAAGCGTGTTCCAATACAAATCATCACAGGTACCACCACATTATCGGGCTACCTCGACCGGGGCGAATGACACACGTTGTCGCGTACAGTTCGAAAGGGTAAACGATCGTTCGTTCAATCGCCAGTCAAAGCTCGCATAAAGCGTCACACTGCGTTACAGGGCGAATATACAGATGGCGCCGCAAGTTGACATCCGCAGCGCTACTTGACTGCTTGTAGTCTCGCGCTACTATTCTCTACGAACAGCAAACGCGGAATCCACGTATGGCTGTCATTGGGGGTGGAGGGCGAAGTAATCGCTGGACGGTTCCGTGCAGTTCCCTGTTCCTGGCGAACTCCATGACGGAGTGGCGGTCTTCCGTAATACGAAGATTACCGGCAAGTCGATGAGCGGAATAGCTCGTCGCAAGTTGGGGTGACCGAATCGCTCGGTTGCTCAGACGAACTATCGTCATTAGGAGTCTCTTGTGATGGATCGCATTCTATGTTCTCGTCAAGCAAGTTACGTTTCCTTTGTGTTCGGCCTTCTTGCCATCACGTCATCGCAGAGCGCAGACGCAAAAGCACCTGCGGTCCGGTTCGATATGGTCCCCGCGGTGGTCTGTCGTGACGTCACTGACGATGCATTTGCCGTGATGCACCCGAGTGAGCGTCTCTTAGAAGCCAGGCTCGAAATCTCTTCGCTGTTAGTTGGCGGTGAGGAGAGCGACTTGGTCGAGCTCTTCTTCCGTATGGTCAGTCCGCAGCAGAGCCTTCGCATCGTTGATTACTCGCCACGAACGACGCTGGCGTCGGACTATAACGGCGGAATTGTGTTCGAAGAGAAGGAAGAGAAGTCGAAGGGGGTTGGGCTGGCGATCACTGGTGCCCACCAGCCGGTGAAAATCAACGGTCATGGCGATGCAGGCACGAAAAAGACACTGACCAAGAAGTACGAACTCGCTGCTGCCATGGATTCCGTCGCAGCCAGCGGAACGATCGAGCATGGCTTTGGCGTCTATTTCAAGATCCGTCAAGCGCGGCAAACGAACCTGGAAGGGTCGAAGGAATTCCAGATCGTCTTTCGAACGCCCGCGGAATGGCGCGGCGACCTGCTTGATGTCCGCTGCGAAGCGATCGGGATCAATCGCGGCATCGTACGGCAGTTTGATGAGCAAGTACGCTGCGGACTGCAGGACTTTCCCGTGGCGTTGTATCGGGCCGGAGATGAAGAAGCGGAGGTGATCGCCGAACGCTACGTGACTTCAAGTCACCAACTTCGAGTAATCGCAGCCAAGAGTCACAGCGAGATCCAACGCCGAAGCTACCCGTCGATGCTGCATGAACTCGGCGGCTTGCTCGACGTCACCGATCCGAAAATCCCCAAGTCGTGGCTGCGACAGATCCTGACGGGTGGTACCTCGGGACACTCTTTCGAGCACCGCTTGCCGGCCCAAGTTCAGTCCGCAGCCTCCAACTACCTCATCGCGAAACGCGACTTGAGAAAGCTGAAGAGTTAGGAACTAAAACTGAAAACGCGAGCGAGAAAGCGGACTGGTTCCGTGCTCGCAAAGGCCTGAAATGTCGGTCAACGGTAATGGCACCAAGGCAGCGAACCACTTGTTCTCTTGCGGTAAGTCGATCGCGCTGCTTTGGAGCCAGTCCCATTTTCACGACTCCCTTTTCAGTTTGAGTTAGGAATCGAGCGCCTCGATAACCAAGTCGCCGACTTCGGTCGTACCGTAACCCATGCGGCCTGCGCCTTGGCTTGCCATCTTCGTGCCGGTGACGACTTGGATCGCATTGAGGATGCTTTCGCCAGACGCTTCGTGGCCAGTCTGCTCCAGCAGCATCGCCATGGCACCAATCGCCGCGATCGGGTTGATCACGTTCTGTCCGGTGTACTTGGGAGCACTTCCTCCCATCGGCTCGAACATACTAGTGCCGCCTTCGTCGGGATTGACGTTCCCGCCCGCTGCGACTCCCATACCGCCTTGAATCATCGCGCCAAGATCCGTGATGATGTCACCAAACATGTTCGTCGTAACGATGACATCGTAATACTCGGGGTTCTTTACCATCCACATGCAGCAAGCATCGACGTGGTTGTAGTCGGCTTCGACGTCGGTATACTCCTTGGCGACATCCTGAAACGTCCGCCACCATAGATCATGTCCGTAAGTCAACACGTTGGTCTTGGCGACAAGAGTCAGCCGTTTGCCTTTCGAATTGTTCCGCTTCCGAGTGTATTCGAACGCCCAGCGGATACAGCGTTCACAACCTTTGCGTGTGTAGATCGCAGTTTGCGTCGCCACTTCGTCCGCCGTGTGCTTCTTCAGGAAGCCGCCGATGCCGGCGTACATGTCTTCCGTGTTTTCTCGCACGACGACGAAGTCGATATCGTCGGGGCCTTTGCCCGCGAGTGGAGTCTCCACACCTGCATAAAGCTTCACCGGTCGAAGGTTGATGTACTGATCGAGTTGGAAACGGAGTTCCAGCAGCAGCCCCTTTTCGAGAATCCCGGGAGCAACGTCCGGATGACCGACCGCCCCCAGGTAGATTGCGTCGTATCGGCGAAGCTCATCGACCGCGCCATCCGGAAGGGTGTCGCCGGTCCTAATATAACGCTCGCCGCCGAAGTCATAATCGGTCGTCTCGTACGTGATCCCATCTCGCTTGGCAACTGCCGCGAGCACCTTCAACGCCTCGGCAGTCACTTCCGGCCCTGTACCGTCACCACCAATGACCGCGATCTTCATGCTCGACTCGCTCACTTGCTGCTTCCTCTCACCTGGGGCGGTCCAACTCGTGTTCGTGGGCACGCAGACACGTGCCTTTGGACTCGGAGACTCGATGCCATGCCCGATAATAGCAAAACGAGCGATTCTATCAGTCGTATCCCAGTGCTACAAGTTGCGGGAATTACGGGTAGTGGTAGGGCGTGTTTCACACGCCCTACAAGCTAACTGCACTTTAGGGGATCACGCGGCGAGGGCAATCAGGTCCTGGAAGAGCATCGACAATTTGCGGTGCTTGGGGCCGTG
>PBSM01000331.1 GCA_002726245.1 Planctomycetaceae bacterium | reverse complement strand
GGTTTGACTGCCTTACCCAAATGATGACCCAATCGTTACGACATGAATGTGATAGGACCTAAGGGCTAGCGGGCTAGCGCCATTCCGCTCACTTGTCCACGAATCGTGAAACGTGGTTTAGTTGATTCGCAAAGAGATAGAGATAACGTGCAGATCGCGGTTATTGCGATCGCCATTGCCAGCAGCGAGTTCATTCGTCCCGTCATAAAGCTCGCCATCCTGCCGCTATTCCAACCAATAGGAATAGATTTGGGCATTCCGGAGTGAGAAGCGCAGTGAAACTTTCTGGCCGTTCAAACTTGCAGGTTTGCCCTGCTCCCACGCGAGCTCCTTCCGCGCGAAATCATCTGTGAAGTATTCGGAGCTCGCGACAACTTCGCCCTGCTCATTCAAGATCTCGCATCGCAACTCGCCACCGCGGGCGTTGGCATTGACGAACAGTTTCTCGCCCATGATGGCAAGAGGTTCGGTTACGACATGGCCTGCATCCTCGCCCGCATCAAGCGAGACAAAACCGTCACGGCGGAGAACGGCCAGACAGATCGCGCCGCCGTCGCGGTCTCGTCCCGGAATCGGTTCATGCTCGCCGTTGGGGAACTTGCCGATGTACTTGAAAGTGCTTCGCCACTTCAGCCCGGTGTAGTAAAACCACAGCTCATCATCCCGCACGACCGGTGCCGAGGGCGGCAGGATTTGCGTCAAGTCGTACGCTCCCGAATCGATCCGCGAAGGACCGATGAACGTCTGCCGATCACCCTGGCGATGCCAGTGCTTTAGGTCGCGGCTGCAAGCGAGTTGGATGAGGTGAAAGCCGTCGGTATTCGGATAGTTGGGAACTGGTCCAACGGCGTGGAACATCGCCGGCATCCCGATGTACAAGCCTTCATAGCGGAAGACGCCCATGTTGTAGACATCGACGTTATAGACCTTTGGATCGTCGTAGAAGTTCTGCTGCAAGGTGGCATCCGATCTGCGCTGGGCAATGTGCTTTTTGCCGCGCACTTGATCTTCATCGTCGGATTGAAACACAACACCAAAATCGTCCCAGGTTTCAAAATCTTTGCTCGTTGCCAGAGCCACGCTGCGGCCATACTTACCACCACGCTTGACGGTGTGAATGAACAAACCTCGTTCGGCATCGAAACTGAAGTTGCCTTCGTCGGAGCTTGGGATCTTCGGTAACTCTAGCTGCTTCCAAATAACACCGCGGGGCGACGTGGCGAAGCCGCGGTTTAGCAGCGGCGCCTTGAATCGTCTAGCAGGATCGGAGTCGAGCGGATCGTAGGCCGCCAGCATGATCGGCATGTTCGTTTTCGGGCCCGGCGTCCAGTGTAGCCCATCCTTGCTCTGCCACAGATTGTCATCGACGGTGATCACCCAGATCTTGTACAGACCAGCCTCTTCGTCCCAAACCGGCGCGGTTCGCGTTTGGATCGTCTTGGTGGGCTGGGGACTGCGGATCACAGCGCCTCGCTTCGCCGGCCGATGCATCGTTCGCCGCAGATCTTTTATCTCTGCGATGCCGTGATCGTCGAGGAACAACTGGCGCTGGCCTACAGCCACCTGAAACTCATCGGATTGCGCGTCGTTTGCCGAGTGACCTGTCTGTCCGAGGACAAACAGGACCGTCACCACGGCAGCACGAACCATTGTTTGTTGCGGGCTCAGGGAAGTGATCCGACGCATCTTTGATTACCCTCTCGGCGGATTGCGAACTCCTACCTCAGTCCTTGACTGGCTGCCATCGAATGACTCGTCTGTTATTTGGTTAACAAGAATCGTTGTGCTCGTTGGCCCATGATGTCGCCCAGATAGAGATTGCCTTGAGCGTCGATTGCCAAGCCATGGACCCAAGACAACTCGCCGGGCTTGACGCCCGCGTCCACTTCATCCGGGCCTTGCGGGAAACGCCACCACGCGAGCACTCGTCCGGCGGTATCGAACTTCATGACAATCTGATCCTTGGGTGGAATCCCCAGTTGCACATCCTCCGCTCGCCACTGCGTCGGAGACGCTCCACAAACGTAGACTTCATCCTTGGCGGTGACGCGAATCGTCCACGGTTGGCAAAGACTGGACCACGAGGCCACGAATTCACCTTGCTCGGTGAAGACCTGCACTCGTGAGTTATTCCGGTCGGCGACATAGATGCCGCCCTTCGAATCCCTGGCGATGGAGTGCGGCAGGCTGAATTGTCCCGGCTTGGTTCCCAATTCGCCCCAAATCCGGATGAATTTCCCCTTCGCATCGCAAACAACGACGCGATTGTTGCGATAGCCATCGGAAATGAAGATCTCGCCCGACGGCGCTTCAACCATGTCGGTCGGCATCTTCAAATGTCGACCGTCGTCACCCGGTTCACCGGCAATCCCGATGGTCAGCAGCTTGTCACCCTCGCGAGTAAACTTGTAAACCACGTGAGCGTGTGAGTCGGCAATCCAAACGTGACCTTCCACTCCGAAGCGAATCTGATGCGGGCTCACAAAGTAATCCTTGCCCCACTGATTGACGAACTTTCCGTCCGCTGTATAAACCTGGACCGGCATCTCGCCGCGGTTCAACGTCCAGATCAAACCCTTCTCGTCGATTGCGATTCCCGGCATCGCCTTCCACGGATACGCCAACTTCCCCTGCGGCCAATCAGCATCGACCTTGTATCCCCACGAAACGTTTCCTCTAGGATAATCGACGGGCGGCGGCGTCTCGATTCTCTGTTGAGCGTCGACAAGCGATGCAATTGCAAAGAAGGACATCGCGGAACAGAACGCCGTCTGCCGTATTCCCTTCCGTGTAGAAATCATCTGGCGGCCTCGCGAGAGTGTCCTGGTCGCGTAAACTCACATTAGTGCCATTAGCATAACGGCGTGGCCGACCCAGACATAGCGTGAGACGAAAAAGTCGCCGTTGACGCCGAGTCAATTTCAGCTCGCGGCCGAAATGTTCGTGTCGGAGCCGCATGGGGTGACGTTGAGACTCCAAGGGCAGCTAGCCCGGTGGCGCCTTGTTTAAGGAAGTCACGTCGGGTTTCGTGTTGGTTGGCAAGCTGTGAAGAGGTCATTTGAGGGGCAATCCTTGTCTCGTCCGCGCGCGTTTTGCATCGTTCGCGAAATAACTATCCGGTAACCTTTGAGCAGCACGGCGCTAGCCGCCGGTTTTGCACCCCTCCCGCCGAACGAAGAACCGGTGGCTAGCGCCATTCCGCTCATTTTCTTCGAACGGGCTTATTGTATCGTCAACTCCAAGTGCTCGCATCAGGACGTCACTCGATCCAAAACGAATACAAGCTTGCACTCCTCAACTCGAAGTGAATCCGCATGTGGGCTCCTGGTTGCAGCTTGAGTTGCGTTGCAGTCTTCCAACGAACGGGAATACGCACGCTGCCTTCGGTAATAGGCATCGAATTATCGGTCGAGTAACCATCAATCGGCTGTTGCCCACGCGAGAGCATGGTGACCTTGATGTATCCGCCGTCGCCCACTTCGGCATTCACGAAGAGTTTTCTTCCCGTGAACGACAGCGGCCTGGTAAGTACCGCTGCAGGCTTCTCGTCGGCATCGAGTGAAACAAAGCCGTCGCGGCGCAGCTTCGCCAGCCCCAGGTCGTATCGTCGCGACTCGTCGCGGCGCAACTTGCCACTGCGATAGTAGATCCAAAGTTCGTCGCCCACCGCAATCGGCTCCCAAAGCGGATCGTGATAGTCCGTGTCCCACTCGCGCTCGCTTCCTAACGGGATGATCTCTTCGCGGTTACCAACCCGGTGCCAGTGACGTCCGTCGCGACTGGCGGTCAGTTCTACGGTCGTCTGCTTGTATCCCTTTGTCCGTTCGGTGTGCATGACCCGCAAATAGCTCAGCCACATACTTTCATAGCAGAAGCTGTTTTGGGCGTAGATTTGCGTGTCCTCATCATCCAGCGAGTCGGGGAAGACGGTCATTCTCGGCCGTGACCAGTGGATCAAGTCGTCGCTTTCCATGAATCCCCGGCAGCGTATTTTTCCCGGCAAGACAAACTTGACGTCGCCGACGTACTTGCCGAGATGCCGGTCCCAACGGAACAGGCTGGTGTCGCCGATACCAGTCTGAGGCATCGTGTAACCGTTAAGGCTGATTGCCATCGGCTCTTCGGTTTCGCGCGTCCAGCGGATGCCGTCGGGGGACGTGTAGAGGAAGTAGCCTTCGCGCGGGACGTACTTCGGTTCATGCCAGACGACGCCTTTATAACGCCGCTGCGGATCTAGTTCCTTGTGGTCGATGTGCAAACCCCAGAGGTTGCCCGCGGGAATGATGATGTTGTTTGCTTTGCTGCCGTTGAACTCGTGGAGCCCCAGTTCAGGCCTCTTCCAAGTAATCCCGTCGTCCGATTCAGCGTACAACGCGGGAAACCGGACGCTCGTGCCGCCCGGCAGGGCGTAAGTGACGCGACCCGCGTACCACATACGAAACTTGCCAGTCTGTTCATCGCGCATCACGATTGCGAACACCGGTCCCCCTCCGTCGGCCGGAGCATGGTCGGTCATGATCGGATTGCCGTCGAACTTCGTTGCCTGGTGTACCGTCCGCTTGATGTTCTCGACCGAAGCGAGCAAATAATCATCGACAAACAGCTGGTGCGACGAGTCGATCTTCACCGGCCAGTTGCTCATATCGACCGGGAACATGAGCTTCTCGTTGGCAAGCACACCAAGCGATTTTGGAAAGAGGCTCTGGTCCGTTGCGGTTCCCGCTGCCCACTTGTCTTCCGCCGATGCCACACCGCCCAGCGTCGAGAACAGTGCAACCGCGAACGCGGCGCACACGCAAAACGTGATTTGGCTAAGATGCTGAGTCATCTCAGACGCTCCTCGATTCGAATGAACAGTTCGGCCGGCTAACAGGCGCTATCACCGACGAACTCAAACGTTGTTGTCAAAGGCACATCAGACCGTTAATATCAAAGAAGTTGGATGCGTTCGCAATCCGGCACGTTTCTGTTTCGGCTCGAAGAAGCCCCCGAAGGCGATAACGCGGCACCTGTCTCAGACTGGGAACTGGCGAGCCGGCTGAGTTACTTTTTGTGGTCGTCGATGCCAGATGAAGAGCTTCGAGCCACCGCTGAGTCCTCGGTGATGACCGTATCCTCAAAGCCCTCACCCTCGGTTTTCGGAATCTGCCAACGAAGTGCGGCCAGCAGTCGGCCGTCCTTTAGCCGAACTGCCGAGACCTCTCCGAAGGCAGCATAGCTCCAATCGACGGCGCCTTCTGAGAATTGCCACGTTTTGCCATCCTTCGACCGACATAACTGTAAGTTCGGGCTGCCGTCGCCGCTCCAATCGGACTTCACCGTGCGGACAAACAACAGCGAACCATCTTTTTCCACAATCATGTTGCGTGGATAGTCCGCTCCGGGAAGATCATCCAATTCCCACGTCCGTCCGCCGTCCTTGCTGCAGGCCATGTTGATAGCTTCCTTGGCCTGCGAGCCCGGTCCGAAACAGCCTTTCTGCGCCGACATCACCAGCGTGCCATCGGGCAACGCCGTCAGGCTCGGCTCTTTGTCGAACAACGGCGTCTTGTTGATCGTTTCCCAAGTGAGTCCCTGATCGGCGGACTGGTAAACGCAAATCAGGAAGCGCTTCTTCGTCGGATAGGCATCGTTGTTGTTGCGGCAGGTTGCCAGGACGAGTTTCCCATCGGGCAACTCAGCGAGCTCCGCTTTGTAATTCCCGCGCGGACCGACGGGCACGCGAATCGCATGTTCGCGACGTTCGAAGACGATTTGTTGTCGGTCTTGTCCCGTGTAGCCGGTAAGCGCGGACGGATACTTGCTGTAATCAAAACCGCTCAGCAACTCCGCATTGCGTTGCTGATCCCCCTTCGTTTTTTCAACCGGCTGCGTTTCTTGAGCGGACACTGCCGAACCGGCCAAGGCGACGATGAGTGCGACGCTGTGCATGATGCTCGGAGGATGGTCCATTCGAATGCTCCTAGACTGGTTTTCTACGGTGGCAATTGGCAAGTACTTTTCCTACAACCAGTTACGGCGAGACGGGTGGCTGTTGGCACCATGCGCGTGAGTTGCCTCGGGAGGTGACGTTAGTTGATGACATGCTCCATGGTTGGGGGAAAGGCAACTCCAACGGCTTGGAAGACTTGGCTGCAGACGCCACGTGCTTCGCTTCGCAACCGGAAACGCTTCCCCTGATACTCGACTTCCACCGACTGTAGTGACTCCAGGTCACGCAACACGTCCGCCCACTCCGGCGAATGCCCCGCGGCCGTCAGCCGGTCTTGTAGTTCCTTGCGAAGCATCAAGGCCAGAAAACTGCAGAACACGTGGCCGCGAATCGTTTCGTCGTGGTGGTGGAAGATGGGACGCGTCTCCAAGATCGACTTGATGCTGCGGATGCAATCCTCCACCATCCAAAGTTGCTTATAGCGTAAGGCGACATCTTCGGCCGACAACTCATCCAGATCCGTTCGCAACACCCACTTGCCGTCGTAACGGGCTTCGGACTTGATCTTCTGCTGGTCAATCTCGAAATGCGTCTCGCCACCCTTGAGGTACTTGCGATAGCCACGATTGCCCACCAGCGACTTGTCGCCTCGCTGCAGTTGTTCCTCCAAGGCTGCCACGATGGCATCGCGGTCGGCCCGGTCCTTCTTCGCTTGGTCCACGTTCAAGCAGACGATGTAACGACGCTCGTCAATCCGCACGTTCTTGACTTGCAGCGGAGCCGGATCGCCGCTCTTCTCTTTGGGGCCATGCGCTTCGCGGTAACGGCCCGGATGCGACAGCACTTTCTCGCGAATCTCCTTCACACTCCGCAAGCGAGCGCCCAGCACGTAGTTCACGCGGCGTTCTTTCGATTGCAGTTCTTCGATCGTGCCTTGGCTGATCATGCCGCGATCCGCGACGACACAGACGCTGCGAATGGCGAACCGTTTTCGCAGACGGTCGACGATGGGAAGCAACGTCTTCACGTCGGTGATGTTGCCGGGCCACAGCTCGCAACACAAAGGACGTCCCTGCCCGTCCAGCACGACGCCCACCACCATCTGCAGGCGATCGGGGCGATGGTCCTTGCTGTGGCCGTATTGCCCGATAGTCTCGCCGCCGCGGCCCTCGAAGTAGATGCTGGTCGTGTCGTAGAAGACCAATGCCAACTCGCTGAACAAGTCACGGCGACGATGAAAGAGGCCTTCTTCGATCTGATCCTTGATGCAGCGTGGAGCGAACGGTGTGGCGCCGTCTTGGTCATCCTTGCCGAGCGGTTCTCCCAGCCAAGCCATCGCGCGATACATCTGGTGCAACTGCAACGTTTCCGTTCCAGGCAGATGATAGTCGTCCTTCCAAACCATGCAGTTGCGGTCGCTTCCGCCGTGCAGCAAGCGATGCAGGACGGTCAGAAAAACAACTCGCTCGATGGGGAACTCGAAGCGCCGGGAGGCGAGCAACGCCGTCAGCACCTGCGGGATCTTCAGCTCACTCCACAGCCGCTGAAAGATCAACTCCGGTCCAATCCGCTTGGTGGCGATAATCGGCAGTTCACCTTTCTGCTGCGCGGTCAGCACCATCGCAGCATGTGAGAGCTTCGCGCCGGATCGCAACAGGCCGTCGAGTTGGCCTTGTTCGCGCAGTTCGTCGAGGCGACCTAACGTAACGATGACGCGTTGTTTCGAGCCGCCGTCTTCCCAACGATTCTCGACGATCTGCAAGTACGTGTACTTACCGGACCGTTTCTGCCGAAAAAACATGGCGACCTCCTTGCGTGAGCCACCATGAAGTTAGTCATACCGCCTGCCATTTGGGAATGCGAGAAACGAGCTGTGGCACCAGGAATCCGGCACTCCGCTCGACCCTCTATTACACACCAACGACTTACGACGAAAAATTCCTCCGCGCTGTAGAAAACGAGCTAGAAGTATCGTGTGTGGTGCAGCTACGGTTTGGATGTTTGCACGGAATCACTTGTATCACGTTATGCACCGTTACGACGAGGCTATTCAGCTCGCAGAAGAGCGTTATTTGGAATCGCCATCCCACCTCTCCCTCGCAGAATCCTCCCGCGTCCTAGGCCGATTGAAGTTGAGGAAGAGCTGCTTCGGATTCGTGGCCAAGTTCTCAAGAGCGGACGGATCGACACTGCCCGCTGCATCCGGCAACTCCATCAGCTTGCCCTTACACGCCTGCCAGAATGTCGAGGGCGACATCTTGAGGATACAACGGATCGCAGACGTCTGTTCTGCCGTGAGGTTTTCCAAAAACACCTAGGCACGTCTTAGAAGGTGGAATCCCGGCAGCCACCGCGGCGAGCGCAAGGATGAGTCAACGTTCGATGATCCTGCCTCCGCCTCAACGCTCGTAGGGCCGCACCAGGTTCAGCTCATCGCGATTAAGTTCGAGCCCGAATCCCGGTGTCTCGGGCAGCGTGATGTACCCCACCTCGGGCAGCGGTTCGTTCTTGAACATTGTGCCGAAGTTGGGCTCGATCGTGTCTGCCTGTTCGCCCATCATCAAGAATTCCGCCAGGTTGATGTGGTCGAAGGCCATCGCCATGTAATAGCCATAGACACCGCAGCCATGCGGAACCACCGCGACGGCCTGCGCGCTCGCCTGGGCAACGACTTTGGCAAACTCGGTCGGGCCACCCATCCACATCACGTCGGGCTGCAGGAGTTCCACACCGGCGTCGATCAACTGTTGGAAGCCGTAGCGCGTATATTCGTGTTCGCCGGTGGCAAAGTAGGTCGTGCTGCCCAGACCTTCGAGCTTCTTGGCAAGTTTGGCATGCGCGACGTATTCGTCTGGCATCAACGGTTCTTCGATCCATTTCAGATTGAATGGCGCCAGCACGCGAGCCAACTCCGCTGCGTACTGCAGGTCGAGCGCCATGTAGCAGTCAAGCATCAGGGGGAAATCCTGGCCGACCTTATCACGCCAGTTGCCGATGAACTCGACGTTCTTGCGCAGACCCTCCGAACCGGCGCTCGGGCCGTATGGCAACGGCACTTTCGCACCGTGGAATCCCGCCTCTTTGGCAAGATCGGGGCGAGAGGTCGTCGCGTAGACGGGCACGCGTTGCTTGGTCCTGCCGCCCATGAGGTTGTAGACGGGCTCGTTGAGCGTCTTGCCGAAGAGGTCCCACAAGGCGATGTCGATGGCGGAGATGGCGTGCACGCCGAGACCTTTGCGGCTGTAATGGATCGAGGCACGCCACATCTGTTCCCACATAACAGAGCGGTCGCGGACATTCTGTCCTTCGACAAACATCGAGAGATGCTGTTCGACAATAAAGGCGGCCGCTTCCCCGCCGGTGCTGGCGCCAACTCCGACACGTCCCTCCTGGTCTTCGACCTCGACGATGACAGTGGGCACCCGAGCCACACCCCATGAACTGCGTGACCCTGAATACTTCGGGAACCGGGACATCGGGTTCGTGATCGGCGGGTGCGTGGTCTTGTGGTCCCAGTCGCCGCGCGCATCGGGAAGGCCCATGATCCAATGCGTATCCGGCGTGTCGTGAACGTCGCTTGCGCCGTATTCATCGCTGCGCGACACATACGCGCGGACTTCTTTGATCGTGGGTTGCCCAGGAGTGGGCGCGACATCTTCATTGGGGGCGATGTAGAGTGACATGATCAAACCGTATCGCCCAACGCGTCCGTCTTCAACCGCGGAAGCACCGATCTTTCAGCCGCGACGGGGTTATTCCAAACCGAGCGCCAGCTCGCATTGGTCGGCGGCCCTGCCGCCCTACACGCTCGTCACAATCGGCACGGACTAATAGCGTCGCGTGTTGGAAATTCGGATTTCCCCGATCTGGCCGAAGAAATTCCCGAAACCCAGAAAGTTGTTGACTCCGTAAAGGACATCGCCGGTAAGCCGGGTGCTGACGCTGAATTGTGCCGCGTGCTGGCGGTTGTTGACCAGTTTGCGTCCGTCCGGGCTTTGCATGTGCCAGATCAGCTTCCCGTCCCGAAACAATTGGTGCAGGTCTTTCGCGTAGTTGTATTGCCAGGCCACGTGATGCCACTCGGTGTCGCGGATGCCGGCCTCTTTCGGATCCCCAACGATTCCTTTGGGGCGTTTCCAGGGATGTAGATCCATCAACGCCTGGTCGAGTTCGGCGCCAAGAAAGTGGACCCCCAGTGCCATGCTGCCGTCGGGCGAGTCGTGATCGGACAAGTAGAGTTCCCAGACGCCGCGTTTCGAGTTGTCGTAGCTCCCGCAGATGTGGCCGTAGTCGAACGGTTGGTGGGTCTTATCGACTTTCTTGCCATACGCCTGGATCGGCCCGCCTCGACGGACCCACGCTTCCACGGTCCACTCGTCTTTACAGGTCTTCAAGTCAAGGACCGCGTTCCCTTTCACCTTGGTAACCCAACCATGTTCGCCGTGGCCGTTGTCTTGTGGGAACCGGCCCTCACGGCCGGGCCAGCGTACGCGCCGGTCGCCGCCCATGGCGGTCCACGTAAGTGTGAGGTCTTTGTTGCCCATGATGTCCGGAATCAGTTTTCCGTTGGTGCCTTGCCAATCATAGAGAACGACCGTGTTGGCATCGGCCTTGATCACGCGCAGTTCTTGCGGGAGCACTCGCAGGACAAGATTCGTGCGATCGTGCACGTCGTTGGCGTCGGTTACCTGGATCGCAACGCGGGCCGAGCATTCTTCAGTCGGCGTGCCATGCAATTGGCCGGTGGCGCCGTTCAACGCAATGCCTGTGGGCAAGGTTCCGGCCACGATCTCCCAGCGTGCTGGCTTGGCCATGTACGTCGTCTTCAGCGCCGTCTGGTACGCCGAACCTGCAAATGCGGGCGGTAGCGATCTTGCAACAAGCCGACCGTGAACGACCGTCAGCGAGAAGGTGTGCTTGTCGCTTTTCCCCCCCGCGTCCGTCGCTCCGATCGTGACCGTTCGACTTAAAGCCTCTTCCAGCGGTGTGCCGTGGATGACCCCGCGTTTCTCGTCCAGTGTCAGTCCCTTCGGCAGCTCGCCCGCCCGCAGTTTCCAACCAACGCTGCCCTCGGCCGCATCCGTCGCCATTTCGACCGAATAGGGGATCTTTAGCCCTGCTTTCGGTAGCTTCTGGCGGACGATGGCCAGCTCGTGCGCGACCGGGTAACGCATGACTTTCGAGATTCGCAGCTCATCGATCTCGCCCTCGAAGTTGCCCGACTTGATGTAGAACGGCGGGTCCTGAGAGTGAATCCAACCGCCCACGACAAAGGGCACGCAAATGTCCTTGGTATTATTCACAATGATGTCCGGCGAGCCCGGATCGTGCAGCGAGATCTTCGCCATCAGGTGGCCATCGAGAAAGAACGTATTCAACTGATCTTTGTAGCGGAACTGCCACGCCACGTGGTGCCACTTGTCGTCGGCAATGTATCGCCCTTTGACTTTGTTCGGCCACCGATACGGGAAGAGGAAATCGCTGGTGCCGAAGTTCTCCATCGACCGAGATGAGGCGATGAATCGCCCTGTCGGGAGCAACCCATCTTCGCGTGTGCCGACGCCGCCTCGCCCCAGAATGAGCGTGAAGCTGTAGCCGCCGCGCATGCCTTCGCGCAATCCAAAACCTTCGTCGTCCGTGCCGCAGATGTTGGCATACGTGCGCCCGCCCTGTTCCTGCCCACCGGGGCCGGTGTACCGAACCCAAGCCTCGACCGTCCAAGCCTTGTTGCAAGTCTTCAGGTGGAGCTTGTCGTTGTTCGTCGGTCCGACCCGCAGATCGGCGTCGTCTGCCTTCCGATCGAACCGAGCTGTACTTCCAAATCCCGGACGCGAGCCCCACAGCGCCGCCTTGTGCGCCCGCAGCGTCAGCGCCGCATCGCCGCAGGCGTCGTATGCGTCGTTCCCCTCACTCTCGTCGAAATGGTAAAGCACGACGGTGTGCTCATCCGGCCGAAACGGTTTTCTCCAGTCCGATCCGTCGTCGCCTCCGGCCAAACTCGGACAACCCGTCACGAGACCGCAAAGCAGCGCAAAAGCAGCGATCGATAGGACGTCCCGTCCACGTTCAAAACGCACCATTGGATGATTCCATATTGACGCACGCGAAGTCACGGCATCTGTCGTCACTTGCAGACACCTGCCACGAAACGACCATCTGCTCGGCCTTGAGAAGCCGCGGCGCATCTCCGGGTTTGGATTGGCTTAGCGTTGAAACTGGCAGCATCGCGTCGGATTTTTGTGGGCCGAGGACTGCATTTTGGTGTATACAGTGCATCGTGGGAAGCAGCGAGCTTCCGGTTTCGGCACGCTCTCTACCCCAGATTGAAACAGAATTTCGACGCGAACAGGCGGTTCAACTTGGTCGTAGGATCCGCCCTCGAAGGGTAAACGAAATCAGGAGCGTCCGCGTCTCGGCCGAGCCGTTGCGGAAACTATCAGAAAAGATCGGTGAGATACTGCCTGTCGAGTTTTGGAGCGAAGGAAACCATGGTACTCACATTGTTGAAGCGAATTCTTCTGCCGAGTCTTCTTGTGGCTCTGTTCGCCGGAAGGGTGCCCGCAGACTGGCCGCAGTTCCGCGGACCAGACGGCCAGGGCCATTCGGATCAACAGAGTGTGCCTGTTCGGTGGAGCGAAGAGAAGAACGTCGCCTGGAAATCTGCTGTGTCGGGCCAGGGATGGTCGTCGCCGGTGATCGCCGGTAACCAGGTTTGGATGACGATCGCTGAGGGCGAAGGGAAATCTCTTCGCGCCGTTTGCTGTGACAAGACGACTGGCCGGCTGGTGCATAACGTCGAGGTGCTGCAAGCAGCCGACCCTGGCCCACGTCACAAGACCAACGGGTATGCCTCTCCGACTCCCGTGCTTGATGGCAAGCACGTTTACGTCCATTTCGGTCCACGTGGCACCGTATGTCTCGACAACGACGGTGACGTCAAGTGGAAGAACACGGACTTCAAATACAACGCGTTCCAAGGCGCGGCCAGTTCACCGATTCTCTATGGGGACCTGTTGATCCTGACCTGCGATGGCACCGACAACCAGTTTCTGGCGGCACTCGACAAACGGACGGGAAAGACGCAATGGCAGCAACCGCGCGCTCACCTGGAGGCCGCCGCCACCAAGGGGCCGATTGCGAAGATGGCTTATTCCACGCCGTTGGTTCAATCCATCAACGGCGTCGCTCAACTTGTAAGCACCGGCGCCGACCACGTCGCTGCGTATGACCCTGCGACCGGCAAGGAAATCTGGTGGATGCCCTACAACGGTTTCTCTGTCGTCTGCCGGCCCTCGTATGGAAATGGCCTGTTTTACGTGGTGGGGTCGGTCAGTCAGGACCATTTCTGTGTTTATGCGGTCCGCCCTGGCAAGGGCAAGCTGCGCCCTGATCAAGTTGTCTGGCAGCGTTCCAAAGGGATCGCCCACGTCCCGTCGCCTCTCTTGGTTGGTCGGGAACTGTTCGTGATTGATCGCGCGGGCGTGGCCACCTGTATCGACGCCCTGACGGGCGAAGAGCATTGGCGCGAACGCATCGGCGGTAACCACGACGCCTCGCCCATCGAGGTCCGTGGCCGCATCTATTTCTGCAGCCGCGACGGTGAAACAACAGTGCTGTCCGCCAGTAACGAGTTCGAGAAGCTGGCAACTAATCAGTTGAACGGCACGTTCAAAGCCTCGCCGGCCATTGCGGATGGCTCGCTGTTTCTAAGGAGTGACACCCACTTGTACCGCATTGATGAACGAACGCCGACTGAGTGAAGCAGGAGCCGGCCTTGGCAGATGCGATTGTTATTGGACTGCGGGTGATGCCCCTACGCGCCACTCGTGGGTGTGGTACCAGCGACGGTAACTCGCAGTGAATCGCCGGCGAACGGCCGGTCAGCCGCGCCGCTTTGACCGTGGCCGACCGCCCAAGACTTCGGACGCTTGAGGCTTTCGCAGCCCTTCGATGACGTGGACTTGAGCGTTGACCATGCGGCCGATTCGTGGGTACGAAAAAGAACTCCGCCCGGCCCCATGTGGGGATGCAGGGTCAGTTGGACATCGAACGGCTCATCGGTAGCAAGTCGCGGTCCTTGCCAGATCTGCCATCCGTGTCCGGAGAGTGGAACGAGCTTTACGACCAGCCGGTTGTTTTCTCCGTCGATTCCGATCCAGATCGGTTCGACCCCTTCACTGGAATCGACTCCGCAAAGCAGCGTCTGGTCGGCATCGCCGCGGTTGGGTTGTGAGCGCGTGCCACGAATCCGAAGAGCGACAAGTTCGCGGGTCCAGTCGATGGGACGTAGGAGCGAGCCTGCATTCTGGTCGTCCACCGGCTTCCATTGGCCGGTCGGCGGCAGAGCCAACGGCCATCGCAAATGTTCTCGCACACGACCGGTCGGGTCGTGGACTTGATAGCGTAATCCCTGCTGGTCCACGGCCACCTGGACAGCATGAAGATACTCGGAGCGACCCGGCATGAATCCGCCTGGGCCGTGGGCCGTTCCCGCCCCGCCAGAGAGAATCTGAAGCACGCCGTCGTGGACCTGCACGTCGAAAGCGATGATGTGACTCGCCAGGTACGCATCCACCTGGTGTTTGACCAGCAGGTCCCAGAACGGACTCCGCTGCTCGGGCGGAAAACACCACAGTGGCCAGGCAATGTACCCGTTGACGGGAAAGACCGGATAGTGCCCGGCGACGAACTTGTATTTGGCATCGGCGTTGTCGGTCAGAACGCGATCCAGCCAAGCATGGTCGATAGGCATCCGCTGGTCGGGTTGGTGCGTCGAGATGTAAAGCAAGTTGCCGCGGCGAAACCAATACGCGAGTCCTTCTGTCCAGGCGGGCCATTCTGCGGCAGATCCGCATGGACCTGACGAAAGACCGCCTCGCTTCCGGCATCGTACGTGTTGTGATTGCTCGTCGACTGAAACAGCGGCAGCTTTCGCTCGCGGACCCACTTCATCTCGGTGCCCAGCCAATAATCCCACTGCCGTCGCGGCTCGGCGTAATCCTTCGTGTATCCGCTCACTGCGTCACCGGGAAAGGCGATGAACTCGGGCTGCGGCTGAACCCGCGTGACCATCTTGTTGACAGACTGCAGTCTCTTGGCGAGCGCCGTTCCCGGTATTCCGCTGCAGCAGTCGCTGTACAGCACGAAACGACGGCCTGACGGATCCCGTGGCATCAAAGCTGGAATCGCTGCGGGTTCTTCAGCGGAAGCGATTGGCTGATGCGTCAACGTTGCCGCGGCGATTCCAGCCGTGGTCTGACAGAATTTGCGACGGTCCATAGCAAACTCCAACGAAGCGACGCCAAGCGCAGGGCTACGCGCGCTTGGCAGTTCAAGTAGGGTCGGGCAGTGCCCACCCTACGAGTTCAACTCTGACGGCAACTTGTTCGTTTCTGAGCAAGCGTTGGGCAGTCCCTTTCTGTGAGCCGGAGGCGCTAGCCCGCTAGCCTCGGGTACTTCGGACGCGGGTCGTGACTGCCCGCGACACCCGACGCTAGCGCGTTCGGCTCAGGTTTTGGTTGGCTTAGTGTTGAGACTTGACGCCTCGAACCGGACATTGCTGTGTGGACGGCTGCGTTTAGTGTATACATGACGTCGCGGAAGGCAGCAAGTTCGTGGACGTGAAACGATTTGAGTGGCGTAAGTCATGGCGGCAGAACGACAATTCGAGTACGACGTTTTCCTCAGTCATGCCAGTGCGGACAAACCGGCGGTGCGGGAGTTGGCGGAGCGGCTGAAGGGGGATGGGCTGCGGGTGTGGCCAAGAAGGATGACAGCGAGTGGGGGAGCCGGCTCGGCGCGCTCGATGCCCCTGGCCGTCGAACAAGGGACTGGGGAAAGGATGAAGGCGGAAGGATGAAGGATGAGAAGGGGCGGAATTCATCCTTCCACCTTTATCCTTCATCCTTTCGGCCGCTGCTGGTATTTCCGTCTTACTTCAACCGAGAACGACGCGATCAGATCGACCATCCCCGCATCTTCGGCACGTTCCGGCTCAGCGGTGCACTGGAGGAACTGTACGCAACGCTGGTCGTCAAGTTGCACCACACACGCATCTTCAAACCGAAGAGCTGTGGCGGTATGCGGCGGATTTTGTCGCGGAAGGTGGCAAAGTCGGCTTGAAGATGAGAAAGCTCGGAGAGGGCGATGCGGAACTTATCGCCTACTGTGATCCCACCGTGGCGATCGACTCGAAGGTAACCTTCGTCCAATACATCCATGAACATCTCAAATGGTATGACGCCAAGGTTGCGCTGGTGCGGCATTATGTCTGCCCGACGACGAGTGTGGAGAAGCGCTAAGCGACGTGAAAGCCATTCTTCGGGCTCGTGAACGTGGCCGTACCCATCTCACTTGCCAGTACTGTGACGAATCTATTCCGCTGTGGGACGAACTGGAGCAGGAACTGGCGTCGGAAAAATACGAAAGCCGCGTGCGGGAGATGGAAGCTACGTCGCGTGCCGGCATCGATCGGGAGAGCCGCGATCTACAACTCGAATATTACGCCTTTGCCATCGCCGAGGAAACCAGTCAGAAGTTCGTCCCGGTTGAAGATGACGAGTTCGGCGTTCAGGGCCGCATTGAATTGACCGATTCATCGGGACAGCCGAGCGGCCGATGTCTGCACCTCTAGTTGCGTGCCGCCGAGGTTTACGAATCGGTATCAATAAGCCGCGACGGGAACGTCGTGTTTCAGGTCGGTTCGAAGAAGCTGGTAGACCAGTGGCGGCGGTCGCATTCACCCGTGATGCTTGTCCATCGTACAGAGGACGGATACATTCGCTGGATGGACGTGAGCGCATGGTTGAAGGAGAAGACTCAGGATCGCAAGACCCCCGTCAAACGAATCGTATTCGACGGCGAGCCGTTCTCCGCGCTGAATCTGCAGCGATTGTGGGACAGGGTTTTCATGGCGTGAAGGAGATGCAACATATCGCGTCCCAGCCCATTCGCCGACTTTCTTTCGGACTGTTGCTATTGATCGGCGGGCTCTCTTGGAATGGATTAATTACAGCGTAGTGAATCGAGATATGCTACCGTGGCTGGAGCTTCGAGCCCTGCAAAGGAGAGAACGATGAAACGACCATCTCGCCGCCGGTTTTTGTCCACGACTTCAGCAGTCGGTGTCGCGGCAGTTCTGAGCGCGTCGGCACGTCCGGCTCGCGCGTTGGTGAACGATCAAATCGCGGTCGCGCTGATCGGCTTCAACGGAATGGGATTTCATCACGTCGGGCAAATTGCTTCGAATGACGGCGCCCGAGCTGTTGCGCTTTGTGATATCGACGACGCGGTGCTGGCCCGCGGTGTCACTCGGGTCAAGGAACTAGCCGGCAACACACCGCGGACGACGCGTGACTTTCGCTCGATCATCGATGACAAGTCAATCGACGCAGTGGTCATCGCGACGCCTCATCATTGGCATTGTCCGATCGCCATTGGGGCGCTGTTAGCCGGCAAGGATGTCTACATCGAGAAGCCGGCCAGTCATGTGTTTCACGAAGGAAGGTTGCTGGTCGATGCCGCGCGAAGGAACAAGCGGGTTGTTCAGCATGGTACGCAGATGCGATCGAGCCTGGTCGTGGCCGAGGCGGCCGAAGTGTTGAAATCGGGTGTGCTCGGCGAGATTAAGATCACCAAGGCGTGGAACGTCCAGGACCGCGGCTATGCTAAACCGGTGGCGGACAGTCAGCCGCCGTCCGGCGTCGATTACGATCGCTGGCTGGGTCCGGCGAAGAAGCGGTCGTTCAATCGGAATCGTTTTCACAGCACTTGGCGGTTGTTTCGCGAATACGGCAACGGCGACCTCGGCGACGATGGTGCTCACGATCTCGACATGGCGGCGTGGGGGCTGGGGGTGAAGGAACATCCGATTCGCATCACGGCTCACGGCAGCAATGTGAAAGAGTCGGGCTACCGCGAGTATCCCGACAACATGAACATCTCTTTCGAGTTTGCCGATGGTCGCGTGCTGATCTACGAAGATCGACTCTTCACGCCCTATGGATTGCACGGAGTCGATAGCGGCGATGCCTTCTATGGCACTGAGGGTTACATGATCTTCTCGCGAAGAGGATTCTTCCGCACCTATCTGGGGAAGAACGAAGAGCCCGGTCCAAAGTCCGGCCAGGCTGGACGAGTTGGCGCTCCGATTCCGAGCCACATGCAAAACTTCCTGAACAGCAGCCGCTCGCGCGAACCGACGAAAGCCGACGCCGAGATCGCTCACCGCACGTGCGCGTTGATTCATCTCGGCGAGGCGGCGTACCGCACCAGGACAGTCCTGGAATTTGATCCGAAGACCGAGACGATCACCAACAGCAAAGAAGCCAACGCGCTGCTCACCAAAGAATATCGTGAACCGTTTGGACTGCCCGAAAGCGTGTAGGTTGTCATGATTCGCTCTCTCTTCTCAACTTGCCTTTTGCTCGGAGTGATCGGTTCGTCGTGCTGTGGCGCCGACCTGCCGGCGTTCACCGACCCGGACGAGGCGGGAACCGACTTCCAGATCCAGGGCGAATACGTCGGCAAGGTTGGCGGAGAACTTTCGATCGGCATTCAAGTAATCGCTCTTGGGAACTACGAGTTTGAGGGCGTGCTGAATGTCGGCGGGTTGCCGAGCGCCGGCTGGGACGAAAGCACGGTGTATCACCTCAAGGGCAAGACGGCGGATAGTCGAACCTCGTTTCACGGCGTTCACGGAGAGCGGTTGAAGTTTCTCAATGCAAACTTCAGCGGCTCGGTCGAAGACGGCGTTTTCAGCGGCGAGGCGCAGATGTTTCAAAACCACTTGGACGACGTGACGTTTCGGCTCGACAAGGTGCTGCGCAAGTCACCCACGCTCGGTTCGCGACCGCCGTTCGATTCGGGTGCCATCATCCTGTTTGACGGGACGAACGTCGATGAGTGGCAAAAGGGAAGGCTGGTTGAAGATCGGTTGCTCGACGTTGGTACAACGTCGAAACGCGACTTCGGCAGCGTCCGCATCCACATGGAGTTTTGTTGTCCCTTCATGCCGACCGCGCGCGGCATGCAGCGCGGCAACAGCGGCATCTACGTGAAGCATGAATGGGAAGTGCAGATTGTCGATTCGTTCGGCTGGCACGACGAGAATCGCAAGTTTGAACGGCTTTCAAAGTTCGGCCGCTGTGGCGGAATTCATGAAATGATCGGACCAAGGATCAACATGTCGTACCCGCCGCTTTCGTGGCAGACCTACGACATCGAATTCACGAGCGCGAAGTTCGACGCGGCGAACAAGAGAGTTGCCCCTGCGATGATGACCGTTCGACACAACGGCGTCGTGATTCATGACAAGTATGTGTTGCCGCCGGTCCCGCCCGGCCGCGACGCGTCACAAAGTAAAGAAGGTCAGCGCGGTCCAATCTTCTTGCAAGACCACGGCAACCCCGTTCGGTTTCGCAACATCTGGGTCATCCAGCAAGACGCAGATCGACCGTGATTCATGTACTTCGTTTCGGAGCCAAAGACATGATGAGGGTGGTTGGTGCGTTGATCGCCAGTGTTGCCGTTGCAAGTGTTGCCTCGCAAGCCGATGAACCACAGCCGCGAATCGTCTTTAACGACAACGCCCAAATGCTGATGGAGACGACGAGCCAGTCTTCGCGACGAGCGCCTATCAAGATCCTTATCGCTGTCGATAGCGAAGGTCCGACGGGAGTCGATGAATACTGGGCGCGAAACAGGAAGCCGGGCGATCCACAGGCTCAGCGTTTTCGCCAGCTCATGACCGACGATGTCAATGCGGCGATTGAAGGTTGCTTGGAAGGAGGCGCGGACGAAGTCTACGTGAAGGACGATGGTTTTCGAGACCAGAACCTCTTGCCGGATCGAATCGACAAGCGGGCAAAGTTGGTGACGTCGGGCTCGGGACTGTTGCAAGGGCTGGACGAGAGTTTCGGCGGCGTGATGCTCGTCGGGCTGCACGCGATGGAAGGCGCCAAGGATGCCGTGCTGGCTCACACCTGGTCCAGCACTCGGCGGCGACGCTACTGGTTTAACGGCGAAGAAGGCGGCGAAGTTGCCGCCTATGCCATCGTCGCGAGTCACGACCATAAGGTGCCGATTATCATGGCAACCGGCTGCACCGGTCTCTGCCGCGAAGTTCGTGAATTGCTGGGCGAAGACGTCGTCAACGTTCCTGTCAAGCGACTGCGCGATGATGGTACCGTCGAGCTTTACGCTCCCGAAGCGACTTACAAGTCAATCGTCAACGGCGCGAAGGAAGCTGTCGGGAGAGTTGGCAAGATCAAACCTTATTTGGTCGAGTTTCCGTTGCAGATACGGTTGCAACTGAAGGACAAGCAAGTTACCAACGGCTACGAAAAATGGCGTCGCGAAAACAAAAGCGATTGGCCGGGGCGTCGCGCCGGTGACAACATCTTCGAGGCTACGCTCGCGACGACGAAGCACATCATCCTGTAGCGAGGTGAATCGCGGCGGCAACTTCAGTCGTTGCGTGCATCTTCGCGAGCACTGCGGCTGATGAGGCGGGGCGGCTGCGTGGGCTCGCCGCTGAGGTATCGAAACTGGTCGAAGATGATGTCCCGAACTCACAGTTCCTACAATCGCTGATCAAGATCGTTGAGGCGAATCGGCAGGATGAGGAACTGCAGGTTGAACGGCGCGAGTTTCTGCGTAGCCATCCGAAAGCGATTTCCAGCCGCACGTCCCGCATCGGCGAGAGTTGTTCCTTGTCCGCTAAGATTTCACAGCTTGATCGGGATCAATTCGATTCCATCGAACCAAACGTTTCCAGTGCCGTCCATCACGTTGAGGTAGACCTGCGCGCTCGTGGCATCAGTCGAGACACGATCGAGGCTGAGTTGCTTCCAAAGGCCTTGCGTCGGTCCTGTAGAAAGTTCGTTGTCTCCGCCTGCAAACCAAGTTCGTACTTCACCACGGAAACCACGCGATGTCCTAACGCTTGCTGTCAAACGGTACGGCTGCCCGCGTTGCACCGCAACCTCTTGATAGAAGCGTGCCACGCCTTTTTTCGTAGTTGCAGATGCCGCTCGGAGAGCTTTCCTTTGCAAGTCAGCACGCCCGAGGCTTCGCCGTCAAGGTGAGTTTCACGATCGCTCTCATAGATGAACTCACCAACCATCGTACTCCGCTGCCACTCGGACATGCCGCGTTCAAAGCTGCCGTTACGAATTAGGTTGCCATCGGCTGACGGAAGACGCACTCGGTCCAAGTGTACTGGGCCGGTGAGGCCGACGACGCCGGAGTGGTCGTCAACCGCGACTGCCAACAGGTTGTGATCTGCGTAATTCAGGCTCGCGGTGACATCGACCTCGAACGGCCTGTCTGACGAATTCTTGTCGCCTTGAAAGGGAAAGGGCCTCGTCAAAACCAAGTTACGGTTGACCCACACGCGGCATGATTTGCTCACCGCGCCAAAGACGAGGCGGTACCGTTGCGATGCATCCGCCCGAGGTGCCTGAAACCGAATCCGATACCAGGCAACACCGTTGTATGGTTTTCCATGATCGGCTTCCACTGTCGGCCAGCCACTTGCTCTTCCCACGCGACGGAGCTATCGACCGTGTGCCACGACGAATCGTCGGTGGCCGACCGATGCCACCCTTTGCTTTCGCTGTTGCCATCCGGATCCCACATCAGTTTTACAGGACCAGGAAGTGGCTGGCCCGGTAGCCGGACCAACTCGCGGGCGATTTACCGGTTCCATTCGGGTTCTCGGCTGCGAAGCCAGCCCGTCGCGGCAGCGTTGTGTGGTTCGATATTGCCGCGGTGCGCGTCAAGTCGGGCCAGGGTATCGACATAAATCTTGGGGGCAGCACCGGCGTGATATCGCTGGTACGAATCCTGAGTCGCCAATGTCAGTTTCACGTCTCGCAGGCCCATCTCCAGAAACGCAACACGTTGCTCGGCGGTCCGGTCCCCCGAAGCGGCGGCTTTGGCGGCATCGAGCAGCTCCTTCCCGCTCGCCAACGCGGAGTCGGTAAAAAAGTGGTCGCCCCATCGATACAGCTTGTGCTCCGGATTGTCACCAATTCCCTTTGCCGCGTGTCCGCGCGCGTAATGCTGAGACGTCATCGAGCCCGTGATCCGTTCCCAGTGCTCGAAATAGGCTCGCACGTGTTCCGAGGCGAGGCCGAAGCCGTCATAGTACTCCGCAAGTATCCGGTCGATCGGCCAATCCGGATGTCGGTGGATGCGGCCGAGCACGTAGTAGGTGAGACCTTGCGTCGCCCAAGGTGCCGGTACGAGATCAAAGTCCGTGGCAATCATGCCGCGCTGGTGCGCAAAACGGAAATCTTCACCCAACTTGCGGGCAAAGTTAAATGGGAAGTTGTGACCGAAGTGAAGCCAGTTCGGCCGCAGGTAGAGCCGTGCTCCCGTGTCGGCCCATCCCTGCCACTGCTTACGGAACTCCTGCCGATTGTCATCCGACCAAGGGAAGTAGAAACCGGGAACAATTCCGGTGATGATTCGGTCGTTTAGCTTGGTTTCTTGCGGTGGTTGATAGTAACTGTCGTAGGCGATCGTGATGATCCGCGCGTTCGGACGGACCTTTTCTGCCTCGCGTTGTACAGACAGCCAGAACTTCGCATACCGATCCGAGAGATGACCGTTAGGTCCGTCCCACGCGCGGCACGCTGTGCAGGTACATGAAGGCGTGCTGCCATACGAATCGTTTTCCGATACATCGATTAACGAGGAGAACAAAGATCCGGCTTGCAAAGACTCCCGGTCTTAGACGGAAGCCGGAGTTTTCGTCGACTCAGTTCTCGAAAGCGACTCATTCCATCGTGCAACGATCTCCTTCTGCAACAACGGCTGGCTGACGCACATCTGAACAAACTGCGGGTTACCGCCGGGGCCGCGCTGGTTATCCGGTCGCAAGGCGAACCAATCAGGATGCTGTTTGCCATACGCATCCCACCACCGGGTGAAAGCGTGGGATGCGTCCATGTCCACACCGAGCGCCATTCGGTGCCGTCGCATCCAACGTGCGACATCCAACGTATACTGCCTGGCTGCCTGCTGTGATGCCCAACCGCCAATGTATCGAAAGCCGTAATCGCGCATACGAGTATGAACAAGCTGCGGCTGGCGGACTTGTTCGCATCGCTCGACGACGATCGAACGGTGTTGAGGAATCACCTCACCGGGTGGACCAGGCACAGCCAACGCACGCCAAGTTGGACTTCCAGGAATTCGTAGACCGCGAAGAGCGTCCCGACACGCGTCCGGTTGTTGTGTAGCGAGCCTATGCCGTTTGTTGCGATCACGGGACCATTGCTGTCATCACCGGTCAGGTGCAGGCTGCCGTCGGCCAACCGGATACGAAATCCGTTCGGCGGTAACCCCTCGGCATTAATGCCTCGCTGCACGGCCCGACGGCACGGACCAAGAAACACGCATCCGGAATCGTCCATCGGCACGTCTCGCTCACGACGAATCGGCAGCTTGGCACCGCTGGAGCGCTCGATGTGGTATTGCAGCTCTTCCGCTGCGAATTGGTGAACCGGTACCGGCTCGTCAGGAATCACGATCGTCGCCAAAGCGCGCCCGTCACCGACGAGTGAAAGGGCATTCTTCGCCGATAACGATCTGCCGGAAAGAAAAACCATCCACGCAAAAAGAAACAACGCGATTCGCACGTGGTTCATAAGCATTCCAATCTTCAGTGCTTTGGCTTTCTGACATAGACGTAGCACTCTAGTTCTTCGATGCTAACTTTACCCCTCTCGGGTCCACCAGCTTCGGCACGCTCTTCTGGCACAAGGCGCACACTCAGCCGATTATCACCAAATGTGAGTGGTTGTTTGCGGCCCGTCGTCTCCCAATTCATGTCGATGACGTATAAGTGAAAGGGGGGCAACGGATCGCCCTCGTACAGGTTCTGACCGTTCTTGTCGAGTACGTGCGTGATGTACTCGGTGGGGACTTGCTCACCGTTTATTTTGATGTCCAGCTGCTCGTCATCGGCCAGGCCAATGGCCTTAAACTGCATGGTGGTTCGCAGGTGGGGGTTGCTGAAGTCCTCGGCCATGCGAAAACGCCGGCTTTTCTCCTGGTCGGGCTGGGCACGGTCGAGGTAGATGTTCTCATCATGAAAGAAACCGCTCGGCGATACATGGGGCGTCTTCCAGGCCGAATAAAACAGGTAGTGGCGGTCGCGCGCGTTGACTTGGTCCGGATATCGCAACTCTCGCAGCCAGCCCAGTGCGGCTGGCCACATGTACGCGGCATAGGCCGACGAACGGTGTGCCACGCCACGTCTCTCAAAGGCAAACTGGTAGTTATAGGGTGAAACGCCATCGGCTCCGAATCCGTAGAAGTTCTGCACCGCCGCACGGAAGTTCGCCAGGTTCATCAGCCGATAATGCTCGTTCGGCCCGTCCATCGAGATACGGTTGTGAATGGCGGGATAAATGTTGCAGCTTGTTCCATCGGCCAGCTTCACGAAGTCGTCGGTCTTCATGTTCATGTCGATGTGCATGAAATCGGACGGCACGACGTAATCGACCAGGCCCTCCTTGATCCACGTCGCCACGTCAAAGCCCAGATGGTCGCACTCCCCGATACTTTGGGGCACTCGCACGCCAAACTCTAATCTATCGCAGCCTCGCCGCTTGGCTTCTTCCTTCAGCAACTCGCGGGTCTTGCGGGTAAAGTCGGTGAGCAAATGCGCGTTTTTCTTACCCTCGCCCGGCTTGAACATGTGACACCAGCGCATGTAGTCGTATTCGATGCCATCGACGTCGTAGCTGTCGAGCACCTCCTTGGTGAAGGTCAACATCATGCTCCGGACGTCCTCAAGCGCGTAATCATTCGCCGACCCGAGCATGATCCATTCGGGATGTTCACTTAGGATTCCGTGTCGCTGCCCATGTCGATCATTCATACGTATGTCCGCGATGAATTCCATGCCATGATGGTGGCAGCGGTCGATCAAGACCTTCAAGGGGTCCACTCCCGCCGCGTCCATTCCGGGAGGGCGCCACGGAAAAAGGTCCGTTATCTTGGAGGAGGGGACGTCGCTCCAACCCGCCGTAAAGAGACAGTAGCTAATGGCGTCCACGTGGGCCGCCGCCTCTTCGTCGATCAGCTCTTCCAGCATCCTTCTGCTGAATGAAGCGGCGGGCGCGGGGATTTCCCTATTCCGTGGGCCATAATAATCGACGTTGAAAATCGTCGACCACATCGTACATCCGTCCCAAGCGTGCACGATTCGACCTTGGCGCGGCTTCTCGGCCTTCGTTTCCGGCGGCGTCGGGCCTGTCGCAATCTGTTCGGTAGTTTCCTCTTGTGGGACGTCGTTTCCCGTTTGCGGAGTTTCATCGGCAGTTGCCCACAGCGGTGAGTCCTTCTGTGATGCGGACATCAACAGGGCCGTTCCCAGAAAAAGCGAGAGCATATATAACGTTTTCACTGCGGTTCTCCCACGGTTGTAGCCAAATGTCCCGAATGGACTTTGTAATACGTTTCACGCATTATTAGCAAACGCCCGCACACTTCATTCAAACGATGCTACATGAGAGTACTGTGGACGATCAAATCATCGGCGGTGTGCTGGTCCACCGATTCTCTATGACGCTTCTGAGGGGATCGATACGCGAAGATCCCCACTCGGACTGGCTGTAAAGAATCGCTGGACCAACACACCGACGCATCACGCATGTCGAGCGTCTGGACGAGTCCTGTTCAAGCTAGGATCTCGCGAACAACATCGCCGTAGATATCGGTTAGTCGGAAATCGCGGCCGGCGTGGCGGGGGGTGAGACGTTCGTGGTCGAGCCCTAGAAGATGCAGCATCGTGGCATGTAGATCGTGCAGATGCACCTTGCCATCGATCGGACGATAGCCAAAGTCGTCTGTATTGCCGTACGTCAATCCAGGCTTCACTCCGCCCCCTGCCATCCACGTGCAGAAGCTCTCTTGTTGATGTTCGCGACCGTGCGTTGAAATGGGAGATGTGCCTGAGAGATCTTGGCTCCAAGGAGAACGACCAAATTCACCGGACCACAAGACTAGTGTCTCGTCCAGCAAACCGCGCCGCTTGAGATCCTTGATCAGTCCGCCAATCGGTTTGTCGACACCGGCACAACTGCCCCGTAATGCGCCGCGGATGTTGCCGTGATGGTCCCAGCCTCCCATGGTTACTTGCACAAAACGCACCCCCGCCTCGCTCATTCGGCGAGCCAGCAGACAGGCACGGCCGTTACGGTCCGCCTGCTTGCCATCGATTCCGTACAGTCGCAAAGTCTCTTGCGATTCGCCCGACAGATCGACGAGTCGCGGTGTCTCGGCTTGCATGCGGAATGCTAACTCAAACGACTCGATGATACCCTCCATCTGCGCATCGGTCTCGACACGATCCAAGAGCTTACGATTCATGTGCTGTACAAAGTCCAGCCGGCGTCGTTGATCGATAGCACTCGTGTCAGGATCTTGCAGGTACTTGATAGCCGAGGCCTTCTCGCTCGCGGGCACGTTCAGCGGCGTTCCTTGATGCCTGGCCCGCAAGAAGGACGAACCGTAGTTCCGAACATCCTCGGGCGGATGGATCGTAATGAAGCTGGGGAGATTGTCGTTCTCCGTCCCCAGGCCGTAACTGATCCACGACCCCATCGATGGAAGCGATTCCGCCAGCGTGCCCGTGTGTAACTGGAGCGTCGCCGGAGCGTGCGCCTTATTGTCGGTATACATCCCGCGTAGAAGACACAGATCATCTGCAACACTCGCGATGTTCGGCATCAAATCGGAAATCATCATTCCCGATTCTCCGCGCGGTCGTACGGGAGCAACGGGACCCATCGCCAGGAACTTCTCGACGCCAACGCGAAGCTGGTGGTCATCGACGGGAGCAGCGATGGTTTGGCCGTGATGCTTCGTGATGAACGGCTTGGGATCGAAGAGATCTGCTTGCGACGGACCGCCGGCCATGAAGAGGAAGATCACTCGCTTAGCTTTCGCGGCGTGATGCGGAACGTGCACTGCCAAAGTCTTGGTGGCCGCTCGAGCAGTGCTGCCCGTTAATCCTTGCAACGCGACACCGCCGAACCCACAGGCTGCAGCTTTCAACGCTTCGCGCCGGCTGAAGATCGGAAGTTGATTCATCACAGACATCGATTGAGCCGTTCTTCTTGCTCTTTGATTATAGCCGCATCAAGAATTCGTTGGACGCGATTAGCCCATGACACAGCTCGGTCCACCCGTTCTCGCCAGCTTCATCGAGAAACGAGCGAGCATTAGTTCTTTCATCGTCCGCGATCGGTCGGTTCAAGACGCAAAGCCACAAGAGCTCAAGTCGTTCCACTGGTTCAGATGCCTCGCCTAGTAGTCGCTCGCTCAGTGCCTTCGCGTGCTCTTTCACAACGGGGCTATTCATCAGAAACAGAGCTTGCGTCGGAACGGCGGTGACGGCTCGCTTCCCGGCGAACCCCGCGGGTTGTGTGAAGTCAAAGACGTTTCGCAGTTCTGCAGGTCCAGGTTGTGGCCTGGAGCGAATGACCGGCAAATAGATCGTGCGCACAAACGGTTGCTGGGGCCGCCACCTTCCAAGCGAGAACGACGGCGGGTTCACATTCGTTGGATCGATGTTGGCGACGTTTTCAGGGAACTCCAGCGGAAGCGCCGGGCCACCCGCCGACCGATGCAACTGTCCGCTAACGGCTAGCAACGCATCTCGGATCGCTTCTGCATCGAGGCGGCGACGATTCGCTCGCCACAATAGCTGGTTGTTCGGGTCCGCGGCATGTGCTTGCTGATTGTGCGAGCTGTTCATTCGGTACGCATGACTGACAACCAACGACCGGACCAAGCTCTTCTGAGACCAACCATCTTGAACGAACTTCGTCGCCAACTGGTCCAACAGTTCGGGATGCGAAGGCTGCTCGCCGCGCAATCCGAAATAATCGACCGATCGCACAAGACCTTCGCCAAACAGTTTTTGCCAGATCCGATTGACGACGACACGCGCGGTCAAAGGATTCTTCGGACTGGCAACCCAGTCCGCGAACTGCTTGCGGCCGCTTTCGGAAGGCGACAGCGACGGCGTGATGTCTGACGCCACGGTTAGGAAGCCGCGTGGTACTTCGTCGCCGAGGGCTCGCGGGTTTCCGCGAATGGTGATTCGCATGTTGGCCGGCTTCTTGACGTCTTGCACGCCATACGTCTCGGGCACAGTCGGAGCAAAAAACTCCGCGTGTACGATCTCGCGGTTGAGCTGCCCAATTCGACCGGCGAGCTGGTCGCGTTCCTTCGCGAGTTCCGCGCGAGCCGCTTCCGCTTCGGAGGCTTTGCCGATCTCCTGGATTTGCTTGTCAAGATCGCCCTTGCGTTTGCTGGCCTCAGTCCGCTCCAGTTTCATGGCGGCGATCTTCTCGGCATGTTGTCGGGAACGCTCTGCGCGGAGTCCCTGACCGGCCTCGGTCTCGGGTAGCTGCCGCGCGATGACGTCGCTCCATACACCGCGCTCGGTCTTGTACGTTGATTCTGTGCTATGAAAGAAGCCGGCGATTGCGTAATAGTCACGCTGCGGAATGGGGTCGAACTTGTGATCGTGACAGCGGGCGCAGCCAACGGTTAGACCGAGAAACGCGCGAGTTGTCTTAACAACTTGCTGGTCGATGATGTCTACCCTCATCTTTTCCTTGTCAGCTTCGACAACTTCCAAGTCGCCAAGCACCAAAAAGCCGGTTGCTGTAATGCTCTCGGCGCGAGCTTCGACCGAGGCGCAATCAAGCAAATCGCCGGCAATCTGCTCGCGGATGAAGCGATCAAAAGGCTTGTCATCGTTGAACGCATCGATGACGTAATCGCGATACTTCCAGCCGTGCTCCGCGAAGAGATTGTTGGACGTACCAATCTGATCCGCGTACCCAACGAGATCCAACCAAAGCCGTGCCCATCGCTCTCCAAAAGCACGAGATGCAATCAGACGATCGACGGCCGCTTCATGAGCATGCGGAGACGTGTTCTCAACGAACTGCTCGATTTCGTCCACCGTCGGCGGCAAGCCGGTGAGATCAAAGCTGACTCGCCGAAGCCACGTGTAACGATCAGCATCGTCCACCGGCTTCAGCCCCTCTTGCTCTAATCGGTGCAGCACGAAATAGTCGATGTCGGAAAGAGGCCAGCCAGCGTTGTTTACACTCGGGCGCGCCGGGTCTTGGATTGGTTGAAAGGCCCAGTGATCCCGACCGTCTTTCGGTCGTGATGATTGAGGGGCTGCCTTTCCGTCCCGCGGGTCCGGCGCCCCCATCTCGATCCACTTCACGAAGTCAGCCACAACGCGGTCGGGCAGCTTCCCTTTGGGCGGCATCTCGAGCGACTCGTATCGCATCGCTTGAATCAGCAGACTCGCATCCGGCTTGCCTGGGATGATGGCCGCGCCGCTCTCACCACCTTTGCGCGATGTATCGCGCAAATCCAGTCGCAACTCGCCTTTGAGCTTCTTTGCACGTTCCGAGTGACACGCGTAGCAATGCTCGACCAGCACCGGGCGGATCCGTTCCTCGAAGAACGTAAGCTGCTGATCTGACAGTTGTTCCTCTGCCGTTAGCGTTGAGTTACGCACCGACGCACCGAACAACAGAAGCCAGATCGCAATCGTAATCGCTGACTTCATTCGCTACTCCTCGAGTTTAGAACTGGGACCATTCTAACCCAGTCTATCGTCAGACCGCGAGATATCCCCAGTATGAGCCGGATGCATTAGCTTGTAGTTCCAGCAGCATCAGGCGACGGCATGTGCACCTAACCTCTCCAAGAGGAGAGGAACAAAGAACGTCTATTCGTACTGCCACTTGATCATCCAAGGATCGTCGGTTTCGCGTTGAAAGGCCTTGAGCTTGGCGATCATTTCGTCGAGCAACTTCGCATGCTTGGGATCTTCCGCTAAGTTCTTTCCTTCGTGCGAATCTTCCTGGAGATCAAACAGCTCGAACTTCGGGCGGTACATGTAGGAATGAACCGTCTGCTCGCCGTAAGGTGCGTCCTTACCGAGCTTGTATTGCGCTTGCCACGTCGGGGCGGCCCAAAGATCCGAAGCGAACGGGAACGACAGCGGATGAGCGATGTTCCAGATCAGCTTGTAACGGCGCTCGCGTACAACTCGCATTGGGTAGTACATCTGGATCTCGTGAAAGGTATGTGAAGCGTACGCAACGTCCCAGCCTTTTGTCTTCTCTTGATCGAGAACCGGCAAGAAGGAACGCCCGTGAAAGTCTCCCGGATTCGTCTTGCGAGTTGTCTGCGTTCCCGGCGCGGGACGGTCAACTTGTTTCACGATCTCTTGCTTGACGTTACCGGTCTTCGAATCAAGGGCTCCGGCAAAATCAACGATCGTCGGGGCAATGTCGATCCAACTGATCATGGCATCCGTCACAACGCCTCGCTTGTCGTTGTATGGATTGCGGACGAGGCAAGGCGACCGCATACCGCCTTCGTAGACGGTTGTCTTTGCGCCGGGCATCGCAATGCCGTGATCCGAGATGTAGATAAAGAGTGTGTCGTCCCACTTGCCAGCTTCCGTCAGAATCTCGATCAAGCGACCGAGGCCTTGATCGATTCGTGAAACGGACTGGTAGTATTGAGCAATCTCGGCTCGGCAGGTTGGTGTGTCGGGAAGAAAGCCTGGCACGATCACATCCTTTGGATCGTAGATCACTTCCTTAACACCCGGGTAGCCCTTGGAATCAGGTGCCGGATTGCCGAATCGATTTGGTTGATGTGGCAGCTCGGTTGCCTCTCCACCGCCACGATGGGGATCAGACGTGCAGATGTAGAGGAAAAACGGCTTGTCGCTGTCGGACTTAATGAACTCTTCGCAGTTGTTGGCCATGACGACCGGACTGCGAGTTGGGCCTGGAATCGTCTGGTCGAACTGATAGACCGATTCAGGTGCCACGTGATACTTGCCGCAACGGGCCGTGCGATAACCGGCTTTGCCCAAGTAGATAGGCAGGCCAACGATGTTCGTATAGGCGTTGAACTTGTGATAGTTGTGTTGATGTCCGTAATGTCCGTTCGCATGGTTGTGCAGGCCGCTTAGGATGACAGAGCGGCTGGCTGAGCAACTGGCTGTCGTGCAGAAGGCGTGAGTGAACAAGGTTCCGTCGCGAGCAAGCGTGTCCATATTCGGCGTTTGAACGACGGAGTTACCGTAACAGCCGGCGTCTGGGCTTTGGTCGTCGGTAACAAACAGCACGACGTTGCGCGGCGCGGCAGCGGCCAGTGTCGGTAAGAGAGCCAACAAGACGAGTGTGATGATATTGGACTGTTTCATCCGGGATTCTCCCAAGAAAGCAAATGCCTCGTACTGCAGCCTGCAACGTAACTAGGAACAAGCAGCAGTGCAATTGTCGCTGCCAAACGCACCGAGTAGATCGAGGGCTTGATTTGCGTGAAGCGAGCGGCACACGCTAGAATCGCAGACGTTGTCGATGTGTCCGTGCGGTCGCGACGGACAATGATTGGGAGCGATGGATCGGGGAGGCGAGTGGACTGTCGGACGATGAGCGAAGAATCTCACAAATCACAACGTGATTCTCTCCAGGACCATTTGGCGGCCGCGTGTAAGCAATATCAACTGGAGTTTGACTCGGGCGAACATCCGAAGACCGAAACCTATCTGGCAACGTTCGCGCAAGTGCATCACGGAATCGCACTCTCGCAGTTGCTGCGTTTGGAGTTGAAACTGCTGCAACAGATGGATGCCGAGCCGAGCAAGGAAGAATACAGCAAACGCTTCGCGGATCTCGCGGCCGTTGTCGATGAAGTCTTCAGCGCCGCGTCGCAGGAAGACGCTTCGACGAAAGAGAAGACCGGCACAGGCACCGCAGCATTCTCCGGCTCATCGTTGTTACCCGGCGCAAAGCTGCCAGCCGGGACGGTTGTCGGGGAGTACATAATCGAATCGGTGATTGCCGAAGGTACGTTCGGCATTGTCTATCGCGCACGGGATCAACAATTGGACCGTGCTGTCGCCCTAAAGGTTGCGAAACCGTTCGATCAGGACGAGGTCGATCAAGCCAAGCTGTTTCTGGAGGAGGCCCAAACTGCTGCAAAGATCGTCCATTCTGGAATCGTGACGGTTTTCGGCTGCGGTGAAGTTGAGCCCGGTGTGCCCTTCGTCGCGATGCAACTGGTCAAGGGAGATTCGCTCGACATGGCGATGAAAGATGGCCCGATTGATTGGCGGGATGCATGCCAGTTGGCGATCGGTATCACCGAAGCCCTGGCCCATGCTCACCATGCGGACATCGTTCATCGAGATCTTAAGCCGGCCAACATTCTGCTCGACACAGACGGACGTCCGCTGGTGGCAGACTTCGGTTTGGCGATCCACTACGAGCATCAACCCAACCGCGAGCACGAAGTCGCCGGCACGGCCGCTTATATGTCGCCGGAGCAAATCCGTGGCGAATCACAATGGCTTGACGGCCGCATCGATATCTGGGCTCTGGGTGTGATCTTGTACGAAGTCGTAACCGGGCGGCATCCATTTCGAAGCAACAACAAGATCAAGCTGGCAGAAGAAATCCTCAGCCGCGAACCGTGGCCAATGCGTCAAATCAACCCTCACATTCCGGCCGAGTTCGAAAAAGTTGTGAAGAACTGCCTTCGCAAGGAAGTGGTCGAGCAACACTCTTCGCCGTGCCTCCTAACGCTCCTGGTTGTTGTGGCGATCTTCGGCGCGATCGGTTTGGCGATCGCACTTTCACCCAAACGGCCCTAATCCCTAATCCCTTAGATGCTTGACAGCGAAGAGTACGTCGAACAAGCCTATTTCTTCCGCACTCTGAGTGAGCGGCTGCCTCAGAATATGCCGTTGCAGGAGTTGCTTCGGCAAGCTCGCGAGGAACTGCTGGCATCGACAAAGCTGCCAATGGCGATCGATTTTCTTCGCAGCGAGCTGGAGCACACGGGTGTCTTTGCCCCGGCGATGTCGCGGTTACCGCACTACTTTACGCCGTTTCAGACCTATGTCGTCTCGGAAGCAGAGAACGAGCAGGGCCAGTTCGATCTGCGAGTCGCCCTGGAGATCTTACGGGCCGAGGCGGGATACCGCTCGAAGGAAATCACGCCACAGGGTCTGTTCCTGTTCCAGTTCGAAACACTCTGCCGTAACCGCTTGCAGTACGATCGTGGATTGGCCTCGCTAGCCGAGGATCCCAGCTACGACGACGACTGGCGGGAGTGGATTCGGACGGTGCGTCGTCAGATCGGGCTGATCGACTTTGCGGACCTGCTGTATGTCCGCAGCGAGCATTACGTCGTGGCGCGGGCACGTCGATTTGGGGGAGAAGCGGAGTTGGAAAAGCCCGTCTTATTCGGTGAGAAGGAGGGCAAGATCGCTTTGGCGAACCGGGGCAAAGACCCGCTTTTCCTATTCGCCGCGCTCCAACGGCATCTCGGATATCCGCCGATTCCGTGGCCTAAACCGCATGACGACGCCCAGGAGCTGATTCCCCAGATGCTGCGGAGGCTGGAGCGGATCGAAACGCGTATTAAACTGCTCGAAGACGAAGGTCGCGGTGGGATCGATCTTGCCAAGCTCTACGCACCGAACGGCCCGGATGCGAAAGGGACTTGATGGCGAAAGCGGGAAGCGTTTTGGCCGTCCTTCGGCAAAAAACTACCCAAATTCGACAAGATGCCCGTTCTACAAACAGAACTGGCGCGTTAAATTCTCGTGGTTGCCCCGATTGTGGCGACGGTGGAAGAACGGATTCGGAAGCAGATCATGGCGATCAGTGAATTTGGAGCAACACGCGGCTCACGGTCAGCTACGATCGCTTTGTGAGGTGGTTGAATTAGTGATGCGCGGCGGACGGTTGGATCGATAAATCGCATAGCGAAACAAATGCGTTCGACGTCCGTGATGATTCGTAACACTTGAGGGTTTTGCTGTGGATTTTCAACTGAACCTCGATAGCGAGACGGTCGAGCAAGTCTCGAGTTCGACCCCTCCATGCGTTGATGTGGGGGATTCGGTCGGCGATGTGCTGAATGTCATGAAGGAGAAGCAGCGAGCATCTGTGCTCGTCTGTCGTGAGGGAGCGCTGGCTGGCATCTTCACGGAACGCGACGCATTGAAGCTCATGCTACCTGGGGCGGATCTCGACGCTGCGATCGAAACAGTCATGACCGCCAGCCCCGAGACGCTCTCGAACAGTGATGCGGTCGGGGCCGCGATCTCGAAGATGTCGCGAGGCGGATACCGCCGGCTACCGATCGTCGATACGGATGGTCACCCGCAAGGCTTCGTCAAGGTCCGGACGATTCTGCACTATCTTGTTGGGCACTTTCCGTCGATCGTTTACAACCTCCCACCCGCTCCCCACCACACAACGGAAACGCGCGAAGGTGCGTGATCGTTCCCATCTGATCTTCTCCGCCACGGCTCATCACGAATCATAATAACGGCCACGTGCCCCATCGAAATTGATACGAGTGATCTATGTCGATCTCAATTGAAAGCCAACTTTCTTCCAGCAAAGAACATGTTGTCATTGAAGGCGCGACCGTGCGGCTCGCCGGCGACTCGGGTGACGGGATGCAGTTAGCCGGAACGCAGCTCACCGGGACGTCCGCTCAGCTCGGCAACGACGTCGCGACCTTTCCCGACTTCCCGGCCGAGATCCGTGCTCCCCGCGGGACGCTGGCGGGCGTCAGTGGCTTCCAAGTCCATTTCTCCTCGCAGGACATCTTCACTCCCGGCGACACGCTGAACGCGCTTGTCGCGATGAATCCGGCCGCGCTCAAAACGAATCTGGCCGACCTTCAATCGCGTGGAATCTTGATCGTCAACGAGGACGCCTTCGACAAGAAGGACCTCGAGAAAGCCGGCTACGCGAGCAATCCGCTCGAGGATGAAAGCCTTGAAGGCTACCAGCTCTTCAAAGTTCCGATGACCAAGCTGACGCGCGATGCCATCGACGGCTCGGGACTAAGCGTGAAAGAGGGCGACAAGTGCCGTAACTTCTTTGCGATGGGCCTGCTGTATTGGCTGTATGGACGCGGGATGGAACCGACGTTGGGCTTCATCGAAGAGAAATTCGGTGGCAAGCCGAACGTTGCGGAGGCGAACCGCAGTGCGTTGAACACCGGATGGAATTACGGCGAGACGACCGATGCCTTCGCGAGCAGCTACAAAGTCGAACCTGCCAAGCTAACACCGGGCAAATACAAGAACATGATGGGCAATCAGGCTCTTGCTTGGGGTTTGATGGCGGCGGCGAAGATGAGTGGCAAGAGCCTGTTCTTTGGAACGTATCCCATCACGCCAGCCAGCGACATTCTGCACGAGCTGAGCCGGCATAAGAACTTTGGTGTGCGAACCGTTCAGGCTGAAGATGAGATCGCGGCCATGTGTACGGCGATCGGTGCTGCCTTTGCCGGTGAGATGGCAGTGACTTCATCGAGCGGCCCCGGGATTTGCTTGAAGGGCGAAGCCATGGGGTTGGGAATGATTCTCGAACTGCCGATGATCATCATCAACGTGCAACGTGGTGGCCCGAGCACCGGTTTGCCGACCAAGACCGAGCAAAGCGATTTGTTGCAAGCCATGTTCGGTCGCAACGGCGAATCGCCATTGCCGGTGATTGCGCCTTGTTGCCCGAGCGATTGTTTTGACGTGGCTCAGGAAGCATGGCGAATCGCCGTACGTTTCATGACTCCGGTTATCTTGTTGACCGATGGCTATATCGCCAACGGGTCGGAGCCCTGGTTGATTCCGGATGCGAACGATCTGTCGAAGATTGAGATCGTGCATCCCGGTCCACTCGAAAACGGCGAAGAGTTCCTTCCGTACACACGCAACGAACGTCTGGCCCGGCCGTGGGCGATTCCCGGCACTCCCGGCTTGATGCATCGAGTCGGTGGGCTCGAGAAGCAGGACGGCACCGGCAACGTCAGCTACGATCCGGACAACCATCAGCACATGACGAACACGCGTGCTCAGAAGGTCGCGAACGTCGCCGATGACATTCCGCTGCAAGAGGTTAGTGGTGCTGATAGTGGCGACTTACTGGTCCTCAGTTGGGGTGGCACGTACGGTGCCTGCACGACGGCTGTCAGACAGTGCCAAGACCAAGGTCTTTCCGTGGCTCACGCTCACCTGCGTTATTTGAACCCGTTCCCAAAGAATCTGGGCGAGATTCTCGACCGCTATCAGAAGATCCTGGTGCCCGAGTTGAATATGGGACAGCTTCGCATGCTGATTGGCTCGCAGTTCGTTAAGGAAACGATTGGCTTCAACAAGGTGCAAGGTAAACCGTTTTCGGTTTCGGAGCTTGTCCGGACGATCCAAGAAACGATTCGTTGATGCCCCGACGGTACGACCCATCCAAACTGGCTAGAACCACCTACGAGAGAGAACATAGAGGACATGTCTACTGAACTTCCCGGTTTGAAGGCCAAGGATTTCGAGAGTGACCAAGACGTGCGTTGGTGCCCTGGTTGCGGTGACTACTCGATCCTGGCTCAGATGAAGAAGATGCTGCCATCGTTGGGTGTGGAGCGTGAGAACGTCTGCTTTATCTCCGGCATCGGTTGTTCGAGCCGCTTTCCCTACTACATGAACACGTACGGGATTCACTCGATTCATGGCCGTGCTCCGGCGTTAGCTACCGGCTTGAAAGTCGTTCGCCCCGACTTGATGGTGTGGGTGATTACTGGTGACGGCGATGGCCTGAGCATCGGCGGCAATCACCTGATGCACGTGATTCGTCGTAACTTGGACATCAACATCATCCTCTTCAACAACCGTATCTATGGCTTAACCAAAGGCCAATACTCGCCGACGTCACCGCTTGGCAAAACGACCAAGAGCACTCCGATGGGCTCGGTCGATAACCCGCTTTATCCGCTTTCGATTGCGATCGGCTGCGAGGCGACGTTCGTTGCCCGCTCGATCGACACACACATCAAGCACCTCGAACCGACCTTGAGACGAGCCGCCGAGCATCGTGGTACGGCTTTCGTCGAGGTCTATCAGAACTGCAATATCTTTAACGACGGTGCCTGGGATTATACGAAGGACCGCCAGACGAAGCTCGAAAACACGATCGAGCTAGAACACGGCAAGCCGTTGATCTTTGGGACGAATCGGGACAAGGGCATCCGGCTGAACGGGCTCGAACCGGAAGTCGTCGAACTCGGTAAGGGCATTACCGAAGACGATTTGCTGTTCCATGACGAAAAGGCGATCGAGCCGAGCTTGGCATACTTGCTGAGTCGCATGCGGCACGAGGATGGCTTCCCGGAACCGATCGGTGTCTTCCGCTCGATCGACGCACCCAGGTACGACCAGGAAGTGAATGCTCAGGTCACTGCGGCTAAAGAGAGAAGGGGCGACGGGGATTTGAACACTCTCTTCAACTCCGGCGAAACGTGGACCGTATTATGATTGATTGCCCCTACTGTGGTTCCGAGAACATTCCTGGCAGCGATGACTGCGAGGAATGCGGTCAACCTCTCAGCGACATGCACTTCGTAGCTCCAGCAAATGCCGTCGAGCAGAGCTTGCTGAAGGCTAGAATTAGCGATCTCAACCTCAAGCAGCCTTGCATCGTCGCACCGACGGCAACGGTCGGCGAAGTTCTGCAGCAGATGGCCGACAATCGGATTGGCTGCGTCATGATTGTCGATGACGAAACAACCGTCGGCATCTTCAGTGAACGGGATGCACTGGTCAAGCTGAATACCGAGGCGACGGCACACATCGATCGCCCTATCTCCGACTTCATGACGCCCGATCCGCAGATGCTCGAATCCAGTGCGAAGATCGCTTTCGCCGTGCAGCGCATGGATGTCGGTGGATATCGCCACATGCCGATCGTCGCCGACGGCAAGTTGCAAGGCATCATCTCCGTCCGCCATATTCTCAACTACCTGACAGAGAAGATGGGGGCGGCGGACTGACTCGCTACCAAAGAGTCTAGCTGCGACGGAGAACTAAGCCGAGAGGAACGTCCGGCATTTCCTGTCGAATCAGAGCCGCCAGCTTCTTGGCGGAAGTGCCGCGATTCTGTCGCAGCCTCTGCTCAAGGCCAAGCTGCAACTCATCGATGGCTGTACCAGCCGGAAGCACGACGAGGAGGTCGTCGCTGGCCAAGCTGATTCGTTGCGGCTTCAAGACGGCTTCGGGTTCCATGCCCAGCCGCGTGTCTTCAATGCGAACGGACTCGGACTTCACGTCACGAACAATAAGAGCTTGGACGTTGCCCAAAGCGGTCAGTTCAATCTCGTTATCATCTGGTCGAATCACTCCGTAAGCCAGCGACGCGAAATGACCTCCCGCGGAACTAAACCAGATCGTCTCGTTGACATGATTCACAACCTCGCTGACCGTCCGAGCGTAGTTCGCGTGTGAGCGGACGGTCGATCGCAATGCCGCGGCACTCAGAGCCGATTCGACCGGAGTCCCTTCGCCAACTCCCAACGCGATCGCTAGCGAGCCATCTGGAGGGACGAACCAGTCGTAAAAGCCCGCCGCCAGCTCGTCACTGTCGCCTGACCAGCCAGCGACTTGCCAATCGTCTAGCAGCGGCGTGACGTTCGGAAGATGATCCTGTTGCCATTGTGTTGCGTGAAGTTGCTGCCGATCAGTCTTCTTGGCTGCAATACATTCGCTCAACAGGACTTCTCGCTGCAACTCGGAGGCAACTCGACCAGCCACAATCTCGGCCAGGTTGGTTTGCTCGTCGGTAAAGTCGCGGGTCTTGTCTGCGAAGAACCAGAGTGTGCCAAGCGGATCGGTGGGGCTTGATACGGGGACACAGACTGCAGCCGGGAACGATTCCGGGATCCGCCAGTGTGGTAGGAGACTTGCGTTTTCGATCGCTACGGCATGGCCCACGATCGCTTCGAGATCAGCAAAGGCCTCCGCCAGCGATCTGGGGGCATCAAGAAACCGCTCTTGCGGCAGCCCCCAGGCAGATCGCAACTTAAGCTCGCTTGTTGCATCGTCCAATTGGTACAAGCCGGCGGCGTGGCAGCCGATCGCCTCTGCCCCACCTTGCAAGATCGCTTCCAGACGAATCGCGAGATGCTGTTCCTCGCGACGACGTGGAGCGACTGGAATACCAGCCGCCAGCTCTGCTTCCCTGCGCAAGAGTTCGTTACGCGTGCGATTCAACTCTGTCAGTACGTCCGAGATTGCAGCGGCCAGATCGCGCGCTTTGAATAGCTCAATCGGATGTGCTGATGCAGATGCCAAGTCCGGTTGAGTGACGCCCGCGGTCTCGGGAACGTTCGATTGTGGATCCTGTTCGGCGCGTAACGCCAAGCCCGTCGCGCTCTCAAACGCGCCGACCAGCCTCGCGGTCGTACCGACGAAAGGTATCGCTTGCTGGATTCCCTCAATGGAGGGCTCAGCGTGCAAGCGGGGATAGCTCGTTGATCGTTTCGTCACCATACAGCTTCCACGGAACTGGCAATTGCATTTCCGTTCCGTGGAAACTACAGCGCGACCATCGCGTTCATTCTCCGTAACCGTCAGAGACTAACATCGTCTCGTGGTTGGAGATTCTGAATAACTTTCTCAACAGATCAGCTCGTTGACACGCGAAACAGACCGCACAGCCGAACCAGGACGACTATTCCGCACCGGCTGCTGAAAGCTCAACAAAGAAGTGTTCATGCTGAGCCCAGGATGGCTTTAGTTCGAATCGCATCAGCATTTGTGGAAGTAAATAGTCTTGCCGTTCCTAAGGGAGTTGGCCAAGTGGTACCAACACGGAGGCTGCTGTTGGTAAAGTCGCGAAACGAGTGATCAGTGCTTCGAGATGCGTTCCGGTGATTTCGCCTCCCGCCGCAGCCAGATCGCCGCGTACGGCCGAGTCAACCGCCATTGCCGAAGCCAAAGTCAGAGGGGGCGCGCTCGCGAATCTTCTACAGCCTGCTGCAACTCGTTGCCCGACTGCCGACGGTCATGCTCTTCAATGTCTGCCTACCAAACAAGGGACTCGCGGACGCGCAAATGGTGGCTTGGGATCGTTTGACCAACAGGTTAGAGCGGACAATGAAAGAGATGGAGAATCGTGAGTTCCCCCTCAGGCGCGACCTATCATCGAAAGCGAGGTTGATCGCTGCCGTCTCTGCGCTCTCCCAGTTCAAGTCAGCCGTGGCGATGGCCGCATCGTAGATGATTCGTACCGCGCGCTCCGCGCCTTCCCAAGCCAGGTCCGCCGTGTTGATGACGGATTCGAGGGTGGCGTAAGCATTCGCCTCCGCTATCTCCCAAGCCGCTGAGGCTAGCTGCTCGGCGTTGTCCCAGGCGAGAGACGCAGTTGCTTCCGCGTTCTCCCAGTTCGTCTTGGCCGTGGCGGCAACGTTTTCCCATACCAGCATGGCCGCAGCCTCGTCGGCCACCCAAACTGCAGTGGCATTCGTGTGGGCGGTCTCCCAGTTCGTTGCGCCGGTCGCGGCAGCCAAATTCCAGACGGCGGAAGCGTTCGTTTCATCGGTCTCCCAAGCCGCCAATGCAGCATCCAAGTCCAAGCCGTGCTGCAGCCACGCGGCTTCTTCATCTTGAACCCAAGTCGCCCAAGCTGGCTCTTCGATCCCGGTAAACGTATTCCAGGCTGTCGTTACGGAGTTGTTATACGCCGTCGCGGCGGCTTGCATATCCAAGTCGTATTGCACGTACGCCGCGTCCCAGCAAACGAAGTCCATCGCGCCGCAAGTCGTGCCGCTAAACGCTGCATCCGCGTTCGCGACATCGGTGTTGTAGGTGTTCTGTGCGGTTGTGACGTCACCTTCATACGTCGCGTAGGCCGGATCGACGATCCCGTTATAGGTGTTCGTCGCCGCATCGACGACTTACGGCAAGCAAGCAGACCCACCGCGAGCTAGCATCGGGGCGTGGCAAGCTAGGTAAACGCTATCAGTTTTGTCGGTTTTGACGACAGAATCTGTGGTGGGAGGTCGAAACTAGAAATGTCAGCGTGCGCAGTGGGGGATTCCACCCACCGCTCGCCGACACGACTTCCGTTCAAAGCCAAGAAGTCTGGCCGATGCGATGAGCACGACAGGACCGACCCATTCGCCGATGCATCCGGCGCAAGTGCCATTGAGTGCTGCGCCGATTGGGCCGGGGACAACGAGCGGGCCGGGAGACCAGACCGGCGACATCGATCCGATTCTCGTTCAGCAAACCAAGAACGAGATCCGTTCGCTCGTCAACGAAATCACACAGCTCAGTCAAGCGAACGTCCCCGTTCAAGAATTCTACGAGGAGTTCTTGAATCGAGTTGTGCAAGCACTCGCCTCCCACGGCGGTGCGATCTGGTCAGCGAACGACGATGGCAGCTTGCAGCTAGAGTATCAGGTCAACTTGCCTCGCGAAGATCTTGTTGACGATGAGGCGAAGCAGATTCGTCATGGTCGGCTGTTGCAGAACGTCTTGCAGAGCGGACACCCAACCCTCGTTCCGCCGCAGTCCGGTGGAGCCGACGACGATGCGGCGAATCCGACCGACTACTTGCTCGTCCTGGCATGTCTCCGCGTCGAGCAAGAGACGTTGAGCGTCGTCGAGATCTTTCAGCGTGCAGGCGGCGGGCCGACAACGCAACGCGGCTACTTGCGATTCCTCGTCCAGATGGCCGAGTTGGCGGGTGACTACCTGAAGAATCGCCGTTTGCGGCATTTGGGTGATCGTCAATCGTTGTGGGAACAACTCGAAGGTTTTATCCGCACGGCTCATCGCGAGCTGGATTCCACCGCGACGGCTTACACGATCGTCAACGAGAGCCGGCGGTTGATTCAGTGCGATCGCGTCAGTATCGCGCTTCGCGAGGGAAAGCGACTGGCGGTCAAAGCGGTGAGCGGCTTGGACACAATCGATCGTCGGGCAGCCGAAGTCCAGCAACTCGGCAAACTGGCGACCGCTGTCACCGCGGGACGCAAGCCACTGTGGTATCGAGGCGACAGTCGCGACTTGCCGCCGCAGATTGACAAGCCACTGCATGCGTATCTTGATCAGTCACACGCGAAGCTACTTGGCGTGATACCGCTCTATCGGCCGGAAGATGAATCCGACGATCGCAAGTCGGAGCGGCAGAGCGAACCGCTCGGCGCGTTGATCGTCGAGCAATTAGCCGACAGCCGCGTCAACGAAGGGCTTCTCGAGCGAACGGAGATCGTCGCGGCACATGGCAGCACCGCGCTCGCGAACGCCGTGGAACACGAATCGCTGTTCTTGATGCCGGTTTGGAAAGCATTGGGCAAAGCGAAGTGGATCGTTCAGGCTAGGACTCTGCCAAAGACAGTCGCGGTTGTGGCTGCGATTGCCGCCGTGGTCGCGGCACTCATCCTCCTGCCGGCCGATTTTGATCTGGCTGCCAAGGGTAAGTTACAACCTGCCGTCCGACGAGAGATCTTTGCACCACTCGACAGTGTTGTGATCGATGTGCCGGTGAAACATGAGAACGTAGTAGCGCGAGGAGACGTGCTGGCAAGGCTCGCAAACAACGAACTCGAAGTGCAAATCGCCAACCTGCTGGGCCGGAAACGCACAACACAGGAACGGATACTGAGTCTGAATCGGGCGCAGTTCGATCAGCGGCTGACGATCGAGCAGGCGAATCAGATCGCCGGTGAACGACTGGAACTAGTACAAACCGCCGAGAGTATTGATCTCGAACTGGCCTTACTTTTCGAGCAGCAGCAGGCACTTGTGTTGCACAGCGAGATGGACGGCCAAGTCGTCACGTGGAACGTCGGCGAGGCGTTACTCCGGCGACCGGTACAACGCGGGCAGATTCTGATGACGGTCGTCGATCCTGCCGGTGATTGGGAGCTAGAGTTGTATATGCCCGAGAAGCGCATGGGGCACCTGGTTGCAACGCTCGCGGATGCCGAGCAAGAGTTGAAGGTCATCTTCATGCTCGCGTCGCATCCCGGGAAGGATTTCGAGGGGCAGGTGATCGACCTCCACAGAGTCGCGGAAGTTCGCGGCGAAGAAGGCAACACAGTTCTCGTGCGAGTGGCGATTGATAAGTCAACGTTGCCCGACTTGCGCAGCGAAACGACTGTGACCGCGAAAGTGCAGTGCGGTCAGAGATCGATCGGCTTCGTGGTATTCCACGAACTAATCGAGACGATCAATACAAAGATACTGTTCTGGTTGTAAGGTTGTCGTTTAACCGCAAGCCGGAGGCGTGCGCTTCCACGAAGCCGACGAGAGCGCACGCCTCCGGCTTGCGGTTAAACGAAGAACACGCGAATGGAGCGATGAGCCATGAATCTCGCAAAAACACTCCTAGTCGTTGCCGCCCTTGCGGCTCCGTTGGCCGGCGTCACGTTGTCCTCCGACTCATCTCAGGCGATCGTTCCCGATTGCCAAGTGCTGTTGATCGATGACGTAGACATGCCGGCCGAAGCTCCGGGGCGATTGCTGGCGATGAATGTTACCGAAGGCGTCCAGATCGAGCAGGGAATGCTCGCCGCGCAGATCGACGATCGCGAACCGTTGCTACAGAAAGTCGCCGCCGAACTGGAACGCGATGCGGCTCACGCTCGCGCCGACGACGATATCGAAGTGCGGTACTCCGTTAAGGCTTTCGAAGTGGCTGAAGCCGAGCTGAATCGCAGTCTCGACATCAACCGCCGCAACGCAGGCGCGATCCCCGCTTCGGAGATCAAGCGACAGCAACTCGAACGAACTCGCGCTGAGTTGCAGATCGATCGCAGTCGGCTCGATCTGAAGGTCGCCGAGATGACGGCGAACGTTCAGAACGCTGCCGTGCAAGCCGCCGAAGATGCGATCCTTCGCCGAAGGATTCTCGTCCCATTCAACGGTCAGGTGCTGCAAATCTATCGACAGACTGGCGAATGGGTTGCCTTGGGTGAACCGGTGCTACGCGTCGCGCGGCTCGATCGGCTGCGAGTGGACGGCTTCATCAATGGCAGTGACTACAACGTCTCAGAGCTTGTGAACCGACCGGTAACCGTCGAAGTCGAACTGGCTCGCGGTCGCAAAAAACAGTTTCGTGGGCGAGTCGTGTTTGTGAATCCGCTTGTGCAAGCCGGCAATCGTTATCGGGTGCGGGCGGAGGTCGAAAACCGGGTCGAAGAGGAGCAGTGGCTGCTCAATCCGGGCGCGATGGCGACGATGGTGATTCACCTGCAGTAGAACCACGTAGGTCCCGCTCGGCTCGCGGGATCTACTGAAAGCCAAGGATGGCTCATCACACGCAAACCACGATCTCGGGCAGCTCGCGGCCGCTGCAGTTGCGGATGCGAAAGGATCTGCAGATCGAGAAGCAGTCGTATCTCGGTCGCCACTATTGGGTAATCAAAGATCCGCTCGGCTTGAAGTACTATCGCTTCGAGGAAGAAGAATTCGCGTTGCTGGAGATGATGGATGGCAACTCCAGCCTGGAAGAGTTGCAACAGCAATTCGAGGAACGCTTTGCCCCTCAGAAGATTGCGTTGCAAGAGCTTCATCAACTCGCCGGGATGCTCCACCGTTCGGCATTAGTCGTCTCGGATGCCGAAGGACAAGGCCCACAATTACTGAAGCGGCATCATGAGAACACGCGACGACAGCGCCTCTCGTCGCTCAGCAACATCCTTTGCATTCGATTCAAGGGGTTCGACCCCGACCGCATTCTCGGTTGGCTCGATCAGCGAATCGGTTGGTTCTTTTCACCGGCTTGTTTCGGCTTATGCATCGTCTTGGCTGTCAGCGCGTTACTGTTGATAACGACCCAGTTCGATGTCTTCCAAGCCAAGCTGCCTTCGTTCGGTGAGTTCTTCGCCTCGAAAAACTGGTTGTGGTTGGCCGTCGTTCTGGCTTGTACGAAAGTGCTTCACGAGTTCGGCCACGGGTTGTCGTGCAAGCGCTTCGGCGGCGAGTGCCACGAGATGGGTGTCATGCTGCTTGTGCTCACGCCATGCCTGTTCTGCAATGTTTCGGATTCGTGGATGTTGCAAAGCAAATGGAAGCGTGCGGCAATCGGCGCGGCGGGGATGTACGTCGAGATTGTGCTGGCGTCGATCTGTACGTTTCTTTGGTGGTTCTCGCAGCCCGGGTTATTGAACTACCTTTGTTTGAACGTTGTGTTTGTCTGCTCGGTCAGCACACTTCTCTTCAACGCCAACCCGCTGCTCAAATACGACGGCTACTACATCCTGTCGGATATCTTAGAAATCCCAAACCTTCGACAGAAGGCAAGTACGATCCTGCAGCAGAAACTAGCGGCCTGGACGCTTGGCCTGCCCGAGACGCCCGATCCGTTTCTGCCTCAACGCCGGCAGTTACTATTCGCGGGGTACACGATCGCGGCGGCAGTCTATCGCTGGGTCGTGATGGCTTCGATCTTGTGGTTCCTCTACAAGGTCTTCGAGCCATATGGGCTGCAGGTGATCGGCAAGCTGCTGGCGTTCGTTGCGATCAGCGGGCTCGTTGTGCAACCATTGTGGAAACTCGGCAAGTTCTTCTATGTTCCTGGGAGGATCGATCGCGTGCAGAAGCCTCGTTTGTTCGCCAGTACGGTTGTCGCGACGATCGCTGTTGTCGGCATCTTCATGTTGCCGATTCCGCATTACGTTCGATGTGGCTTCTATGTCCAGCCGCGCGATGCGGCGTCGGTCTATGTCGAGTCCGCGGGCGAGTTGCATGCCATTCACGCTGAGCCTGGAGACTGGGTCAACGAAGGTCAACTCATCGCGACGTTAGACAACACCGATGCGAAGCTCGCGATGGTGCGTTTGGGAGGTGAGCGCGAGGGACTTGCCAGCCGGTTACAGAGCTTGCGCCAACGTGCCTTTGACGACGACGCGGCAGCGATGGAGATCATGGAAGTCAAGGAAGCGATTGCCGCTCTGGATGATCAACTGACGCGTAGGCAACAAGACCTCGACTCGCTGCAAATCAAAGCGCCCGCGACAGGCGTGCTCGTGCCGCCACCGACGATCCCCAAACCGCGAAACGATTCGAGCCGCCTGCCTTCGTGGTACGGATCGCCATTCGACAACAAGAACCTTCGCGCGTTCTTGACGGAAGGAGTCCCGTTGTGCCAGGTCGGGAATCCGGAGAGTGTGGAAGCGATTCTCGCCATTGACGAAGGCGACATCGAGTTCGTGCATTCGGGACAGGTCGTTGACATCTTCGTCACGCAGTTTCCCGGCGAGAAGCTTTCCTGCCAACTCGAACAGATCTCGCAGCTTGATATGAAAGTCACACCGCGCAGCCTTTCGAGCAAGAGCGGCGGCGAGCTGGTCACGTCCACCGACGCTTCGGGCGCGGAGCGACCAATGAGCACAACGTACCAAGCCAACGTTCTACTCATCAGCGAACCGCCAGAAATCCTCATCGGTGCCACCGGCCAGGCGAAGATCCACGCAGGTTACCAAACGGTTGCGGCAAGGTTGTGGCGCTACGTTTGCCAGACGTTCAACTTCGACGTCTGAGAACTCTACCGATGTTACGTAATCGATGGATCTTCTAAATCGCTAGACACGCGAGCGAAGAAGCCGAGTTCGAGAATCTTTTCCGAGCCTGCCACGTCCGCTTCGGTTGGCTCGTTCATTCCGGCTGGGCGTGTGCCATGCAGCGTGATGTACTGCAACGGCCGCACACAGTCCTCCGGCACGTTCACCCAGCCTTGCAGTTGCTTTGCCTCGGCGATTTCGGCCAAAGCCGCTTCCATGCCGGCACCAGCTTTGTCGGCTCCGACAACCACAATCCGAGAGATGGGAGATGTCGTCGAGAGGAATCGCCTTGGAAGGCCATCGTACAGAACGCCCATTTTGAATAACTGAAAGGCCCAGTGTTTTGAGGAAGCAACTGCTGTTGCCATTACGCATCGTCTAAGGCGAACTCGCGACACAAAGGCTTGGCGAATCGCGATTATCGCCGATTGGCCCTCGATTTGCTTCTTGAGGTTCGACTTGCTGGGCTGGAACTCCTGGAGACTCACAAGCGTCTAAATGGGGCAAACAGCGTAACGGCGAACCGGTTTTTCGGCCATTCGGTAGTAGGGCTTGTCCATCTCACGCGGATTGTCCCACTTACCCGATTTTATACGGTAATTCCTTTCGGTAAAAGAAGATACGCAGCGCGAGACGGACCGATTCACTGACAGTTTTCGCAATCCTGCTTATCCTAAATGTTAACACTTCGCAGTATCCCATTTCTTTGCGGAACAGAGGCAACACCGATGCAACGAAATCACGGGTCGTTTCGTGAATCTCTCAGCAAACTTCTTCGCCGCCACGAGCATCGAATCGACCGGCGTCAACGAGCGGCGCGACGATTCGAGGCGATGGAAGCACGGTTGATGCTCGCCGCCGACCTCGAGCTACCGTTGATTCTGCCTGGCGAATTGGAGAATCCGTACGCGGAGCACGCGCTCGTCGCCGAAGGTGAAGGCGCTCCGCTGGGCGAAGGCGAGTCGGCCAACCCGACGTCACTCGGGGAATTCGCACAAGCATTGACCGATGCCGGTGTTCGCTTCTTTGGGGCGTTTTGGTGCCCACATTGCAACCGCCAAAAGGAATTGTTTGGCGACGATGAAGACCTGCTCCCCTTCATCGAGGTGACCGCTGGCGATCCCGCCGTACTCGGCAGCGTCATATTGAACGACGTTGGGCTCGGCAACGATCTGACTTTGAACCCGACTGGCCGACCAGTGACCTCTTTCCCGACATGGGAGTTTCAGGATGAGACTCGCGTGGAAGGATTTCAGACACTTGCTTCTCTGTCCGAACTCAGCGGCATCCCGCTCCCGCCCGATGTAATCTCCATTGAGACGAATGCTGGACGACTCGAATTGCAGCTCCTGATCGACGAAGCGCCGAACACAGTCGAGAACTTCCTACGTTACGTGAACGGCGGTGTTGATGGCCAAGGGTATACGAATTCGATCTTGCATCGTTCCGACGCGAACTTCGTAATTCAAGGAGGCGGCTTCCGGCCAACGAGCTTAACGACCACCGACATCAATGAGATTCAAGGTGCGTTCAATTCCACGACCGGGAATTTCGAGCACCACATTCCCACGTTCGATCCGATCCCAGATGAACGTGGCGCGGGGAGCATGTCCAATGTCTTTGGCACGTATGCCATGGCAAAGAACAGCGCTGGAGCGACAAGCGAGTTCTTCTTCAACTTCAATGACAACTCAGGGCTGGACGGCCAGGGATTCACCGTCTTTGCTGTGGATCGCGATGCGTTGAATCCCGACGGCACGCCCAACACTGCGGCAACAGTGAATTTGATCCATGGACTTAGTCGAGTGGACGTGGATCCGAGCAACGACGGGACTGGCGGATTCTCTGTTTTTGATAACGTACCTTTCACAGATGAAGGAGAAATGGTCTTCGTTCAATCGATCGATGGCAGCGGCACGGTAACGGGGACCGTCTTCAACGACCTGGATCGAGACGGTGTGCTGGACAACGGTGAGCCAGGACTCGGTGGATCCGTAGTCTTTAGCGATGCCAATGGGAATGGAGCTCTTGGTGACGACGAACAGTCCGCGATGACGAATGCAGACGGGACCTACACACTGGTCTTGTCCGCCGGTCAACACACGATTCGGCGGCAGGCGGTTGCCGACCTCTTGCAGACCGCGCCGACAAGTCCTGAGGTGTTCACGTTGGACGTCGAGATCGGTGGCGAGTTCAGCGATGTTCGCTTTGGCGTCTTCGACGTCACCGCTCCAGGTATTGTCGATCTGCTTGCGACAAGCGACAGCGGCAACAACTCTGATAACGTTACAAACTTCAACAACAGCTCTGCGGCGACAGCTTTACAGTTTGACGTTTCCGACGTCGCTGATGGAGCAACCGTGCGGTTGTTCTCGGATGGTATTCAGATCGGGCAAGGGACAGGCAGTGGCGGAAGCGTGACAATCACGACGGATGGCTCGACGACGCTCGGCGAGGGGCAACGTTCGATCATCGCCACACAAGAGGTTGACGGAGTGCAAGGCCCGGCAACGATTCCGCTGACGGTCACGATCGACTCGACTTTGCCTGGTGCCTTCACGACGGTGCCGCCGACGACAGTGATCGTTGGTCAAGATATCAGCTACGACGCGAGCGTCACTGATGAAGGTAACGATATTACGTACTCGCTGACGAACGCGCCCGGCAACGCAACCATCAATGCCAATGGCCTAGTGTCCTGGACACCAGCTCAGGGCGAGCTTGGTGCACACGCCTTTGAGATCGTCGCGGCAGACACCGCCGGCAACACACAGACACAGCAACTGAACGTTACCGTCATGTTGCAGCCAGTCGTCGCGGCAGGATTCAAGATCACAGCCGATGCGAATCCCGCTTCGCCGGCAATCTCACAAGTGAAGACCGGTGATACGTTCTATCTGCAGGTATCGATTAGTGACTTACGAGATGACGCACGCGGAGTCTTCTCCTTCTACGAAGACATTCTCTATGACCCGCTCCTCGTCAGTGCACAGAGTGTCAGCTTCACCAATAACTATCCGGAAGGTCGCCAGGGCACGATTGTCACCGAATCGCAGAACGGTGCCAATATCCAAACCGGTTTGATTGATGAAGTCGGTGCGTTCAGCCCAACGGCCCACGGCCCAGGCGCCATCTCGATCATGATGGTTGAATTCCAAGCCATTAGGTCGTCGTCCGACGTTACGACGTTTAACGGTGAAGCACCGGACATCTTCCCGGCCAGCGATACGACGGTGCATGGCAGTAACATACCGGTCCCATCCGCGGAGGTTAGTTTCGGCTCGACACAGTTGACCATCAATCCGTCCTTCGGTACCAACGACGATGACTTCAACTTCGACGAAGATACTGACAACAACGTACTGACCGTGCTGGCGAACGATTCGTCGCTGGATGGCTCGACCGGCAACCTGACTGTTACCGGAGTTGAACTGGCAAGTGGCCAGACAGAGATCGTCGGTACGGCCACCGTCGCAGCGGACGGTCAGAGCATTCTCTACACTCCGCCGGCCGACTTCAACGGCGAAGTGACATTTGACTATACCGTGACCGACGGTCTTGATAATCTGCGAGCCAATGTGACCGTGCAGGTCTCGCCGCTAAACGACGCACCGACTGCTGTCGATGATACCTTAACTGGCTTCCAAGAGGACAGCATCAACAACTTCCTGGAAGTGTTGAGCAACGATCTCATTGCTCCTGACGCGAATGAAACGCTCCGGATCACAGCCGTTGGCACGCCAAGCGAAGGCGGCTTTGTGTCGATCGGAGCGGCGGACAACCACCTACTCTATACGCCCGGCCCCAACTTTAGCGGCACTGAAACGTTCACTTACACGATCAACGATCGCGCCGATGGAACGGCCTTAACCAGTCAAGGCACGGTGACGGTAACGGTCGATGCTGGGAACGATAATCCCACAGCTATCAACGATACGTTCACGGTCGAAGAGGACAGCGTCGATAATTCGCTCGACGTGCTGGCGAACGACTCCGATCAGCCAGACGAAGGCGAGACGCTCACGATCATCGGTGCCGGCAATACGACAGCCGGCGGAACCGTGACTGTGAGCCAAGACGCTTTGTCCATCCTTTACACACCCGCGCCCGATCACCACGGCGTCGAAGGGTTCACCTACACGATCTCGGATGGCAATGGAGGTGAGGCGACGGCCAGTGTTGCGGTCACATCCAACAACACGAACGATCCACCGACTCCCGTGGCTGATACCTTCACCGTCACCGAGAACACAACAAGTAACACTCTGGATGTTCTCGCTAACGACTCCAACGTGCCTGATCCTGTGGGCGAGACGCTGACTGTCTCCGCAATCGATACCACCGGGACTGCAGGCACCGTGGGGATCGCGCCCGATAGCTTGAGCGTCTTATATACTCCGGCCGCCGACTTCCTCGGTTCCGACACATTCACTTACACCCTCAGCGACGGCACGAGCGAATCCTCTCCGGTCACCGTGACCGTGAACGTTGTTGAGTTCGTACCTGGTAGCCTGTCGGGCTTCGTCTACATCGATTCGAACAACAACGGTGTGCGAGATGCTGGCGAGGAAGCCTTCGATGGCGTCGCGATCAGCCTCACCGGCACGGATGACTTCGGTAACGCCGTCTCGTTGCAAACCACGACCGACGCCAACGGTGCGTACAGTTTTAACGACCTCGCGCCTGGCAGCTATACCGTGACCGAAACACAACCAACTGGCGAGCGGAACGGTGTGCCAATCGTTGACGGTCAGGACACGATCGGATCGCAAGGCGGAACGGTTCCTGCAAACGATACGTTCTCTATCACACTAACTGAAGGAACTAACGGCACCGACAACAACTTCGCCGAACTGCTTGGCCGCACGATCAGTGGCAGCGTACGAGATACAAGTAACGCTGTCTTCGGCAATCTTTTTCTGGATGTCTTTTCGACGGATGCGACTGGTCTTCGGAACTCGCCAGCAATCGCGACGATTCAAACCGTTGGCGGTTCTTTCAACATCGATGGCTTACCGGCTGGCGATTACGAGATCGTTCCAGCAGCAGCACAAGTGTTTCTGATTACTCCAGATACAGGCACTTCCGCGTCGATCAATGATGCTGACAGCACCGACAATCAGTTCACGATCCGCGGACGGCAGGCACGCCACATCTCGTTGCGTGACATCAGCAACAGCGTGGCACACGCCGCCGCTGCCGGCGAGTTCATCCAGGCGGCTGTCAACGCCGCTGGCGACGGGTGGTTCACGTTCGGAAGCCACTACAGCGACCGATTCACCGACGGCCAGTTCATGCTGATGGACGGCGGTGCGATGCTTCACATCGAGTTAACCACCACCGGTGGCGAAATGCAGATGGCGGATATCCCGATGAACGATTCGCGTCTGCGACACATCTCCGAGGAAGGCGACTTCCAGTTGGTCGAGATTGATGTTGCCAGTGACGCTCTCGGCTTGCAGACCATGACAACAGCCGGCGGCGAAGGCGAGTCTGCACTGACAGTCGCAGTCAACGCGGCCGTCGTGGAAACGAACATCGCTTCCGAAGGTGAAGGTGAAGGCGACGCCCAGGCGGTTGCGACGACGAGCAACGACCACGACCACGACCACTCTCACGAAACCGTAACTGATGTCTCTGTCTTCCAGCCCATCCTGGGGCCGCCGGAAGCGGCTGATATCACGAACACGCTGGCGACCGGGACGACAAGCGTGGACGTCCTCTCCAACAATGTCACGCTCGGCGTGATTTCGACCGCTGCTCTGACGCCCAGCGTGCCGTTGCTTCCAACGAACAACGCCACGTCGGCCAGCCAGCCGAGTGATCTAGTCGATAGTGGACTTCGGGGAGCGATTCTCGACGAGCTTGCCGACGAGAACGAGTATGCGGACCCTGCTCTCTTCGTCGTGGCTCCTGGATCCGATGCAGACGATGACGATGATGAGCTCGTCGATCAGGCCATCGAAGAGTTGACCGACGATCTGCTCGAAGTTCTCGCGCTGGGAGCAATCGCGTAACCCTCGCTTGACGAGTCCGGTCCGCGCTTTCAGAATGCTCGTCCTGTAGCCGGTTTGCACACAGGACAAGCAAAATGGAAGATTCGCTGTTCTCCGTCGAAGGTCAAGTCGTTGTTGTTTCCGGTGGCAGCCGCGGGATCGGGCGAGCCATCGCGCGAGGCTTTGCCGAACGCGGGGCGAAGGTCGTCATCACAGGCCGCGACATCGACACCCTGATTCAAGTGGCGCAGGAGACCGGCGGCGACACGACTGGAATTGCCTGCGACGTTGCCAAGTCAAGCGATATCGAATCGCTGGTCGCACAGGTCATCAAGACCTTCGGTCGCATCGACACTCTTGTAAACGTGGCTGGAGTCAATCGCCGCAAACCGGCGCTGGATGTGACGGAGGGCGATTACGACTTCATCCTCGACATCAATCTGAAGGGTGCTTTTCTGCTGTCGCAAGCCGCCGGCCGTCACATGGTCGAACGCGGCGCAGGCTGTCAGATCAACATCGCATCGTTGAACACCGACCGGCCGCTGAGAGATGTGTTGCCCTATGCGATGAGCAAAGCGGGGATTGCCCATATGACGCGCGGCTTGGCGCTGGAGTGGGGACCCAGCGGCGTGCGCGTGAATGGAATCGCACCAGGTTTCGTTCTCACGGACCTTACGCAGAAGCTATGGTCGGACGAAACAATGCTAGCCTGGGGCAAAGTCAACACGCCTCAAGAGCGGCTAGGTGTTCCCGACGACATGGTTGGCGCAGCGATCTTCCTGGCGTCGCCCGCGTCCGCTTTCATGACCGGACAAACAATCTATGTCGATGGCGGCTTCACGGCTGGTTCGGCGTGGCCCATCCCGGATGGCGGCGGCCAGTAGCGGCAATGCTACTTCCAGTAACCGCTCAATACAAAGCTGGCCCAATAGCGCGGATGCCGACTCGCCTTCTTCGTCGGCGCTTTCACTACTTCTTCGGGGAGTGGCGAAATGCCTGTTGGCAGACGAGTCGCTTTGCCCAACCCTCGCGAAGCAAGTTCGACTTCGGCACTAAGATCGCCTCGCAGCATCGAGACTTGGGCTTGACGAAGCGCTTCAAGCTTGTCGAGCTTCTTCTCGAAGAGGTTCCGATAGAACTCAACCATCAAGGCGTGCGTTGCAGCGTCGTCTACTTTCCACAAACTGGCAACGACCGTCGGCACACCGGCTCGCAAGAAAGCACGCTCCAGTCCGAGCAACTCATCGCCGCGGCTGAGCTGGCCGAGCCGTGTTTCACAAGCGCTCAGCACGCCATCTCGCACTGTGACAGATCCATGCCGAAGAGTTCTCGGACTTCCAAGCGGCCATCATCTTCCAGATCCTCGGTACACATCAAAGCAACACGCATCGGTGCGTTCGGAACGAGATGCGTATGGCCCGCGAAGTGAAAATGTTTCGCCGTAGCTAATTCAGTAGCAATCGCTTCTTCCGTCGCGCCGGCACCGCCGAGATACTTGGGGTCTGGTGCGATCTTCGCGATCTCGGCTCCTTCGGCTTCGGCGTGAGGCAATGCATCGAAGTCAGCAGCGGTTGCGGGTTGGCAACGACGAGCGTCTGCCCCGCTAAAACGGCCCGTTCCTTTTGCTGAGCGGTCGCGTAAACAACTTCACTTTAAGGGAAGTTTTGAATTGCGCGCATAATTGGTATTAGCAAAAACGCTGCCCTCCGCGATGGTGTGATTGTTATG
>PBSM01000330.1 GCA_002726245.1 Planctomycetaceae bacterium | reverse complement strand
CGCAAGCCGGAGGCGTGCGCGTCTTCCCGCTCCCGAAACGCACGCCTCCGGCTTGCGGTTAAACGGGGAAGTTGTTTCGGGACTATTCCTAAGAAAAACTGTCCAACCACATATCGCGAGTATTCAATGCGACTGATTTACCCACTTTTTTGCAGTTATTTGTATTTGGTCTTGTTGGCGACGGCGGCTGCCGGCCAGCGTCCCAACGTCGTCGTTCTGCTCGCCGATGACCTAGGCTCGAAGGACATCGGCTGTGACGGCGGACCGGTAAAGACGCCAGCGCTGGACGGGCTGGCTGCAAAAGGCGTCCGCTTCACTGACTTCCATTCGGGAGCTCCGGTTTGCTCGCCAGCGCGAGCCACGCTGCTCACAGGGCGTCATCACTTGAGGACGGGAGTCTACACGGTCATTCAAGACCACATTCACAACATGAACCTTCGCAAAAGCGAGGTGACGATTGCCGAGCTTCTGAAAGCGAACGGTTACGACACGGTTCATCTCGGCAAGTGGCATCTGGGAACACCGTTTCGCGGGATGAAGAAACCGTGGATCGACGAACACGGATTCGACTACTGGTTCGCGACCGACCTGAACGCCGCGCCAAGTCATCGCAACCCAAACAACTTTTGGCGTAACCGGGAACGAGTCGGCGAATTGAAAGGCTATGACTGCCAGCTTGTCGTGGATGAAGCAATCACCTGGCTGGGCGAGAAGCGTGATGCGGAGAAACCATTCTTTCTCAACATTTGGTTTCACGAACCGCACGCGCCACTTGCGGCTCCTGATGAAATCATTTCGCAGTACGGCGAACTCAACGATCCCGCTGCCATCTATTCCGGTACCATCGACAACACTGACCGCGCCATCGCTCGACTGCTGAAGAAACTTGAGCAGATCGATTCGCTCGAAAACACGATCATCATTTATACGTCGGACCACGGCAGTTACCGCCACGAACGGAACGGCGAACTTCGCGGTGGCAAGGGCTCACTGCTGGAAGGCGGGACTCGCACACCTGGCATCATCCACTGGCCAAGAGGCATCAAGGGCGGTCGGGTTGAAGACACACCCGCCGGCGCCATCGACCTCTTGCCAACGATCTGCGGCCTGATAGGGATCGAGAAACCAGAAAGCGTGCATCTCGACGGAACGGACCTTTCGTCGCTACTGACTGGCCATCCTTCGGACTTCAAACGTCACCAACCGCTGACCTGGCATTCTCCAACAAGTCAACCGATTGTCGTGATTCGCGAAGGCAAGTACTCGCTGGTCGGTTACCGAAAGATAGAATATCCAAAGGACCAGGAAACAATTCGATCGGTCATGGATGAGATGAACGTCATCCTCGAAAAACAGCACGGCCGCAAGTTGACCCGCGCCGAACTTTGGCACAAAGCGTACAACAGCGAAATCAAAACGCCTGAATGGAATCGCCTACGTGGCAAGTTTGTAACGCTGAACACCTTCCAGGAAGCGTGGATCCCGCTCATCAAAGAGGGCTCGGGCGGCATATCGAAATTCGAGCTTTACAACTTGTCGATCGACCCAAATCAGAAACAGAACATCGCCGAACGGTTACCCGAAGTGACCAACCGCTTGAAAGAACAGGTGCTGGCGATCAACGCCGACGTGCTGAAGGAAGCACCCGAATGGGGACCGTACAAGCCAATCGTATCTTCCACGACAAGGCCAAACCCCAAGCCAGCTGCCGACGACGCCAAGCTGGAGAATCTGCTGACCAAGATCGACAAAGCGGTCTTGCCTGCGGGTTACGATCCCAGCAAGCACCAAGCCTATGTCGATGGGCGCATGAAGTCCCTCCAGTCGCAGCAACGGGGCCGAATCGGCTTGTTGTGGAAAGAAAAACGCCGGCTTCACCCGAACATGCAAAACGCCGGCGTGTCGTTCGTCAGGATCCTCGAATACGTGGCCGCGGGCGAGAAGCTTGCTGCGGAAGACGGCATCGACACTCAAGGGGTGAACTGGCATCAATGGCGAGGTCCGGAAGCCAACGGCGTCAGTCGCGCCGCGAAACCTCCGGTCGAGTGGAGTGAAGACAAGAACGTCCGCTGGAAAGTCGCGATCAATGGGAAGGGGAATGCATCGCCGATTATTTGGGGCGACAAAGTGTTTTTGTTAACAGCGATCAACACCGGTCGCGTCGATCCATCGCGCGCGAAGCCGGAAGACCAGCCAAAACGGGTTTTCGGAATTAAGCACCCCAATACGTTTTACAAATTCGAAGTCTTGTGCCTCGACCGAAATACGGGCGAAGAACTCTGGCGTCAGACGGCAAGCGAGCACGTGCCTCATGAGGGCACGCATCACGACGCCGACTTTGCTTCCGCGTCGCCTACCACCGATGGCGAGCGTCTCTACTGTTGGTTCGGCTCCGCGGGAATGTATTGTTATGACCTCGACGGAAGGAAACTGTGGGAACGGGATCTTGGCAAGGCCTACGTTGGAGCCAGTCTGGGCGAAGGATGTTCTCCCGTTGTCCATCAGGGCAAGCTCGTGATCGTCCGCGACCATGCGCGACAATCCAGCATCGACGTGCTCGACGCACGAACTGGCAAAACGTTGTGGAAGAAGGACCGCGACGAACCAAACGCTTGGGCAACACCGAGAATCGTGGAACATAGCGGTAAGACACAAGTCATCACAGCCGCCTCGAACATGATTCGCAGTTACGACCTCGATAACGGCGACATCATCTGGCAATGCAGCGGGCTGACCGGCAACGTCACTCCGTGCCCGATCGTCGATGGCGACGTCGTGTATTGTATGAGCGGTTACGAGGGCTATTCGCTGCTTGCCCTGCCGTTGAACGCCAGGGGTGACATTTCGAACTCCGACAAAACTGTGTGGTCAAGAAACAACGGCACACCGTACGTCCCCTCTCCGGTGCTTTACGACGGGATACTGTACTTCACACAGTCGAACCAGGCGATTCTGACAGCCGTGGATTCGCGAACAGGCAAGACGCTACTGAAACGAAGCCGGATTCCAGGAGTATCAAACATTTACTCCTCACCCGTTGGCGCAGACGGACGCGTTTACTTCACCGGCCGCAATGGCGCGACAGTTGTGCTCAAACGTTCCAACAAGTTGGAAGTCCTGATGACGAACAAGCTGGACGATGAATTCAACGCCTCACCGGCGATTGCAGGGCGACAACTATTTCTTCGCGGTCGGAAATCACTCTACTGTCTAGAAAACCGTATCAACGGAGGAGACTCAGGTAAGAAGGCAAGCATCGAGGAGAAAACCCGAATCCACCGGCTGGCGACCACAAAGCGATCCACGTTTGACGCGTTTTCTTACGTCAACCGCATTCCGGAGAAACCCTACGACGACGAAACGGCGGAGGATTTCGCCGGACGTATTTTTGGTCGGCTGGCCAATCAGGAAGGCCGCGTTTTGCTCAAAGCCCCTGTGGGCATGCACCGCTTGGCATACGACGGGTTTAAGACGTTTCTGGGTTACGAGGGGACAGCAAACGTTGGCAACTGCGCCGCCTGCCACACACCAGCAGACTTCACCGACGGAAAGTCACATGTGGTCAGCAAAGGCGGAATTGCCAAGCCGACACCGTCGCTACGCAACCTTGCCAAACGCCGAGTCGATCTTCGGAAGACTCTCCTGCAAAAGCTCGAAGCTTCGCGGCAGAAACGATCCGGCGGAGCGGATGGAATCAGCGATGTGTACTCTGCAATGAAGCTGAGCGAAGGGGACATTCCGGGACTCGTGGCGTTTCTGAAGTTGCTTGAGGACGTGCCCGACGATCGGTTTCGAAAACTTATCCTGGAGGCAACAGTGCTCGACACGTCGGAAGAATCGGATGAATAATAAGTGTCCGATTTGATCGTAGCGAAAGTCGTCAAGAGTTTCGGATTTGCGGGCCGCCGAAACTCTTGACGAGTTTCGCTACGACAGTAAACGCAATTGGAGAAAACTCGATGAAACAGTGTCTTGTATCACTTGCCGGATTCGTTTGGGCAATTTCTCTATTCAGCGGTCCGGTTGACGCCGAAACGATTCGTGGGAAAGTCATCGACCAGTCTGACAAACCCATCGAAGGTGTCTTGGTGTCTGCCATCGACGCTGAACACCGAAAATGGACGTCCGTGTTTACACAGAAAGATGGTTCGTTTGAGATATCCGGCTTGCGGAACATTGACCACAGCATTCGCACTCGGCTGATGGGACTCGCGGATGAATGGAGCAGCGGAGTCGCCGCAGGCACCCACGACATGGTGGTCCAAACTCGCCCTGCTGTCGGCGACGAACTGGAAGTGCAACGCCCGGCGAACAGTGCGTTCAGCTTGCTTGGCTTCGGCAATCCTCGCGACAAACTGAATTTCAAAATGATGTGCTCGTACTGCCACCAGATCGGGACGGTCGGGTTCCGCACTCCTGAGAAGCCGGTCGATTGGGAAACCATGTTGCGGCGGATGGACGGCTTTGGCGGCCTGTACTCACATACGCAGGACACCATCATCGAACGTCTGATGAACACTTACAAAGACGATGCGGTCGATAAGTGGCCCACCTTTGTTCCGCCGCCGGCGCCGACGGGAATGGCGACCGCCGCAACCATCACGATGTGGGAGATGGACAAACCGTTGCAAGGTTCCTTTCATGACTTGGAGATCGGTCGAGACGGACAAGTCTACGCGGTCAACATCAGCAAGCACCGCATGATTGCCTTGGATCCCCCTTCAGGCAAACAGACAATCATCAAGTTCCCGCCGCGAACCTACGCACCTCACTCCATCGAAACCGCAAATGATGGCAGCCTGTGGACGACGATGTGCGCCAGCGGCCAGATGGCTCGCTTCGACATCGAGACAAAAACGTTTGAAGTCTACAGTAGCGCCGAAGCGCCAAAGAAACGCGGCAACTACCCCCACACGTTGCGCATCAATCCGAAAGATCCCGAGGGTTTGATTTGGTACACCGATGCGGGATCCAACTCTTGTTTCTCCCTGCATCCGAAATCGCATGTCGTCAAGGAATACAAGCTGTTAAGTGCCGGCCAGGCGATCGGCGCCGGACGCGGCGAGTCGCGTGGCATCACCCCCTATGGGTTGGACTACTCACCGATCGACGGCATGATTTGGTATTCCAAGCTGAACGGCAATCGCATCGGCCGAATCGACCCGAAGGCGGACGATGGTGATATCAAAGAATGGAACCCGCCGTTCCGCGGGCCCAGGCGTTTGCACGTTGCCCCCGATGGAATGGTATGGGTTCCCGGGTTCGGTTCGGGCGTGTTCGGCAAGTTTGATCCGAACACCGAGAAGTGGACCGTCTACAATCTGCCGGACGCGGAAAACCAAATTCCCTACGCCTTGAACGTCGATTCCAAGGGCATCGTTTGGATTTGCGGGACCGGCAATGACACAATCAACCGATTCGATCCAGTGAGCGAAACATTCGTTGAGTTTCGGTTACCAACGCGTGTTTCCTACACGCGAGAGATCGAATTCGACGACGAAGGCAACATTTGGACCAGCACGTCCGGGCCTGCCCGGCACATGGAACGCGGTGTTGGAGCCGTGATCCGCATCTCGCTTCCCAAGACGCTGCCGAAGAGTGACGGTATTCAATTGGTCGCCAAGACTTATGACGGAACTCATAACGTCGGAAATCTGGCAACTGCTCCGAAAAGAACCAAGTCCGACAACATCGCTCTGTTCGCCAGAATTGACAAGTCGGAAATGCCGACCGCTTATATACCAAAAAAGCATCAAGAGTATGTTGATAAGCGAATCGCGAGTTTGCCTCCGCAAAGCCGACCTCGAGTAGGCCAACTTTGGAGAGAATTCATTCGCGAGAATCCAGCTCGAAATCGTGACGGCGCGATGTTCGTCCGGATCCTTGAATACGTCGCCAGCAATCCCTCGACGTCAAAGCGGCGCTTCATCAAGAAGTGGCAGCATCATAACTTCGGCTCGGCGCCCGATAGATTGGCCGGTCGATCGATCGAGAGAGGCAAACTGATTTTTGAACAAGCGACCTGTAGTCGGTGTCACGCGATTGGTGGCAAAGGAGTAAAATACGGCCTGGATTTGGCAGAAGTTACCAAGCGATTTCGAGGTGCAAAACTACTGCAACAGATCGTCAAACCGTCCGCTGAAATCCATAAGGAGTTTCAGACGCAGATCATTGTGGTCGATGACGGACGCCTGCTGACGGGATTGGTCGTCGAAGAAACGGACGATCAGCTTCGCCTGCTGCCCAACCTGCTCAAGCCTGACAAGATCGAAACGATTGACAAGTCATCGATCGAAGAACGTCGAATCGCCGAAGTTTCGACCATGCCAACCGGTCTGCTAGATACTTACACGGTCGCAGAAATACTCGACGTTCTAGCATTCATTCAGTCCGCGGGCCCTGCGAATGGGAGCACAGCGACGAAATGACAAAGCCATTCATCTGCAGAGGCGGGAAGATAATGACACGGTTGGCTCGCAGCGCGTTCGTTTGCATTTTGCTCGTTTGCGTAGTCTCTCATTCACTATGCGTCCCGGCATTGGCGACGAATCTAGATGCACTGATCCAGTCTTCGTGTATCGAATGCCACGATGCCAATACAGAGACACGTCTCGACTTCACCACGCTCGAAAAAGACTTTGGGAATGCGGAGTCATTTCGCAAATGGGTTCACATTTTTGATCGCATAGAGAGTGGTAAAATGCCACCGCCCGAGGAAACTCAACCCAGCAAAGCAGCTCGCGTAATGGCATTGTCATTTCTGGAAAGCGAACTGAAGCAAGCCAATGAGCGATCGCAGAAGACGATCGGACGAGTTCCGTCGCGCCGACTGTCTCGGATGGAATACGAACACACGCTGCACGATCTGCTTGGGATCGGCGGCGATCTGGCAAGACATCTTCCGCCGGAAAATGAATCGGGAGCATTTGATGTGGTCGCGGCGACGCAGGAGATGTCGAGTGTTCATGTTCGCGGCTTACTCATGGCGGCCGATTTAGCGCTCGATGAGGCGATACAGTTGGGTGCCAAGCCAAGGATAGAGAAACGGGAGATCGATTACTTTAATTCACGCTATATTCAAATGTGGATCGATCGGCCGGTTCGTCGCGGCGGCGGTACGATCTTCAAGACGGATCGCGACGTGGTCACTTTTCGGGGCGAGAATTATGTGTTTCGTTCCGATACCAATGGGTTTCGGCCACCAGTAGCGGGGCGGTATCGCATCACGGTCAAAGCCGCCGCGCATCAACCTCGGTCGTCGATCACGGTGAGCTTAAAACGTCAGAATGACCAACAGGGCGAGAGCGAGTTGTTCGCGGCTTGGGATCTGGTTGGCTCGGACTACCGAGAAGTTTCCACGACCACTTACCTTCGCCCGGACGACTACATCTACATCAGTGCTGACGAATTGGAACCCGCACGCGACGGGCGTGTGATCTACAACTCGCAACCCGCCAGTAAATTTTCTGGTGAGGGTGTCAAGATCCGCCGCGTGACCGTTGAAGGACCATTGGAACCCAGTTGGCCGCCCGAGCGAACGCGAAAGCTTTTTCCTGGAGTTAAATGGAAATCCAGTGAAGATAAGCGGCGCGGACGAGCTTACGAGCCCGTGCTTACTGAATCACCGATCGAACATGTAAGAGACATTGTCTCGGCCCTCGCTCCAAAAGCCTTTCGCCGCAAGGTGAGCAAACATGAGATCGACGCACTGACAGCGCTCGCGAAGCCCAGCCTCGAAGCGAAACGCGACTTCATTGATTCCGTTCGGATCCCACTTCGAGCCATTTTGGTTTCGCCTCAACTGCTTTTCCAAACTGGCAAGGCGGGTTCGCTCGACGATGAAGCCCTTGCCAGCCGACTGTCTTACTTCCTGTGGCGAAGTCTTCCCGATGATGAGCTAGGAAAACTCGCCGCCGCAAATCGGCTCTCCGATCCCCAAACGCTGGCGGCTCAAGTGGATCGGATGCTGGTCGATCCAAAACGCGACCGCTTTGTGCATGAATTCCTTGGTCAATGGTTGGACCTCGACTTGATCGATGCAACAACTCCCGATGTCTATTTGTATCCCGAATACGATGACGTGTTGCGAAGAGCCATGTTGGCGGAGACTCGCGAGTTCTTTGCACATCTGATTGACACGAACCTGAGCGTGGCCAACCTCGTCGATTCAGACTTCACTTTCCTCAACCGCCGACTTGCTGAACACTACGGAATTGAAGGGGTCGAAGGCGAAGCCATGCGGAAAGTCACACTTGACCCAACGAACGTTCGTGGCGGCATCCTCACTCACGCGTCCATTGCGAAGGTAACGGCAAACGGAACCGTTACCACGCCGGTCAAACGGGGCAATTTCGTGCTGACGAATTTGCTCGGGTTGCCGCCGAATCCACCACCACCCGGTGCGGGCGCCATCGAGCCTGATACGCGTGGTGCGACGACAATTCGCGAGACCCTTAAAAAGCACCAAACGGTCGATGCTTGTGCCGCTTGTCACCGCACGATTGATCCACCAGGATTCGCCTTAGAGTGCCTTGATCCCATCGGCAACTTTCGCGAGCGTTATCGCAACAGCAAAGGCGTCAAGCGAGAGACCAATATTGGGCTGCGTTTTCTACACAAGGACTACAACTTGGGGCTACGTGTAGACACATCCGGTGTGACAGCCGATGGCTTCGAGTTCGATGGCATTCGTGATTACAAGACACACTTGCGAGAATCGAAAGAGCAAGTTGCCCGCAATGTCCTGTTGAAGCTGATCGCGTTTTCAACTGGCGCAGAGATTCAGTTTGCTGACCGCGAAGAAGTCGAAAAGATCTTGCAGGCGACTAAGAACGACGGCTATCCGCTGTGGAGTCTGATTCATCACGTTGTCGCAAGCCGCCTATTTAGGAACCGCTAATGCACACGCCCATTTCACGTCGCACTGTTCTCAAGGCGTCAGGAATCGCCATCTCGCTACCGTTTCTTGAATCGATGAATCCCGCTATGGGCCGTGAGCGGGTGGCGCCGCCGAAACGCCTGGTCCTGATTTGCAACACGTTGGGACTCCATCCGCCATCGTTGTTTCCAAAGACCACCGGCAGCGAATACGGAAGCACCGACTATCTGGAGCTGCTCAAGAAACATCGCAACGACTTTACGCTGTTCTCCGGGCTCTCGCATCCCGATCAAAACGGTAAGCAGCCTCACGACACCGAAATGACTTGGCTTACCGCGGCCCGCAATCCGGGGCTTGGAGGCTTCAAGAACTCCATTTCCATCGACCAGTTTGCCGCCAAGCACCTTGGGAACGCGACTCGTTTTCCGTCGATTGCGCTCAGCAGCAATACGCAAAAGAGCCAGTCGTACACGAGCAACGGCGTGATGTTGCCGGCCCAGCACAGACCATCGACCGTGTTCGCAAAGTTGTTCCTTGACGACAGTCCCCAAGAGCTACGCCGTCAACGCCAGCGTTTAGCGGACGGCCGCAGCATCCTCGATTCCGTCGCCGAGCAAACGGAAGCACTTAACCGACAAACAAGTTCGCACGATCGCAGTCAACTCGAGGAGTACTTCGTTGCCATTCGCGCGGCGGAGGCGGAATTGACCGAGACCGAGGCGTGGCTGGATCGGCCAAAGCCTCGTGTCGATGAAAAGCCTCCGCAAGACATCGCGGATTCTGCGGATCTGATCGGACGGACGCGTTCGCTGATGAACCTGATTCCGTTGATGCTGCAGACCGACTCCTCGCGGATTGTCACGGTCGTGATTCAGGACCACCTCGTCGTTCCCAAGATTCAGGGCGTGACCGGGGAGCATCACAACCTGTCGCACCACGGGCAAGACCCACAGAAGATCGAGCAGCTCAAGATCATCGAAACTGAAATCTTAAAGTGCTTCGCTGAATTCCTGTCACGCATGACACAACCGCGCGAGGCGGATGGGAGCTTACTCAACCAGACCTCCGTTCTGTTCGGAAGCAACCTTGGCAACGCGAACGCACACGACCCAAGCAATCTACCCATCATCCTTGCTGGCGGCGGCTACGGTCACGGCCGATACGTGGCCTACGACAAAAGGAACAACATTCCTTTGTGCAATTTGTTCGTCAACATGCTCAACAATATGGGTATTGAAACAGAGTCGTTCGCCACCAGCACCGGAAAGCTGACCTGGTAAGTACGGCTCAATCGCGCAAAGCTCGAATCTCGGCGGACTACCCTACCGAGGCCCAGTTGTGGTGCTTGGCGTCTTCAGCACAATTGCCTCGGTCACATCGACAATAGCGTGCAACGGGTCTTTGGACCTTCTCGGTTCAGCGCGGCGGTGTCCACGACCGAGAGCAGTTTCGGCAGAACCGATGCCGACCGCTCGTGTATCAACATGATGGCGCGCCGAGCAGCTTCTCCGACCAGAGCCGCGGGCATCTAAAACGACCAATGTCGATAACACCTGTGAAGATTACGCAACGTGCTTGCGCACAGATCCAACCGATCGTGTAAGTTACGGCACGGCGGCTCCTGCATCCCGATCGACCGGCGTAGTCAGATCCTAAACCAACCGCCTTCGCTCTTGATCCAATCGCTCCGCGATGAACCCAACCGCTCTCTCTGCCATCGTGTTATAATACTCGAACCCGTGGCCACCACCTGTCGTTTCGAGATCACACTCGTGCGGCACTCCCAGCGACCACAATTTCATGCGTAGTCGATTCGCGCTACCCCACCACTTATAGTCGGACGGGTCGCACGAGAAGAATTGATGTCTCGGCCAGTTCAAGGGATGAATGTGCAACGTCGCGGTGTCTTGGCGAACGGCTTCCGAATCCGAATACATCTGCTGCAGCGTTTCGTCTTCGTCGAATCGGATCTGGAAGTCGATCGCGGGAGCAATCGCCGCCACAACTGGGAACAGACCGGGATGTTTGTACGAAATTCGCAAGGCACCCTGCCCACCCATGCTCGTACCGAACAACGCGATTCCGTGCTCTCGCGAGCCAAACCGCTCGCACACGAACGGCACGACGTTGCACAGTAGATGCTGCTCGGCAGTCACTTCGGCGTCGAACTCCGGGCAGACTCGATCCGTCCACCAACTCCGCTGTGTCATCGGAGCAACGACCGGCAAGCCGTGGCGTTCGAACAGTTCAGTAAACACCGTTTTATCGACCAACCGGTTGAGATGCACGCCGTGCAAGTAGATGACGGCGAAACCATGTTCGTTCTTCTGCGTCGGCTCATAGAGATCGCACGGGTGCCCACCGACCGTTTGCTCGCTCCACGTTCCGTTCATTTTGCTTCGAGTTTTGCGTGATTCTGATGAATCCCACCAGACTAGCCTTGAAAGGGAGTTCGGGCTACCCGCCGCTGCATGCCGGTCTTAGAATACGCTTCTGCAACTGAATCGGGAGCGATCACGCGTGAAGACACTTCTTACAGAAGACGAACTGCAAGCTGGTGTTGATCGCATGGCCAGCGAGATTGCAGCTTGGTACAGTCATCGGCCGTTGACGATTGTCGGTGTGTTGACTGGCAGTATCGTTCTCTTGGCCGATCTAATCCGGCAACTCGACATGCCGCTTCGCGTAGGCGTCTTGCAAGCGAGCAGTTATCGAGAGGGAACGACTCGCGGCGCGCTGACGATCAACTCGGAGATGATGCTCGACGTTCGGGAGAGAGATGTCCTGCTGGTGGACGACATCTTTGACACAGGACACACCCTGGTCGAGGTCATCCGCGAGGTTGAACAGCTTGAACCAACCTCTGTTCGGACGGCGGTGCTGCTGCGGAAAGCCGGTCGCCAGGAAGTCGATCTTGACATCGACTTTATCGCCTTTGACATACCCAATGAATTTGTGGTGGGCTACGGACTGGATTACGAAGATCAGTACCGCAATCTTCGCCATCTCGCGGCTCTCGAGCCCGAAGACTTAACTGAAACAGGCTCATGAAGCGTCTGCGGTTGCTGATGGTGACGCCGAGATACTGGCCCCTCCTCGGCGACACCGAGCAAACAACAGCCAGGCTCGCCGATGCTTTCTGCTCGTGCGGCATGGACGTAACCGTACTCACGGCGAAATGGCATGCGGATTGGCCTACGATGGTGATGCATCGGCAAATATGCGTCGAGCGGTTGCCGTACGCGCCGCGAGGTGGTTGGAACACCTTGCGATACATGCGCGCGTTGTCGCGCTGGATACGCACAAATCGTAACGACTTCGATGTCGTCTATGTGATGAATCTGAAACATGACGCATACGCTATGCTGGGCGCAGCGGACAGTCTACGTCTTCCCGTTGTCCTGCGCGCTCATCGCGCTGGACCAAGGGGCGACTGCGCTTGGCAGGCAGTTGCTCGCTTCGGCGGTCGGATTCGCAAACGGTGTCGAGGTGCGAAGGCAGTAGTTGCGTCCACGCGAGTTGGCGCCGAAGAGCTGGAATCCGCCGGCTATGCCTCTGTTGTGCAGATCGTCGATGGAACCGAAGAAGCGCCCGCCCGCAGCGCGGCGGAGCGTTTTCGCGCTCGCGCAGCTCTCGCAGATACCAACCACGATCTTGCCGTAGCCGAGTATGCGCCGGTTGCGGTCTGCGTCGAGCGACTGCAGACAGGCAGAGGCCTAGAGAACCTGGTCCGGGCGTGGGTTCCGATCGCCGAGCGTTGGCCAAGCGCCAAGCTTTGGATCATCGGAGATGGGCCGCTTCGTGATGGCCTATACGACGGTCTGGTAGACTTGGGATTGCATCGAGACGTCGTGCTGCCAGGCAGCTTCGACGATTGGTACGAAGTCTATCAAGCCGCGGATGCGTACCTTTCCGCGTCGCCCGACTTCGCAACGACGCAGGCTTTGCTTGACGCGATGGCCGCTGGCCTGCCAATCCTTGCCACCGATACTCCAGACATTCACGACGTTATCGAAAGTGGCGTTCAGGGATATCTGTTTGACACCGGTGACCCCACTAGCCTATTGGACGTGGTTTCGCGGTTGTCCGAATCACCTGGTCTTGGTATTCAACTCGGGCTTGCAGCGCGGCGTCGTGCCTGCGAGGCGTTTTCGATCAACAGAACTGTTGACGAGCATGAGCACCTGTTTCGAAGACTGAGAAGAGAGGCTTCATCGAGTTGACCATGACGATACGCGTTCTCGAAGTCATCCCCACGCTCGTGCGAGGCGGTGCGGAAAAGCAACTGACTCTCTTGGCAAGCAATTTGCCTCGTGATGAGTTCGACGTTCATGTGGCCGTGCTGACTCATAGCGGCCCGTATGAACAGGACTTGACGGACGCACAGATTCCTTTGAAGTTCATCGGCAAGAAATGCAAAGTCGATCCGTTCGCGTATGGGCGTCTGCGGCGCTACATCCGAGAGATCAAGCCCGACGTTGTCCACACGTGGATCTTCGCCGCGAACTGTTACGGCCGCAGAGCCGCTTTCGCTGAAGGAGTGAAAGTTGTGTTGGGCGGTGAGCGGTGCGTTGACCGTTGGAAAGTCTGGCACGAACTGGCGATCGATCGGCATCTCGCGAAGAAAACGACCAAGATCGTCACGAACAGCAGCGGAGTGCGGGAATTCTATGTCGAGAAAGGCATTTCGGAAGAGAAGTTCGCGATCATTCCTAACGGCATCGATCCCGTTGAGCCGACTGGATCACTCTCTCGCGAGCAACTGCTTGGAGAGTTGGGTTTGCCGGCGGATGCCAAGCTCCTTGGAGCCGTTGGTCGCTTGTGGCCGCAGAAGCGATATAAGGATCTCATCTGGGCAGCCGAGTTGCTGAAGGCGGCTCGCGATGATACGCACCTGCTGATCATCGGTGACGGGCCGCAACGCGACACGCTCATCCATTTTCGCGACGACGTCAAGGTTGGCGATCGAGTTCACTTTCTCGGCGAACGGACCGACGTTCCCGACTTGCTCGCGTTGCTCGATTGCTTCTGGCTTGGCAGCGGATACGAAGGACAATCCAACGCGATCATGGAAGCCATGTTCGCCGGAGTACCAATCGTCGCCAGTGACATTCCGGGCAATCGCGACCTTGTTGTGCCTGACGAAACGGGCTATCTCGTACCAGTTGGCAACTCAGCCGAGATGGCCCGCAAGACGCAATTGATCATCGATGACGTAGAACGATCGCAGCGTTTTTCGGAGGCATCGCGAAAGCGAATGCGAGAAGAGTTCACTGTCGGCAGGATGGTTGATCGCCATGCCGAACTCTATCGCCACCTTGTGATACAATAGGAAAGACACATCCTCGCATGGATTCGTCGGAGGCCAGCTATGAGTAGTTCCACAACTCTAATCACGGCAGAGCAGTTGATCCGGATGCCCAATCTGGGCCGCTGTGAACTCATCAACGGGGAGATCATCGAGATGAATGCGGCAGACGCGGAGCATGGAGTGATCATCGTTCGTCTCTCCTGGCGGCTTGGTCAATACATCGAGGAGACGGGGCTCGGAGTTGCATTTGGCGCAGAAACGGGCTTCATCGTCGAACGGGATCCTGACACCGTTCGAGCACCCGATATTGCGTTTATCAGTCAAGATCGTTGTCCGACCGATGGTGTTCCGAAAGAATTTTGGCCTGGTGCGCCGGACCTTGCCGTTGAGGTCATGTCACCGTCGGATACGGCTGCTGAGGTTCACGAGAAAGCGGGGATGTGGATTGCGGCCGGCACCAAGCTGGTTTGGATAGTTAGCCCGAAGCAACGTACCGTGACTGTCTACCGGCCTGCCTCGCAACCGACCACTCTGGCCGCGAGTGATTTGCTCGACGGTGAAGACGTCGTTCCCGGTTTCCAGCGCAGCGTCGCCGAGATCTTCCCTAAGCGATGACCTAAGTCGCGCGATCCAGTCGAACGACCAAACATGTGCGGCATCACGGGAGCAATCTGGACGGATCCGAAACAGGGGATCGATGCGGCAACGCTGCAGAAGATGACCGATGTGATTCGGCACCGCGGCCCGGATGACGAAGGGCACTACCACAGCGAGTTTCAACTCCGACCGCCGTACGAAGCGATGCCGGAGGTCGCCCTCGGCTTTCGTCGTTTGTCGATCATCGATCTCGAAGGTGGCCGGCAACCGATGTCGAACGAAGACGGATCGGTATGGGTCGTCTTCAACGGAGAGATCTACAACTATCAGACGATCCGTCGTCGCTTGGAAGGTGCTGGCCATACGTTCCGGACGCAATGCGATACCGAAACGATCGTGCATCTGTACGAAGACGAAGGTCTCGACTTCGTTCAACATCTCAACGGTATGTTCGCGGTTGCCATCTGGGATTCGCGGGCTCGTCGGCTTGTGCTGGCTCGCGATCGCATCGGTCAGAAGCCGTTGGTGTATCACACGGATCGGGATCGTTTGCTGTTCGCGAGTGAACTGAAGAGTTTGCTGCAAGTGGAAGGAGTGAGCCGCGAGATCGATCCAGGAGCGATCGACGAGTACCTTACATATCAGTACATCCCGTATCCCAAGACGATCTTCCGCGGAATCAAGAAGTTGCCGCCAGGGCATCTTGCCGTGTTTCAAGATGGCAAGCTCGACGTTCAGCCATACTGGCAACCGAACTTCAATACCGAGATCAGCATCTCTCCAAGTGCCGCCTGCGAAAAGCTAACGGAGTTATTGAGTTCGTCGGTCGAGATGCGGATGCGAAGTGACGTGCCGTTGGGGGCGTTTCTTTCGGGTGGCATCGACTCGTCACTCATCGTGGCTCTGATGCAGCAACGGTCGGAGCAACCGATCAAGACGTTTACGATTGGCTTTCCGGTCGCGGAATACGACGAAACGAGCTATGCCAGACAAGTGTCTGAGCATCTCGGCACGGAGCACGAAGAATTGGAAGTGACTCCCAGTGGCGTCGAGATTCTGCCGAAGCTGGTTTGGCAGTACGACGAGCCGTTCGCCGATAGCTCTTCGATCCCAACGTGGTACGTTTCGGAGATGACTCGCCGAAAGGTAACCGTTGCGATTTCAGGTGATGGGAGCGACGAACTGTTTGCCGGATACCCGCGTTATCGCGCCGTATGGCTTGCCAGCCTGCTCGACGAGACCGGTCCGATCAGTTCTTTCTTAGGAGCGCCCGTCTGGCAACGTCTGCCTGGATCGCGACAGAAGTCTTTCTTGAGGCGGTTCAAACGATTTAGCGAATTCCTGAGCAAGACACCTCAGCGTCGATACCTGGAGTGGATTGCAATCTTCAACGAGTCTCGACGCGCGATGCTCTACCGAGACGAATTTGTCGAGCAACTTCCAAACACGGACCCTTTCAGTTTCCTCAGCAACGGTTGGGCGCGATCGGGCCAGCGCGATGTCGTCAGCGGCGCATCATTGGCGGACGTGACGACGTATCTGACTTGCGATCTGATGACGAAAGTCGATATTGCTTCGATGGCTCATTCGTTGGAAGTCCGGCAACCATTTCTCGACCACCGAGTTGTCGAGTTCGCCGCGAGCCTTCCAGTGTCGCTGAAGTTCCGCCGGGGCGCCGGCAAGCAGTTGCTTCGTCGCACGTTCGGTGACCTGCTGCCTGCAGACATCTGGAATCGCAAGAAGATGGGTTTCGGCGTCCCGCTTGACCACTGGTTTCGAGATGAGCTGCGCGAGCTAACGCACGATGTCTTGCTCGACGAGAGCGCTCGAAGTCGGAATTACTTCCGCGGTGACGCCATCGAAGAGTTAGTTCAGCAACATGAAAGCCGCCAGTTCGACCACGCTTACCGTCTGTGGGCGCTGCTGGTACTGGAGCTGTGGATGCGGGAGTGGTGTTGAGAACTGTACCACCGCACACGCGGCAATGGGCTCGTGTGGTCTCGACGCGTCGTCGTGTGAACGCGCGTTAGTGGTCCGCTGTCTCTTCGAAGAATCAGTCGTCTTTTGAAACACGAGTCGCTGAGTTCGGCGGGCGGTCGCGGCTCGGACCGCTGCGCGTCACCAACGAGTACTCAGGATTGCCTTACTCGCGCGTTACCCACTTCTAGTCCGCTACAATGGGCATCGACGAGGCTTTGTGGCGAATGCTTGGATTCTGCCCATATACCAATAGGTGACTGTCATGAGCGATCAATTGAGACGGCAGGACCGAAACCTCGAGGATTGTCGAGACTACCTGCAGCTCTTGGCTCAGCTGCAAATGGATCGAGCGCTTCAAGGCAAGATTGACGTGTCGGGGGTCGTTCAGCAGACAATGCTGGCCAACAACCTAGCCGACGAAATACGGAAGCTGAAGACCGGAAAACGCGATGTGAGCCGAGAAAGGTCGCTGGACGCAGCGCTGCAGCAATCGTCCAATCGATTAGAGGCATGGTTGGCCGCCGAGCAATCTTCGCCCAGTGGGCTCGCGCGGCGGCAGGAACAGACGCTTCTTTTGTCCGCAGCTCTGGCCAAGCTGCCCGAAGCACAGCGAGATGCGCTGATGTTGCGACATTTTTACGGTCGTTCGCTGGCTCAGATCGCCGAGCATTTGGGCCGCAGTCATGCCGCCGTGGCCGGTCTGCTCAAGCGAGGTCTTCAGCAGTTGCGAGATCAACTGCGCGACCTGGAGTGAAGTATGTCCGCCGAAACGAATGACTCTTCCGCGCGGGAACAGCGTGTTGATGAAGCAATCGCGGCCTACTTGGAGGCGGTGGACGCCGGACAAACACCGGACTCGAACGACTTCATCGCACAACATCGTGACATCGCAGACGATCTGGAAGCGTTTCTCGCCAACCGCGACCAGTTCGAGCGATTGGCCGAACCGCTTCAAGCGGCAGCGTTCGTCCCAAATCAGCAACCAGATGCTGCGACTTGTCGGCCGTCTTACGAATCGAGCGAATCCTCAATCACAACCGCCGACGTGTCCATCGGAACGAAGGTCCGCTGTTTCGGTGACTACGAGCTTCTGGAGGAAATCGCCCGGGGCGGCATGGGAGTGGTATACAAAGCCCGGCAGACGAGCCTGAACCGAATCGTCGCGTTGAAGATGATCCTTGCCGGCCAATTGGCGTCGAAAGAAGACGTCCAGCGTTTTCGCACCGAGGCCGAAGCGGCGGCGAATCTGGATCATCCCGGCAGCGTCCCCATTTACGAGGTCGGCGAGCACAATGGACAGCATTACTTCTCGATGGGCTACATCGACGGCGACAGCCTGGCCGAAGGCCCGTGCCGTCGCGCGAAGCGGCCGAGTTACTCAAGCAGGTCTGCCAGGCCGTCCAGTACGCGCACGAGCACGACGTGATTCACCGCGACCTGAAGCCGGCAAACATTCTGCTGAAGCAGAGTCGAGAGCAAGGGAGTTCACCATCCGGCTCTCAACTCTCAACTCTCGACCCGTCGTCACCGACTTCGGGCTGGCGAAACGTTTGAAAGGCGATTCGGATCTGACGGGGACAGGACAAATCCTCGGTACGCCCGGCTACATGTCGCCCGAACAGGCGACCGCCGGGGCGACGCACGAAATCGGTCCCGCCAGCGATGTCTATTCCCTGGCCGCGATCCTGTACCAATTGTTAACGGGCCGGCCGCCATTTCAGGCGGAAACGCCCCTGGACACTCTGTCGCAGCTCCTGGATTCCGATCCCCTGCCGCCCCGGCTGCTCAACCGCAATGTGCCGCGCGAACTGGAAGGGATCTGCATGAAATGCCTCGACAAGGAACCGGCGCGCAGGTATGCCTCGGCCCGCGAGCTTGGCGACGAACTGCAGCGCTATCTGGACGGCGAAACCATCCACGCCTCCGGGGTCAACCTGCTGGATCGCATGACCCACGCCTTGCGGCAAAGCCGGCACGAAGAGCACTTTCGAGGATGGCGCCTGGGGCTGATGGCATTCGGGTTTGTGATCTTCCTGTCCCACGTGGCCATTTATGTCCTGGAAGGCGCGTGGCACGATTCTCTGGTCACATATTTTTTCACACGGGGCGCAATGTTCGCCGCCTTGCTGATCATGCTCTGGCGATTCCGACACCATTCGGTGCTGCCGACGAAGTCCGCCGAGCGGTTGATCTGGGTCGTATGGATCGGCTACCTGCTGGCACTGGGCGCCAGCAACGCCGCGCGGTCCGTGTTCGGACACGACCAACGAGAGTCGTATGCTTCCTTCGCGGTACTCGCCGGGTTTGGCTTTCTGATCATGGGAGGCCACGTCTGGGGCGGCGGCTACGTCGTGGGCCTCGTCTTCATGATCGCCGCGCCCATCCTGGCCATTTACATCGACGTCGCCCCTCTGGCGTTCGGAGCTCTCTGGGCCGGCGCATTATTGGCCTTCGGCCATCACTACTGGCACCGCGGACGCGCCGCCCAAGCTAACGATTCTATTGCGACTCATCGGACAACCTAAGCAACGGCGGCGAAACAGTTTGCCGCCGCAGGCCGGTGGCAAACATCGATGGACCGTGACGCCAAATTGGAAATCTTTGAGCTTTGCGCGCCCACTCCGACCGCGTCTCACGCTTACTTCCTCTAGACAACGGATCGAGAAAAGAACGTCAACGACAGGAGCCAGTCATGAGTAAGCCCGTCAGTATGGTCGCGATTCTGTGCGCCGTCGCATTGCCCTTTGCGCTCACGAGTTGTGGCATCGGGGAGCCGAAACCTCCCCCTAAGAAGGTCCCCGCTGCGAAGACACTCGATGCTGCACCCAAGCCGATCAAGGTTGTCCCTAACAGCCCGCAGGCCAAGGCAGCGATAGAGGCGGCGATTCGGAAGACCGCGGGCAAACCGACGGGCGAACTCACCAAGGCGGACTTGGAGAAGATGACGGGGCGTGACGTCCTTCTTGACATCCGCTCCAAGAACATCACCGACCTGACGCCTTTGGCGGATTTGACGAATTTGGTGCAGTTTCAGCTCGGCCGCAACCAGATCACCGACCTGACTCCCTTGACGGGATTGACAAAGCTGGAGGGTTTTGTGGTCGGCCGCAACCCGATCACCGACCTGACCCCCTTGGCGGGATCGACGAAGTTGGAGTGGCTTAGGATCGCCGGCAACCCTAACCTCACTCAGGCCGAGATCGACAAGCTCCAGAAGGCGTTGCCGAAGTGCAAAATCACCCATCCTTTTTGAAGAATCACGGAGGCCGAGGTGATCACTTGCCCCGACCTTTCGAGCAACTCGTGCGTTTTACTGGACGCGTCGGAAAAGGGCCCATTGAGTCGCCAAACGGAGATACAATTAGGCCGTTTGAGAGGAGCAAGCTATGAAAACTGCTGAAGCCTTTCCGGTGAAGAAGACGTTCCTGTATTCGCTTGTAGCGTCCGTTTTACTGAGTGCATTTCTGGGCATTGTCGCAATCCTGTCAGGCCGGTTCGGATGGGTTGAAATCCGTATCATTCTCACCACGGTCACGATTGCGCTCGGCAGCATCTGTGGTTTGGCCTGCGGCGCCTACTTGGGAACCAAAACCGGCAAGGCTCTTCCACTGTCTGGCATTGTGCTCACACTGCTGGCGGCCGCGATGATTATCATCGGAATGTGGATCGAGATGGAGTCTGAAGGTTACTGGAAACTGGCGGCCTCGATCTCCGTGTTTGCCGTAGCTTGTGCCCATCTATCGCTGCTCTCGATGGCTCGCCTTGCCGAGTGGTTTCAATGGTCACTCGTCGCAGCTTACGTGGTCATTTTCGGCGTCGCCTCTCTGATCGTTGTGATGATCTTCTTTGAGATTGATGAAACGGGAATGTTTCAGCTTCTCGGCGTGGCGGCGATCGTCGATGCCGCAATGACGATTCTGGTTCCGATATTCCACAGGTTGAGCAGGTCCGATTTGGCTCCAATGAGTGATGGCATTGCTACAGTCGAAACCGAAGACATTGACGCGGAGATTGCAAAGCTGAAGGAGAGGATTGCTGAGTTGGAGAGGAAGCATGCGGAAGTCTGACCGGAGACGCGGCCTAAGGCAACACCCGGTGAATAACGTACCACGTGTGACGGAACGGGACGCTAGCGCGTGGCGGCTGATGAAATCAGCCGTTGGCACTAGTCCACGGTTCTCGGGTATGGCAAATTCCGAGAGTTGCCTAACCGGTCGTTCAACTTGAAACGGCCCGCGCCGGGCGGTTTGGAGAGTTCAACGATTTTCACAGCGGGCCGTGCAAGTTAGCTTGTTCGTTACGCCGAGCGGTCGTTCCGTCTACTCATACGTTTTCCGGGATGCGCCGGAAAACAATCGTTCGGTGACGCGCGGAAGCATGACAGATGGAGGCTCATCGCCGTGGCGCTTGGGATGCGCCAAGTTCGGACGATTGCGCCGTGAGACGCTCGCGCCGCAAATGCCGGAGCTGGATTGAAGCTCGCTACTACCAGCTACACCAACTCGCGCAACGGCATGACGACCGCATCGACAGGCGTATAGGGCCGTCCGCGAAGATCGAACTGACGGTTCGGCAAATACATGACGTAGTCCCAGGTCAGGCCGATGTTGTGATAGAGCGTCGCAGCGACTTCGGAGAACGTCACTGGACGATCGGTGGCGTATTCGCCCAACCGGTTCGTCGCACCGATCACCTGTCCCGCGCGAATGCCGCCCCCAGCCATGATCGCACAGGAAACGCGCGGCCAATGGTCGCGGCCGGCGTTCTTGTTGATCTTGGGCGTGCGGCCGAATTCGCCCCAGCAGACGATACCTACATCGTCCAGCATACCGCGGTGGTCCAGATCCTCGACCAAAGCTGTGAGCGCCTGGTCGAGCATCGGCATGTCCTGGCGAGCACGGTTGAAGTTGCCACCGTGCCAATCCCAACGACTGAAGTTCATTGAGACGACTCGCGCGCCCGCTTCCACCAGTCGTCGCGCGACCAGGAAGTTCTCGGTCACCTTCGGGGCACCATCGGCGGTGAAGCCTGGATTGCCTTTGCCGTAGCGCTCGATGAGCTTCGGATCTTCCTTCGTATAGTCGAGCGCTTCCGCCAGTTTGGAGTCGGTTAGGATTCCCATCGCCTGTTGCGTGAAGCCGTCGAGACCCTCCATCGCGCCACTGGCGTCTGCTTCGCGACGGAAGTTGTCGAATGAAGTCAACAAAGCACTCCGATCGCTCAGACGGTCGAGCGTGATGTCTTTCAGAACCATGTTGTCACGCGACTGCACCGAACGTTTTGCGCCCTTACCGCCGACCAGCCGAAACGGCGCATGCTTCATGCCGAGGAAACCGCCACTACCGGGATCGCCCCAAGGACCATGATCGGTCTTGTACATCAAGCTCAGATGCGGCGGGATCGTCTGGTTGACAGGACCTTGCAGCTTCGAGACCCAAGCACCCATCGAGGGCCAGCCGCCAGCGGGCGGGTTATTTGGGGCGCGACCCGTCACGGCTTGAACGGCTGCGTGCCCGCCACTGGATCCGACTATGGAACGGATCGGGACAAACTTGTCCATCGACTTGGCGATCATCGGAAACAGCTCGCAGATCTCGATCCCATCGACGGCGGTCTTGATCGGTTGGAACTCGCCGCGGATCTCGCTCGGCGCATCGACTTTGACGTCCCACATGTCCTGATGCGGAGGCCCGCCGCCGAGGAAGATGTTAATGATCGCCTTGTGTGACCGACCGGCGCCAGCTTGCGCTTCGGCAGCCAACAATTGAGGAAGCGTCAAGCCGCCCATCACCATTCCGCCGATCTTGAGAAAGTCCCGGCGATACAACCCGTCGCAAAAACCACTCTTCTTGTCTTGGGGTCCGTAAATCGTCAGCATGGCATCAGCTCCTGTTTTGAGCGCAGAACAAATCCGCCGAGTTATCGCAACCTACGAAGATCCTATCAAAGTTAATCGATCCGTTCAAATAGAAGTATCGTCCGTTTCGAGCCGCAACCCTTGACATAGATGTATCTTGTTGGCTGGCGGGACTTTGCGACAAGTTAATCTGCGCGGCCTGGAGAATCTGTCGGAGTAGAATGGGGGCTGGCGAGACATCACTTCGCAGTCATCTCGAAAGCTACGATGAGCGCGACCTCCGACGAACTGCTCCTGGATCTGCAAGATGTTTGGCGGACGTTCGACATGGGAGAGGTATCGGTCGAGGTGCTGAGGGGCATCTCGTTCGATGTCCGACGCGGCGAGTTTCTGGCAATTGTTGGGCCGAGCGGATCGGGCAAATCGACGATCCTGAATCTCATTGGTGGATTAGACTTGCCTACGTCTGGCAAGCTCCATTACGGCGATCAGGATCTGGCATCGGCCTCGCGTTCGCGACTCACAAAGTACCGTCGCGATGAAGTTGGGTTTGTCTTTCAGTTTTACAACCTCGTGCCAAACCTCACCGCGCGAGAGAACATCCTGATGGCGACGGAGATCAGCGAGAATCCGCAGGACGTTGACGAAGTTCTCGAACTCGTTGGCCTTACGGACAGAGCAAGTCATTTTCCCTCGCAACTATCGGGCGGAGAACAGCAGCGCATTGCCATCGCCAGAGCTGTGGCGAAGAACCCGAAACTGTTACTCTGCGACGAGCCAACCGGGGCGCTTGACTTTGAAACGGGCAAACTTGTCTTACGTGTACTCGTGGACCTCAACCAGCAACTTGGCAAGACCGTTATCGTCATTACTCACAACTCGGCATTGGCGGCGGTCGCCGATCGGGTTATCTATTTGCGTAGCGGCGAGATCTCTGAAGTCGCTGCGAATGAAACGCCTGTCGCGCCCGAGGAGGTTGTGTGGTGAAGACACTCACGCGCAAGCTCTTTCGTGAACTGTACGGCTCGATAGGCCTCTTGTTGCTGATTGCCAGCATCATCGCGGTCGGAGTCACTTGCTTCGTCGCGATGCAGTCGGCCTATCACAATCTTGAACAGGCCCGGCTTCGTTATTATCGTGACTGTCGAATGGCGGATTTCTGGATCGATTTGAAGAAGGTTCCACTCACCGAAGTGCAAGTGTTGCAGTCGATTCCGGGCATCGCTGAGCTCCGCTCTCGCATCCGTTTTATGGCGACCATCGATCTGGAAGGTACCCTGGAGCCGATCAACGGACTCGTCATGTCTTTGCCCGATCAAAGAAAGGCAGTGTTGAACAATATCGTTCTTCGCCAAGGCGACTACTTCACAGATCGCCGGCAGAACGAAGTTATCATCAGCGAGAAGTTCGCGACGGCGCGTGATCTGAGTCCTGGGCAGACGATCCATGTCCTGCTCAACAATCGCCGGCAAGAGTTGTTCATTGTCGGTACTGCAATCAGCAGCGAATTTACTTATCTCGTCGGGCCCGGCTCGTTCGTACCCGATCCCGAGCACTTTGGCGTCCTCTACATCAAGCGCTCGTTCGCTGAGGACGTTTTTGATTTCCAGGGTGCGGCGAATGAAGTCGTTGGTAGCCTCACCACGGACGCTCGCGATCGCGTTGACGAGATTCTGAGCCGCGCTGAAATGATGCTTGACACCTACGGCGTCTTCGCGACGACACCGCTAGAGTTGCAACAATCGAATCAGTTTCTGAGCAACGAGATTCGCGGCCTCGGAGAGATCGCGACGGTCATTCCGGGGATCTTTCTGATCGTCGCGGCGCTCGTTCTCAACGTTCTGATCACGCGAATGGCTCGCCGGCAGCGCGTTGTTGTCGGGACGCTCAAAGCGATCGGTTATTCAGACTTTCACGTTTTTATTCACTTCCTAATGTATGGGTGTATCGTCGGTGTGGTTGGTGGCGTGTTGGGCAGTCTGCTCGGCTATCTGTTTGCGACGGGGATGACGGCTGTGTATCAGTGGTTTTTCGAATTTCCCGATTTGCGAAGCGACTTCTATTGGTACACACATGCTGTCGCGATGACCGTGAGTGTTCTCTGTGCCGTGCTCGGATCGCTGCGAGGAGCGCTCGCCATGTTGCGACTGAAACCAGCAGAAGCGATGCGTCCGGAACCGCCCAAGCAAGGCGGCAAGATCCTGCTCGAGCGACTACTTGGCCGAACATGGAATCAATTGAGTGCTGGTTGGCGGATGGCGCTGCGCAGTCTCTTTCGGCACCCTTTCCGAACAGGCACCGGCATTTTCGCGGCAATGATAGGAGCCGGGCTGCTGGTGTCTGGCTTCATGATGACTGAGGCACAGGATTACCTGTTGGAATTTCAGTTCTATCGGACGGCACGCAGTGACATCGACGTGACGTTTGAAAGCGAGAAGAGCATCGAAGCTCTCGCAGAGGTGCAGGCCATGCCTGGCGTCGATCATGCCGAGCCGCTGCTGAACGTCGCAGCCACCTTTGTCAACGGGCCGTATCGGAGAAAGAGCGGCGTGACCGGGCTCGTGCCGGCTGCTCTTCTGACAGTGCCCTATGGCGCGGACGGTCTTCCGATTCAAATTCCTGACTCGGGAATCGTGATGACGCGACGACTGGCTGAGATTCTGCAACTCAAGGTTGGCGACAGATTCACACTCATCCCGGTCAAAGGCGAGCGACGGCCCGTTGTCGCGACGGTTGCTCGCATCGCGGACAGCTATATGGGGCTGGCTGCCTACGCCGACATCCATTACTTGAGCGGTTTGGTCGGGGAATCGCTGGCAATCAGCAGGGCGCAACTCACGATGGATGGAAACCCACGTCACCTGAATGCGCTGTATCGTGAACTAAAGAGAACACCTGGTATCGAATCGGTGCAGTCTAGAACGGCGATGATCGAACAACTCATGGAGACACTACTTCAGAATCAATTCATCTTCATCGGCGTCTTAACGTTGTTCTCGGGAATCATCTTCTTTGGAAGTATCGTCAATGTATCGATGGTTAGTCTCGCCGAGCGGCAGCGCGAAGTTGGAACTTTCCTCGCACTTGGATATACGCAGACTCAAATCGGCGGAATGTTTCTGCGTGAAAGCATGGTAACGAATCTGATCGGGAGCTTGCTAGGATTGCCGGTCGGCTGGCTACTGACCTGGTTAACCGCGGTTTCTTACAACAATGATCTCATTCGCTTGCCCGTCGTGAGCGAGCCCTGGGTCTGGTGGACTACACTGGTATTAGCCGTAGCGTTCGCGTTGCTGGCTCAGCTTGTCGTGCAATGGACGTTGTATCGAATGGACTATTTGGAAGCACTCAAGGTGAAAGAATGACAACCTTGTCGGTTCGCATCTGACGAAAGAAAATAGCCGAAGTGCCCGTGTTACACGGTAGAATGAGAGTTGCACCAGAAGGAGTAGAACATGGAGATCGATGCAATTGGACGCGTGCTCGTCGAAGTCACCATCGAGAACCTAAAGGATCTTTGGGAGGCTGAAAGCGGGTATCAGTCTGATGACGACGTTCGCCGCTTGACCGTTAGTAATGCTCTTGTCGATACCGGGGCAACGACGTTGTCCTTACCGACCACGCTCATTCAGCAATTAGGATTGAAACAACGCTTGCAACGTCGTGTAACGACAAGTACCGGAGGGGCGACCGTCGCGATGTACGATGCTGTACGACTGACAATCCATGGTCGCGAATGCACGGTCGATGTGATGGAAGTACTGGAGAACGTTCCGGTACTCGTTGGCCAAGTACCTCTGGAGTTACTTGACTTCGTCATCGATCCGCGAAGACAACGTCTGATGGGTAATCCGGAGCATGGTGGAGAGCACATGCTTGAGCTGTACTAAGGGCTCAGAATACAACGCACGGCATAAGATAAGAGTGTTAATCGATGAATCGTTGGTTGTTGTTACTCATTCTGCTCGTCGCCGTGGTATTCGGCGTTGGGGTATGGCAATGGCTATCGAAGAGCCTGCCTGTGCAAGTGGCGGAGGTTTCGCGCGGCGATATCCGCGAGTTCGTCGATGAGCGTGGAAAGACTCGGCTGACAGAAACACACTTGATCACGATGCCGTTCGCGGGACGCATCGACGCGATCGACTTCGAAGCAGGGCAAGCGGTTACCGCCGGGCAAGTTCTGGCTCGGACCTCGAAGCGTGACCTGGATGAAGAAATCGCCGAAGCCAAAGCGGCGGTCGAACGGCTGCAGGCTTCGCTTGCAGAGAACGCGGACACGTCGGTCGAGGCAAGTGCGAGCGAACAAGCTGAACTATTCGTCGAATCAATGGTGTCAACGGTCGCGGCGGCGGAGGCTCAGAAGGTTGCCAGCAAGTCGCGTCTTGATTACTCGGAAATCTTTCTGGGCCGAACTCGGAACCTTGCCGAAACCGGTGCCGAGACGCAGGACGACCTCGATCGCGCCGAGCTGAATTATGTCGAGAGTCAGATCGGATACCGTGAGGATGTCCTGAACGCAGAGGCGATCAAGTCGATGCAAGCCGCGACGAATCTGCTGCCTCGCGTTGTGCGCGAGTACATCCTGCGAAAGGGCTTGACTGGCGATGTGCTTGCGAAACAGAAGGAAGAAGCGGAGGCTCGACTTCGGCAAGCGCTGCTGCGACAGGAACGGAGCGAGATGAAGAGTTCTATCGATGGCGTGATCCTTGAACGACTTGTCCGAGACGAGCAGTATCTGGCCAGCGGAACGACACTGTTGCGGATCGGCGAGCTAGATCGCTTGGAAGTCGAAGCTGACATCCTAAGTGAGGATGTGGTTCGCATTCGCGACGGCAGCGAAGTTGAGATTTACGGCCCGGCGATTGGAGCGACGACTGGAAGCGGGGTGCCGGGCGTTATTGAGCGAATCTACCCCACAGGCTTCACCAAGATCAGTTCGCTGGGCGTCGAGCAGCAACGTGTAAGAGTGATCATCCGGTTCGCGGATGGAGTGCTCGAAGCTCTGCGTGAAGCACGCTCGCTCGGCGTCGATTATCGCGTGCGCGTTCGCATCTTCACGGCAGAACAGCCAGATGCGACCCTCGTGCCACGCTCGGCTTTGTTTCGCGGGTCGGAGGGCGAGTGGCAGGTCTTTGTTGTGCGGAACGAGCGAGCTGCGCTGCAGCCCGTGACGATTGGATTGATGAATGATGAAAACGCTGCGGTGACAGAAGGGCTCACCGCCGGTGATACTGTGATCGTCGCGCCCAACATCCGAGACAACACGCGCGTGCATGTTGCGCAGCGCTAGTCATCGTCGCGACATTCATCACCGAACCAACCACGCTGGCGAGTAAACGAAGTCTGTTGTACTGCTTGCGGTCGTTGGAATGCCCCCGCGCGCAACAACGCTTGCCGGTTGGACGATGACTCGTTTGCTCGACGGATTCCCAGTCAGCTTGACTTCCATGATGCGGACGCCGGCGAAGCGGACGATCGTGTACATGGCGTTGTTGCCGAGGCCTGTCACGTCTCGGAAGATGGGAATGATACGCGGCAGTCCTTTGATTGATTCCAACTCATCTTTCACTCCGGCACTGATTCCCGTATCGCCGTTCAGACCCAACTCGCCCCACTCATCGAACTCCAGCTTGCCACCGTGGTACGAAAGATCATTGACGGAGACGCCGTCCACGATTTGACGAGCGATGTCGGCGGTACTGTTGTTGCTGCTGCCGATGTCAACCGTCCCGCGATTGCCAGGCGAACCGGTGCTCTGTGGATAGAGGTTCACTTCTAGGATGCCATCGGAGCCACTCTCGACTTCCTGATCCACGGAATCCCAGGTCCAGTTGTCTGTAGCGTTTCCGATCAGCAAGTCGTTCCAGGTATTTTCGTCCAAGGCGAAAGGAAGGATGTCGAGACTACCAGCAGACGGTGTTTGAAAGCCTTGAAAGTTGCTACGAACTGCCGCGATGGCATCAACCTCCGTCGCGGCGCGATCGATACCAAGTATCTTCGCCAAGAAGAACGGGACTTCTCCGTTTTGACTCGCGGTGCGACGGACGCGTACCCACACAGCATTCGATGCGTTCCCGGTCGTTTGGCTGATCGAGGACGATGCGTCTGTCGGGTCGTCCATAAAGCCGATGATCACATCATCTTGGGCTAACGCCGGAGCAGCGTTTAGTACTTTGTTGAGGCCCGCGTATTGGGCCGCGAAGGCACGCGCGTTTGTCTCCACAATGTAAACGTCACCACTTCCGGTGAGCGTACTCTCATCGATCAATTCCCACGCACCAGCAAGTGCGGTGGAATCGGCAGACCGTTGCATCTCTTCACGGGCAACGTACAGATAGCCAAGGTCGATCGCACAGGCCAGCATTCCGACCATGACGACCATCATGCAGGCGGTCAAGACAAGGATGTTGCCCTTGCGTTTTCGACGAATCGTATGAAGTGTCATAGTTCTATCTCGCCAACTGGATGGATCAGTTCGTGGTATGCGCGACGCGTTCCGTCGTGTCTTCGAGTACGGCGCCGTCCTGCAACGTTACACGGACACGCTTCAGCGACAGCGTGACGACTCGGTTAGCGGCGTAACCGATTCCGGAATGCTGCACCGAGGTCGTCGGGGAGTATCCGTTTAGGTTCGTTAGCTCGGTAGTGAAAGACGCTCGCAGAGAAGAGTCACCGCCGAAGTTACCCCATGTTGTCGAAGACCCGCCGGTAATCTCGAACGTGAGTCCGCCGGCGGCAAGTTCCATCGCCTGTGTCCAACGAATCGTTTCGCCATTGCTTGAGAGGACGGACTCGGTGAGAGGCGAAGTAGCACTCATCAGGATCTCGTCGTCCCACAGTTGCAACTGCAGGCCGCCCGGAGTGAACTCGGCTTGGCTGTGATGGTTCAGCTCAAAGGCGGCGTGCAGCGAGTCGATATCTTGCGTGGGTGAGATGAAACAAGTGACTTGAGGGGCGGTGCTGTTGGCATCTGGAGTGCCAACGACCAACTCCCAATCCTCTTCGATTCGAACGACGGTTAGTGATTCGGTCGCAATTGCTTCCGCCAGGGGCAAGATGATGCCTAGGCATAGACCGAGAGATACGTAGAGCGCGCACGCGCCTACGCTATTGTGCAGGAGTGACTTCATGAGAAACCTCAGGCGAACGAGATGTGTGTAGCGCGCGCAACGGCAGTGCTAGTTCGAGGACGTGATGATTCCCTTCGGCTGCCTGGCGATCTCGAGACCCGAGACCCATGGCTTTGCGCCCCGGCCTCGCGGCCGGTTTGCCTTTGTCGAAGAACTCTGCCTGAGTTCCAAGTTAGCAGGAAGTGCTATCTAAACAGATAGGTCTGTTATGGCAGTTTGTCAAATCGACAAATCGGAGTAGATGCTCTGAGGCGTCGCCTCGCCCTCGAGTGGCACCGCAATCGGTGTAGGTTCTCCGTCTGTGATGGTTCGTAGTCCACAGTCGCTGCGACCGACTCGACCAGATCAGCCTCCTCGGCCGGTCCCATCTTCGCGGGCTGAGACTGCTTTTGCAGCTTCTTCGAAACGATGTTCAGGTGGCCGGCGAACTCCACCCAATAGTCACCTTCTCGGAGCTTCACCTCGTCGGTCTCGCCGTCTTGCGCAAGCTCGCGCATCGCACGTTGAAAGCGGACCATTGGTCCGGCGAAGCGATGGCTCAAACGAAGACAATCCAACAGTACGAGTGGTAGCAACACCATCGACCCGAGAAGGGCTGGCCCACAGTTGAGCCACAGTTGACCAAAGAGGTCGTAAGAGGTTTCAGGTTGTTGTGTGAAGATGATCCAACAGACTGCGATCAGCGTCACCGAGAAGAACCAATAGATCGTCGTGTGCGCCAACAACGCGCCTTGCAGTTTTCTGTCGGCGAACAGTTGTTGTCGACGTTTCTTCTGGGCCGTCATGTCTGCTTTCCCCGCTGGACCAACAAATGTTTCCGGAGCTACCCCGAATGCGCAACGGCATCCCAAGGCGCGCGCAAAGGGAAGACCGTCCCTTCAGCAGATCAACCGCTCGAACCATACAAGGGTACGGCGCTCTTTCGGAGGCTTAACGAGCACGCGAAGTCGCTTTCCGTAGCTGAGAACATTGAAGTGTCTGATTTTCTGTGCCGTTCGCTAGTCGTAGATGACATTTGGATTCCGTTGGGAGAGTCTCTCCTAATCGAAACATCCGCGCCGGTTTGGAATCGAATCTTGGACGGCTTCGGTAACCACGATCCGGGACGTGGCCGATACAACCAGGAACGATCGCCGTGGGATGTGGTTCATCCCGGCCGTGAGTGGGCATTGCGATGCAAAGAGAATAGGAAGAGCTACAAGAAACTCTGTTCGGAAATCGGGGAGTTTATTGCGTCGCACACGTAGCGAGCGTGAGTTTTATAATGATTCCTACCGCTTCGGCGGCGACACCTCTCTAACGACAGCTCCGTGCTCGTCGCTCAGCACGAGCAGTGCGAACTTATCGACGAAGTCGAGTTCGTTCGTGTTCAACGATGAATAGTCAAAGCGTCCGCGCAAGTCGGTATAGCCGTCCTTATAGAACCTCACGGTCCCGTCCTTCATCCGGGCGTAGGATTTCACGTAGACCGTCGAGAGTGGTTTACCAGTCTCTTCGCCAACGACGCTCACATGGCCGTAGTTCTCAATGACTTGCACGGACAACGAGTTTGAGAAGTAAGCTTGAGATTTCGTCTGACCAGCTCCGACGACCTCGGCTAGCACGTTACGGTTCTGTAATTCTTTCGGCAGCGGGAATTCAAACGTTCGCGCGTCTCCCGGCAGGTGAACGACATCTGTCAGGTTAGGCAAGATCTGCGAGAACTGACTTGAGTGTTGCTGAACGAACGGATTGCGGCTGAAGAGCAGTTCGATGTCCATCAAGTAGTAGTTCACCGTCGCACGCTTTAGGTTTTGATACTCGAGACGAACCTGCTTCGCCTCCACGCTGACTTCGAACGACGGCTCTTCGGCAGCCAACTCGGCTTGTCGTTGATCACGACTTTCGGGGTCTAGGACTTCCGCGTTGCCGCTGTCGATCTCGTCGATCTGACGGTCGATCGAAGTGAATGCAGTGCGCCATCGATCGACCGGATGTTTGGCATAGCGACGGGCGATCTGACGAGCGGAATCGATGTCGGATCGGTACAGGCTCAAGTAGGCTGCGAAGTAGTCATACTGCAGCGACGTTTCCAAGTCGGCAGCATTGACTTGCTCGAAGAATGCGGTCGCATCTTCCACGCGGTCTTGCAACAGCAGGTAGTACGTGATCGCCATCCGATCGTCGTTCGTCAACGCTCGACGATAACCGAGGATCGTCATCAAGCGGTGATACTGCTGATGCAACCGATCGTTGAGGATTTGGCGTTGGCGTCCGAGCTGATGGACACGCGCGTTGACGAGTGGTTTGTAGTCCAACTGCTGATAAGTCTTTCGAGCAACCGGCTCGATGGTGACAAGCGGGCTGTCAATATACGCGCCGCATTGCTGCACGAAACCGTCGGCATGTTGCAAGTATTGCCGAACGGCCGGGACAACATCGTGCTTGATCCCGTAGGACCAAAGCGTGTGGTGATAGGCATGCCGCTTCGACAACAAGTCAACCACCTTCAGGAAGAACGGCTTGTTTCCCATTCGGAAAGCGATCTTGCCGAGATCCGTGCTGTGCAGGTTCTTCTCTCGCAAGTAGTTTAAGACGTCTTCACCGGAACCGCTTTGCGAAATGTACGGCCACGAGTCGCGCTCGATGCGGCTGAGCTTCTCGACGACGTTCAGTGTGAATGGTTCCGCATGAGCCAGCAGCTTCTCGTCCTTCGCAATGTGGACCGGATAGTGCGGATAGCGACCCGCTGCCGGGAAGTAGAAGTGGTATTCGATCGTCTGTGTGTTATAGGGCTGAAGGTCGAGATGTACGCTGCGCGTCTCTTGCCCGTTGAGAACTGGGATAGCCCCGATCGGGACCTGCAACAGAACGTCAAGCTTCTGTGGCGACGAAGTTGGGTTGGTCAACACAACCTGACAGCCATAGACCGTGTGAACGAGGAACTCCTCGGTGACGAACTTGTCGAGCCGCTCGTTATTCACTTGTCGATACCGATCACCATGTCGGAAGAAGTTCTGGCTGACGAGAATCGGTGTTTGCTCGACCACGGAGCCCGCCTCGCGGATCTCTTCGTGAAACACGATCATCGGGCTGGCTGCTGTCAGTATGAGCTTGTTCTCCACGACTTCGCTGTCATGTTCGTCAGCCTCAAACGGTAGATCGAGCAGCGACAATGCGAACATCATCTCCGTGAAGTTGCTTGTTGCATCGGCGAAGTTGGGCGAAAGGAATGGCTTTGCCGGATCGTGCTCAGCGTAGTCCCGCCAGAAGGAATTGACGCCGACCAAGTCAGCATTCTGTTGCTCGATGAGCAGCTTGTAATAGTTGTTCTCGGCCCACTCCTGTGTCTTGTCGAGCTTCTCGTAAAGCTGCTGGACTCGTTTCTCTCCTCTTACGCTGCTGTAGAAGGCGAAGTCGTGCTCCGCCGTCGGAACGTCAAATCTATCCGAGAGACTGTCTAAGCCCTTCCGTGCCATGCGTCTGGACTCTAGGGAAAGCCGGCCTCTCTGGTCTGATAATTTCAAGCTCTGCGCCTCGCCAAGCACTTCAGCTATCTCACTTTCGCTCTCGAAACCAGCTCCGCCCGGGATGTCACCCAGTTGACGTTGGAGTTGTACTCCGCCGAACGCGGGCACAAAACCTCTCGTCTGCAGCGCCAAGTCGTCGCCATCGCTGTCCAACGCGCGGCCCTTGATTGCGGTTAAGAATTGCAAGTTGCGTCGATCGATGTTCGGCGGAAGCAAGGTGAAGCGATCACGGATGTCACGCACTGTATGCTGACGATCTGCCGCGATGCGATGTGTAAGAAGGATCCGCTCGGTTGTGTTCAGACGAGCGTAATCCCACGGTTGCAAGTACGGTCGCAGTTCGCCGCCCAGCAGCCAATCGTCGAGATAAGTCTTGTCCTTCTTGTTGGCCATGTAAGGCTGCACGACGGCCTCGAAGAACTTCGGATCTTTCTTCAGCAGAAAGAAGTTCAATTCGTGGCAAGCATGCTTCGAATACAGAGTCTGCTTCTCTTCGCTCGTCAGCTTGGGCCAATTCAGAATGAAGCGAAATTCGGCAAGCTTGGCGTCACCGCTGAGCGTCGTATACAGCGAGTAAATCCGGTTGAGCGAGTCGTAAGTCTCTAGCCGCGAAGTAGCGATATCCGACAGAACAAACCGCTGGGCACGACCAACAACGCTGACTTGCTTTTGTTGTGTGAAATGCCGCTCGGGATCGAGACCCGCGGCAAGTCGCAAATCGATCAACTCCATTGGCTTCTCGGGCACGGAGACGCTGCGGTATGCGGTATGCACCGGATCGATCGCGACTACGTGAAGATGCTGATGCGAGCCGACTTCAGCCAATGGAACCGTAACGACACCCTTCTCGTCAGCCCTGAGATTGACAAGGATCGCGGACGCTTGGCCGAGGAAGTCCAAGTTCGCGAAGTGGCCAGTGTCAGCGGCCCTCGCAAGCTCGGTGCTCTCTCGTGCGGCTTCCGTCGGTGGAGCTTCTGCCTTGGGAGCGAAGTCCGTTCCGGCTTGAGCATCCTGCCGCCCAGATTCCGTACTCCTGACGGACCATGGATTGAGAATCACGCTCGGCCGCTCCGCCAGCACACTGGGGTATTTTGTCGCGTAACGACGATTGATGATGTATTGGTATTCGTCGCCAATGCTACGTCCAGCGACGTACAGCGATGTCAGATGCCCGGCCTTTATCTGATAGGGCTCCGCGTCTCGGACGGACGCCAACTCCGCGAACGCACGATAGGTCGGTTGATATCGAGTGGCAAAGACGTGGATCCGAGTGAACTTGTTGCTGTTGGAAAGTTGAATCTTGAGACTGTCGTCAGCCACCGTCACGTCAACAATCTGCAGCGGATTCTTGCCCCGGACTTCTAGATGCCGCGAACTGCCGAGCGCGTACTTCTCGCTCTCGTCGCCATCCGCAATCCGCAGTCGAATGCGATGGTTCGTCTGTTTGAACCACAAGTCGTAGTCGCCTCGTTGTAACCCTCGGATACGAAGTAGGCCATCACGAAGCGAGAGTGCCTTGAAACGATCCGAGACAAAGCTCGTGCCACGTACTTCGAGCAATGACAACTCTGTACGCGACGGTTCCTCGCGCGATCCCATGTATGGCAATTCGATCTGCTTCTTCGCAGTGCCATGGATCGTGCGCTGGTACGTGTGCCGATCGTGATCCGGCGTCCAGGTGTGCGACGTGCCCTCTGGGCTCGTTGCCGTCAGACTGGCGATGTCTTGCAACTTGCCAAGTCGAATGCGGCCACCGCGATCTGTCTTCAATGGGAGCGAGACCGGTAGCTTGAAATCGCGGTGTTTGATCGAGAGCTGAACCGAACGATCCGGCTTCGCTTCGCCCGTCTTGCCGCGCAGATCCAGCACATACTCGCCGTTGACTTTGGCGAAATGAAGGTCTTCGAGCTTCTCTGTCTTGTCGATTTGGTTCAGTTGAAAAGTGTCGGAGACTTGTAGGTCAACCTTTTTGTTCTGGCTGAGGTTCTGGACGCGAGCCTGCAGTGTGAAGCTCAACTGTGACAGGCGAGCGGGTGTCTGGAATTCGTAAACCGATTCGCGGTCCTCGAATAGCTCGAAGTCCTTCACCTCTTTGGTGGACGAGACCCCATCGTGATCGACCGAAGCGATCGTTAACCGAACGTCTTCCAGATCAGCAAGACTGACGGGAGTGCCATTGAGATAGAGGCCCGCCCGAATGATCACCAAAGACTTCGCACGTTTGAGCAGCGACTCGCGATCGACATGCATGCCGACGGTGAGTTGGAAGTTCTCCGATTGATGCTGGAAGTAGGCCAGCGTCGAAAGCGAGCCGCGCGAGATGATGATCGGTTGTCGGCCCGGTGTGGCGGTGAACGGAACGAGGATGTGCCCCTTCCCATCTGGTTGATATTGATGTCCGGCCAGCCAGATCGAAGCCTCTTCGACTCGTTCATTGTTCTCGTCGAGGATCGTGAATAGCTGCCCTGCCGAAGTCGTTTCGACCAGATGTCGGAGTTGGCCTTTGCGGACGACAACGCGACTGTTCATGCCGTTGCCGATGAAATCGATCACATAAACGCCGGCCTTGGCGAGTGCCGGGAATTCGAAGTGGCGGCGAACGCGTCGCAGCGGCGTTTCGTTGTAGTCATAGGTCTGTTCGTCGTTGGCAACCAAGCCGTCGAGGTTAATGTCCGTGTTGACTTCACGCAGATACTCGCGGTAGAAATTCCGCGTGTTCACTTCAAAGACGCGAACGATCAGCGAACGGACGTTCTTCACGTCCAAGTCCAGGCTCACCGCATCATCGGCTGCGAAGAACTTCGGATTCGTATAGGCAAAAGCGAGGTCAATGCGATCCTTCAGCGCCTGATACTTGTTCGGCGGCAGCAACGAGTACCATTGCTCCGGCTCGCCCAGCCCATTGACGATCTTTGTCTCAGCGAGATTCTCTCGCAGATAGCCATCGGCGATAAACGGTTCGTACGGCTTCGCGTTTGCTTCATCGACAAAGAAGTGGTGCAAGTAACTGCGCACGAGCGGCTCGTCGTTGCGAATCGGCGGCAAGAGCGAAAGCGGCTCGAAGTTTGCATTCAGGTCGGCGGCGAAGCGACGATTGTTCTCATTCTGCATGAACTTAGGCTCGATGTAACCGACGTTGCGCGGCAGCCGGATGTAGGCCATGAACCGGTCTTTGTCGTAGATCCCACGAGCGCGATCCAATAGCAAGCGGTGATACAGCACGTGTGCCTTCAGTGAGTTGTGCACCGGTGCTAAACGCGACGTGAACTTCCAGAGACGCTCGAGATGCGCCTCGTACTCGTCCGTCTCGTAGACACGGTCAACATCATCGTTTGCCTGAAGCTTCGCCAGATACGCGTTGACAAAGTTGCCTTGGTTCAGCAAGTCCGGCTTGAGCCTCAAACATTCATCCAGTTGATCCTTCAGCAACTGGTTATGGATCGTCATCGATCCGAACGGCTTGCTGTAGCGATGTTTCAAGTCGGCGACAACGAGCTGCGCGAGATTGGGATAGTCGGGCCGCGTGAGCCGCTGCAGCAGATGCCTGCGCCGGTCAGGATCGAGTTTCGTGCCGACGAGCCAGTCGAGAGCGAAGTCCTCGAATCCGTCCAGGTTTTTGTGGTGCTGCTTGGCGATCCCAGTGAGCCGCGCGCGGGTGAGCAGCGCCTGATCGAGCTGAGTCGGAAGATTCGGCCGCTCGCCGATCGTCTCGCGTTGGTGGTTGAATTGGATTCCGAGTCGCTGGCGAATGAACTCCAGGGACCTTGCCGGATCCTTTTCATAGGTCAGTAGTGCTTGCCGATTCTGAATCTCGTGCACGCGCGGCGTGTATTTGTACCGCTTGATCCAAGCCGCGAGCAGCTCTTCGACTTGATCGAACTGCTCAGTGTTTTGGTAGTGGAGGCAATGAAAGTAGTAGTACTCCTCGGAGCCCGGAATGAGCAGCTTCAACGCTTCGGCACGATCTTCCGCGAGGGCGAATTTCTCGTTGAAACCAATCTCAGCCGCGTCACTCGACACCGCGCACGTAACCACCAGACTCGCCAATAGCACTGCAAAACGTCTCATCACCGCAACTCCTTGATACCGCAAGCTGTCATTCCCTGGCCGATCTTTGCCAAACCGCGAATACGCAATTGTAGCTGCGCACCACGGCACAAGCTGTTAGACGAACGAGATTTGTGCCTGGTTTCGCCGTCCCCGGAAGTTCTCGACGGATCGCTGGAGAGCAGCGTTTGGACGAGATGCCCGTTCAAATCGATTGCGCCGCGGCTTAGAATGACTCTGGGGTAGAATCCCGTCGCGTTACGAGCTTCTACGTCCTCTTCCCTATCGGTCTCGTTCGGATCTCAGTTCGGCTCAGAAAGAGACATCCTCCGGATGGAAAAGTCCCGGTTCGGACCCTTCGCGCTCGAAGGCCGGCTTGATGAGCAAGGCGAAAGCTCGGTTTACCGGGCGATCCACCTTGGCCAGAAACGAATGGTCGCGGTCAAGATGTTCAGCGCACCGCTGGCAAAAAGCAACCCCGTCGCGAAGCAGGCTCTCGTATCAGAAATCGAGACGCTGAAGAAACTGACGCACTGGAACGTCGTGCGTTGCTACGGCGGTATCTTGGAAGAGATGGAGGGTTGCCTTGCCTACGAGCTGGTGGAAGGCGAGTCCCTGGCCGAGTTGCTCGAACGGCGAAGCCGCTTGGCATGGGAGACCGTCGTCGATTATGCCTACCAAATCACGAGCGGCTTGGAGTGTGCTCACGAACAAGGCGTCGCGCATCATGACTTGCAGCCCGAAAAGATCCTGATCGCCGAGGACGGGACAGTTTAAGGTCGCGGACTTTCGTGTCAACCGGTCTCAGAACCCTTGGTGCGGATCATCGATCCGAGCGACCGGCGATCGCGTGTTCTATCGCGCACCGGAACAGCAGAGCGGGCAAGCGGAGGTGACTCACAAAGCCGACCTCTATGCGCTCGGATGCATGATGTATCAGATGCTGGTCGGCAGCGTTCCGTTTAACGGCGATGCTGCGGAAGAGATTGCGAGACAACATCGAGAAGATGTGCCCGAACGCATCGATTCCATCATCTTCGAATGTCCCGTGTGGTTGTCAGCCCTCGTGGGAGAATTACTGGAGAAGGATCCTCGCAAGCGTCCCTACGGTGCGTCTGCCGTCTTGTTGGCCCTCAACGAAACGACGAGGCAAGTCGCGGCGAAGACGACCGTTGTCGAACATGCCGCCGGTGGGTTCAGTCCACTCACTCCGCAAGTTCACAAGGATGAGGCTCGCCTACTGCTGGCAAGTGCTGGCCGCAGAATCGACGAGCCTGAGGAGCAAGCCGAAAGCGTACCACCGTTCTACGAGCGTGCGTGGTTTTTGGCTTTGTGCTTGTGTTTCTTGATCGGAGGAATCGGTACGTGGTTTCTGTGGCCAGAGAGTGAAACGCGATTGCACGCAAAGGCTGTTGCGATCCTCGAAACAAAGGAAGGCGTACAACGCGAGAACGCACGACCCTTGTTGAAACGCTTGCTCAAGAAGTTTCCCAACGGCGAATACGCTGCAGAAGCGGAGGGCATCTCGAAGAACTCGACATGGCTAGCGCTTCGCGCAAGTTCGCGTTCAACGCCAAACACGGTCGCGAACCGAAATCCGAGGCGGAGCGGCTGTACAAAGAAGCGTCTGACTTTGAACAGTTCGGCGATCGCGTCACGGCTCTCGAGAAGTACCGTGGCATGGCCGACCTGCTTGCCGATTCGGAAGGAGACGACAAGATGAGAACTGCCTTTGTGAACCTGGCGCGCCGACAGATGGCGATGATCGAGCAGGAAGGTTCCGAGGATGATCGTCTGCGATTCGTTGAGGCCCGATTGGAGCACGCCGCCAAGCTATCGGCTAGTGGCAAAGAGATCGAGGCCAAGAAGCTCTGGCGAGGAGTCATTGAGCTGTACGGAAGTAAGCCCGAGTTTGCGTCGCACGTGCAACGTGCTGAGGACGCGCTGCATCCGAAAGAGGCGAACGACGGAGACGTTGACGGGCCACCGACTTAGGTTCGGCTAGCCCGTGTGTGGCGGCCGTACACGTCGAGCGCGACGTGGTCCGCGAAACGCGATCGGTTGTCTGACATGCTTTAGCAGTTCGATACGCCTACGACCCTCTTGCGTTGCCGCCGCCTTGCTGCTGAACCCGGTTAGCCGTTCTTCGTAGGCCGGCGATTCGCGGCGAATGGTCACGCTGTACTGATCTCGCTTGACGGCGGTGTGTGACGTCCAGAACCCAGTCGCCAACCTGCTCGCGCGTCAGGCCGCCGACACCGGTATGTGGCACACGCTGCCACTTGCCGCTGGCGTTGCCACTTTTCTTATAGCGAGCGTACATCGAGCGATCCTCTGGGAGCTGGGTTGCTTACCCTCTAAGGATCATCGGGATTGCCCAGGACTTTACTTGACGCGAACTACGAAATCCCAAGGCCCAATGTCCAATCGGTGGAGGAGCTTCCTGCGGGTGACCGGAACCATCAACTTGGTTCATGTTCCGTGTCTCGCCGCTTACTTCTGGCTCTTTCGGGGATACGCTAAGGAAACCCAGAGAGTTCTCTCAAGCGACGGCGGCGTTTGCTGGAAGCTGGTTTCTGATGCCGCCTCGTTCAGAGATCCTTCTATGGCACATATTCTCGTCATCGACGACTCAAAGCTACAGCGGGCATACATGCGCCTCGTCTGCAAAGACGCAGGGCATGAAGTTGTCGAGGCGAGTGACGGCGGCACGGGGATCAAGCTGGCCGTCGAGACATCGAGCAAGCCCGGCCTTATCTTGCTTGATTTGCAAATGCCGGACATGTCTGGGCAACAGGTCCTCGGAGCGTTATCCGAACGAGGAATCAGGACGCCGGTAATCGTACTCACTGCAGATGACCCCACTCCAATTCAAGACGAATGCTTGGCTCTGGGTGCCGCACGGGCTGTGAAAAAGCTGGAAGACCCTGCTACCTTGATCTCGCTTATCAACTCCGTCTTAACCGATACCGATCCCGCGCAGTCGGACGTACGAGCGTCTCGCTAGCCCCATATCGAGAGAGCAAAGGAGGTTAGCGAAGTTCTCATGAGCCTTGCAGCCCAGCATGTGCTGATTGTTGAAGACAGCCCGACGCAACGCGCGCTGATGAAGTTTCTCTTGGAGGACGCTGGCTATCGTGTTTCAGTCGCGACGAATGGGCGCGATGGGCTGGAGATGGTCCGATCCGATAAACGCAGTCTCGTTGTAACGGATTTGATCATGCCCGAGATGGATGAGTTGGAGCTTGTCGATGCGGTGAAACACGACTTGCCTGAGTTGCCGGTCGTGTTGACGACGGCTCAAGGCAGCGAGGACATCGCGGCGGAGGCTCTGCGGCGTGGCGCGGCCAGTTACGTTCCAAAGAAGAGTGTCGAGTTGGACTTAGTTTCCACCGTGCAACGATTACTTGCCCTCGCAAGTGCTGGACAGACCGACGCTGACTTACTCGGGTTTCTGATCAACAACGATGTGACGTATCAACTGACCAACGATGATGCGTTGGTTTGTGTCAGTAGTGGGTGCAGGAACGGGCTCGTTTTTTTAGGCGGCGATGGTTGAGGTTGTGGGGGCGTTGGGATGGAACGGGTGGCCGGGGCGGTTGTGGAGG